>JAZUCJ010000103.1:0-9563 GCA_045639105.1 Methanosphaera sp.
ACATTCGTTAAAATAATCCATTTAGGTATTGGTAAAATTACTGATTTAAAAATATTCAAAAAAATACCAGCATAACTAAACAAAATAATACATATTATCCAAAATGAATTGTTTTTTATAAATAAATTAAACATTATTCGCATTGAAGAAAATATGAAAAATATTAAGAAATTAAATCTACATATAAATAAATAACAAAAAAAATTAAATTAATACAACGGTGAAAATAATGAAATGGTACATTTCTTTCATAATAATAATTTTTATACTAATTGGTTTTCTCTATGTATCAACATCTTCAACATCGGAAGATATAGAGCCTCTGGGAAGATTAGCCTTTGTAAAAATTGCAAATCCGGATATGTACCCCGAACACGTACATGCAAATCTATTAGCCCAATATGCTGAAGAAAGAAATTCAAAATGTGCAATAGTATTACATTTTGCGGGAAGTTCAAACTATAGAAATTTCATGAATGGAAAAGTTTACATCATTGAAATGGCATTCATGGATACTGCAGGAGCACAAGTAAACATTGACTGGAACCAGGTATTAGACTATGGTATAAATGGTGTACCTAACGATAAGTGGGATTATAAAGTTGATGGTGAAATTTATGATTCATTTGATGATGCATGGGCCAGAGTATTGGAAATGGCTGATGCACAAGGCCAGGAAGGACCAATTCCTATGGTATGGCATGGAACCGTAAGGGAAGGAAATATTTTTATCAACCCAGGATGTGGATTCCCATTATACTACCAGGTCTGTTCAAAAGAATTCGGACACTTCGGTGGAATAATGCGTGCAGCAACGGGTTCAATATTCCCATATTTCAACAATCCATACAGATTCTATGAAATACAACATGCCCCTGAACTACAATATTATTACACACACAACATGCTAAACTATGAATAATCCGATGGAATAAATTATTCCCTAAACCTCAACACCCAACTTTTCTTCTTTTACTTTTACAATTAATTCCTTTAACTCTTTTAATGGCATATCAGTACGCATACCCGTTAATTTGAAATGTGTTCTTGAAATAAAATAACCCCTCTTCCTGATTTCGTCAATAACGTCATTCATTTTTGGTGAACTAATCTTCAGTGTTTTACATATTTTATGAATGTCATAAAAAGTTATGGGACCCTCCGCTTCCTCATAACATTGATTAAACAATTTCAATAATTCCTCTTTTTTGTTAAGAGTTAATTCCCCGGTAGTTTCAATCATGTCTTTAATAAAAGCCTTATCCGAGATATTGCCCAGCCATAATGGTCCTGCCACAACATACTTTTCTCCACAATCCGGACAATTGTCGGAAATTTGGGGTACAAATCCATGAAACATCTCTCTATGCAGACAATGAGGACAGTGGGCAATAAAACCAATATTGTTTAAAGACTCGTTAGTCCTTTTTCCACCCCTTTTTATCCTGGCATATATTCTCATATAATGTTCGGTACTGTGGGAAAACAAAACTTCCATATACTTCTGGTTAACCGCAAGATTCCTGGCAATAAATGCCAGCAATATTCTGATACCGTTTTCGTGACAATACTCGGTTTTTTGAGGTTGTGCCCCATATTTTCTAAGACACGGATCATGATACGTTCCGCATAAAGCGGAAGTGTCAGTGGCACTGATACAAATCAAACCGCCCGGACGAATATTGATTGCAGTTGACTGGGTAAACATTGAAGGAGTTCCGAAGGGGTCAATATCAACTATATCAAAAAGTCCCTTATTTGACTGTAACAATACGTTAGCATCATTTTTTTCAACCTCCACATTAGAGATGTCATTCAATTGCATGTTCTTTTTAGCTATTTCAACGGCTAACGGATTTACGTCACCGACGAGAACTTTTTCCACTCCCATTATTTCCTTGGAATACCTTGCACCCCTTATACCTGTTCCACCAAATGCGTCAAATATTACCACGTCATGGTCCAATGTTTTCCTATACTGATTTAAAACAACAACCGAAATATCCCTATTCAATTCCATTACGGGATTATAGAATACTGGTGCTTTTGCTGAAACCTTTTCAAAATCAGGAACTTCTATCTTAACAAGTCCTTCCTCAATATAATGTGTGTCCATCTATTGTTACTCCCACTAAATTAGATTAAAAAAATATATTATATTATATTATTTAAAAAATTGCTAATATACTTAAAGTAAAAGTAATTGTGAAAATTATTATTAAGTAAAAATAAGATAATAAATAATAATAGATAATTGTTGAATAAATAGAAACTTAACATCAACCGAGAATCTAAAATTAATTTTTAATTAAAAAAAGGGGAGATATTATGATAAACATAGCAAAACCTATAATTACTGACGAAGAAATTGAAGCCGTAACCGAAGTACTGAAATCTGGAATGTTAGCTCAAGGCCCTAAAGTTGAAGAGTTCCAGGATGCATTTGCAGAATATTCCGAGGCAAAACATGCGATTGCAACAAGTTCCGGAACAACAGCACTGCACACGGCACTTGTAGCTGCAGGAGTCGAAAAAGGTGACGAGGTAATAACAACACCATTTACCTTTGCAGCAACATCCAACTCAGTCCTATACTCTCTTGCTAAACCAGTTTATGCAGACATTAATCCGAAAACCTTCAATTTGGATCCTGAAAAAATTGAAGAAAAAATTACCGACAAAACCCGGGCAATATTACCGGTACACTTATATGGACAGCCTGCAGACATGGACCCTATCATGGAAATTGCGGAAAAACATGATTTGAAGGTTATTGAAGATGCTGCTCAAGCACATGGATCAATCTATAAGGGAAAGAAAATTGGAAGCATCGGAGACTTAGGATGTTTCAGTTTCTACCCTACCAAAAACATGACCACTGGTGAAGGTGGTATGGTAAC
The DNA here is from genome assembly GCA_045639105.1 of Methanosphaera sp. Taxonomy (GTDB): domain Archaea; phylum Methanobacteriota; class Methanobacteria; order Methanobacteriales; family Methanobacteriaceae; genus Methanosphaera. Next base: position 2,901 of record JAZUCJ010000103.1, read on the forward strand.
AACCAATGACGATGAACTGGCAGAAAAATCCGCAATGGTTCGTGCCCATGGTGAAAGTAAAAGATACGAACAATCCCTCCTAGGATACAATTACAGGATGACAGATATTGCTGCAAGCATCGGATTAGTTCAGTTAAAATCCATTGACAAATTCAACGAAAAAAGAAACGAAAATGCAAAATATTTATCAGAAGCATTATCTGATGTTAAGGGAATAACAACACCATATGTTGACAGTAACGTTACCCACGTCTTCCACCAGTACACGATAAGGGTTTCAAAAGACAGGGATGCATTCAGACAATTCCTAACCGACAATGAAATAGGTACCGGAGTACATTATCCTATCGTATTATACAAACAACCATACTACCAAAGTCTGGGAATTACCGGTAACTGTCCTGAAGCAGAATTAGCTGCAAGTCAGGTAATTTCATTACCTGTTCACCCTTCATTAACAACAGACGAACTCGACTGCATCGTTGAAGCCGTAAAGGCAGGTTCTGAAAAACTTTTATAAAATCATACCTAATCTCCCACCCCACCAATTCCCCCCTTTTTTTATAAAATACGTATGGAATATCTTATTATGAAAATAGAGAAGGCTTCATTTAACAGATATGTTGAAAAAAACGTTTTTGAAACCATTGAAAAGTACAATCTCATCAGCCCGGATGAAAGGATAATGATTGGAGTTTCCGGTGGAAAAGACAGTATTTTAACGCTGCACATGCTAAACAGGTATAAAAAAGCCCATGATGACAATTTCGAAATTAAGGCCGTCTGCATAGATGAAGGAATCAGGGGTTATCGTAAGGAAGGTATTAAAACGGCACAAGAAAATTGTAAAAAATTAGGTATACCATTAACCATCCATTCCTTTAAAAATGAGTGGGATTATGATTTGGATGACATAAGCGACGTTTATAAAAGTACGTGCATGCCCTGTGGAGTCTATAGGAGATACTTGTTAAATAAGATTTCTTCCGACAATAATTGTGACAAGATTGCAACGGGACATAACTTGGATGATGAAATACAATCATTTCTCATGACATTTGCAAGAAACGACCAGAACAAGTTTCCCAAGTTCGGACCAAAACTGGACAGGATACACGAAAAAATGGTTCCCCGGATAAAGCCGTTATGGAGACTGCCCGAAAAGGATGTTGGAACGTGGTGTGTTGTTAACGACATTCCAATCCATAACCAGGAATGTCCATACTCTGTCACTTCCCTTAGAAGTGAAGTTAAATTGTTATTAAATAAGATTGAAGAAAAAGAGAAAGGTACAAAGCTAAACATTTTCAAATCATTTGAAAAGACCTTTAATGTTAAACAAAACAATGTAACCCTAAATACCTGTGATTTGTGTGGACAGCCAACTGCCCGAAGTCCTTGTAAAGCCTGTGAAATTACTGGGGAGATTAAAAAGTCTATAACTGGTTAGCAGTTTTAAAAATTGAACCCCCATAAATTTCTTCCTGCATTTGCTGCACTGCCTGTGTGGCTATGGACGCTGTTTCAGCAGTCTTTAGTATTCTTCTTTTTCTTACGTTTAATGTTTTTCCACACGTACACTTTCTCGTTTTAGTGCCCTCTTTCGAATACAGTACTCTTCCACAGTCACACCTGTATATCAAATATGCCATATTTATCACCATCTACTCTTATATGCCGAATATTGCCTGGACGTAAGGTAAAAATACGTTGTTTATCGTGATTAAAACACCTATTGTACATCCGAGGTTGGTTCCAACTACTACCAGTATTGCTCTGAAGAGCTTATTGTTCCATAAATCCTTCCATGATTCAAAATCTGCAAGTTCATGTAAATCATCAAAGCCAACATTACGTAATTTTCCTTCCACCAATCCTGAAAACCATCCTGCTGCAAGTAATGGGTGAATAACGGTTATTGGAGCAACAAGAAATGCCACTATGGCGGATTGAATTTTAGATCCTGATAAGAGTGAACCGATAAATGCTCCTCCACCGGCAAATATCACGTAATTTATCAGACCTCCCTCTATGTTAATACCCCGAAAAAATGCCACTATGAATATTAGGACAAACAGGACGGGTATCAGGTATAGGATTATTTTCGTTATTGAAAACCTGGACTCCTTAATGTAATTCAGACTTTCCAATGACGGAATGCTTTCCGGCTGTTCAAGAAATTTGGTGATTCCCTGTTTATGGCCTGCACCAACAACTGCTACAACATTATTTTCTTCCAAACTCTTTAAGTTATAAGCCATGTAAGCATCCCTCTCATGAACCAATGCATTATATCCGCCGGGAGATGCTTCTTTAAAGTAATTCATTACCTCTGCAATTGTATCCTCTTGTTTAAGCTTTTCAATCTCTTCCTCGATTGTTTCTTCGTCCTCATCACCGGAAAAATATGAAGTCAGCAATTCCCATACGAATGTAAGTTTTTCCTTCAGGCTCATCCCATTGATTGTTCTTTTAAGAGTGATTTGTATGTTACGATCTATTAGTGCAACATCGGCATTTACTTCCTTAGCAATTTTTGCTGCTTCCAACATCTCTGAACCGGGTTTTACCCCAACATCTTCACCCATCCTTTTTTGGGTGTTTGATAAAAATGCCGTGACCAACGTTACTACGAGGTTGGATGATTTTAATACGGATTTCAAGTCAAACTTTTCCTCATGAACTATTCCGTAACTATCATCAATTAGTCTCTGGTATCGTGGCAGGTCCAATTCTATTGCCACTATTTCCGGTTTTTTCTCGTATATCATTTCCCTGACAGAATCAACACTTTTTTCTGATATGTGTGCCGTACCCACTATTTCCAGTGAAGCTTCATGTACTGGTTCAATAATGTTTTCTTCTTCTGTTTCACCATATTCCATTATCTCCCCGTTTTCACTGGTTTCATGTTCTACCTCTATTGTTTCTGATTCGTCATCGGTATTTGGATAAATTCTGAGAATTGGTGGTTTATGAAAAATAGTTTTATTATTCTCCGGATTACTGTCATTCATTTTATCACGATTGGTTTAAGATTTAATTATTTTATGAATTATTTATTTTATTTTTCAATATTATGCTATACAATATATTTTTAGTTATTTTACTTAAAGTATTTTAATTATGTAATATGATTTTTTTTTCTTGATTGCAAAAAAAGAATTAATACTAACAGATAATATATAATATAAGGATAATGATATGATGAAAATTATTACGACACCCATGTGTGAAGATGTTCTGAGAATATCCGGAGTTGAGGATTATGAAGTTGTCAGTCCCGACCAGATAAGGGATGCTGATATTGCAATTTTATTATCTGAAACAAAATCGGATATTCCCAAGCTGTCAATTAAACTAAATACCTTCACCCAGATTTATGAAAGCATACTGGAAATTCAGAATCGCTTCAATACCAAGATTGATGAGGAAGAAGTTAAAATTATATTGGATTTAATTGATGAAAATGATGAAAAAAAAGATAATAGAAAAAATACTAAAGTAAAAGTGTACAGTAATTTTTTAAGGGATATTATTTTAGATATGGGTTTTACGATAGACGATGATTATGATTATATTATAATGCCTGACTACTGGGATGACAGTGACAATTGTGATGAAGAAGATTGTGTTGTCATTCCTTCACACAAGAATGTTTCCAAGAATATTGTTGAAAGGGCAAAAAGCAGATATGATTTACTGGAGAGGAGATTATGTATGAAACAATGACATATACTGGTGGTATTCATAAACATTATGAGATTGAGGAGCTAATTGAGGATTTGGGCGGATTCATATTACAGCGTAATGAATCCCAGCTAGATATTACCATAACAATAGCTGTTCCTGCAGAGGATATTGATAAGATTGAAGTTAAGGCCAAGGAATTGTTGGGTGATGTTGAGTTGTCACCTTTGGCAAGTACTGAAATTGCCGTGGTTTCACCTACACTTGCAAGACAGCATTTACCTCATGCTGCTTGTGATATTGCAGAATATTTAAGAAGATACGGTACAAAAACAAACATGATCGGTTTAGCAAGGGGTGCCGGTAAGGGTATTTCCCAGATAAGTAAGACTGAAAAGGACTTGATCGAGGAACATGACCTTGCAATATTCTCCCTGGGTAGCTTTGAAGATTGTATTCGTAAAAAAACACATCTTTTTGAGGATATTGACATTCCCGTCATTGTTGTGGGCAGTCCCGAACTGGAAGCAGAGGAAATAAATGCAAACGCATATGTGTCAGGCTTTGGAAGAATTCCTAGACGTCTTAAACGTGGAGAGAATATTCGTGCATTAAGAAAGTTAGCAGGAATTGCCGAGGACATCATTGCAAATCAAAAAGAGGAACTTGAGGATGACCCGTTGATTATTTCACCGGTTATTGCAAAGATTGCCATTGAAAGGGGTGTGGAAGAAATCGAACACGTTAACGCTCCTATGGCCCTTGTCAGTCAGCTGGATGGTGTTCGCGTAAAATTGCCGTTTGACGAATTCCATGAAAAAATAGCTGAAGTGGATGTTGAAGGATATCGTTTGGGTGATATTGCTGAAATTAAAAAGTCAAAAATGTATGATCATATCCTGGTTAAAATTCTTCCGGAAACGTCATTGTATTAACCACCATACCCGCCTTTCCCCCTTTTTTTGATATTTATGCACTTACTGTTTTTTTGAGTCTTATTTTTATTTATGCCAACAGTGTCATATACAAAAATTTTATCATAGAAAATAAAGTAATATAATTATATAATAAGTTAAAAATTATATGTCTTAATTTATAATAAATTTATTTTTATTTTTTGAAAAATTGATTGTAGGAGAAAAAACATGGCACATGAACATGGCGGAAACTTATCTGATGAAGATAAAAAGGCAATTATGGAACAGAACATAAACATTACCCGTAATCTTGCCAATATAAAGTATAAAATAGCTGTTATGAGTGGTAAAGGTGGGGTTGGAAAATCAACCGTTGCTGTTAACTTGGCACAGGCTTTTAATGCTATGGGCTATAAAACGGCTATTTATGATGTTGACATTCACGGCCCTAACGTTCCTAAAATGTTAGGTATTGAAGGAGAATCAATTGGTGTTAAAGGAAATAAGTTAGTTCCTGTAGAAACCGATGATGGTATGCTTGTTGCTTCAATGGCATTTTTAATTGAAAGTAACGGATCACCAATCATCTGGAGAGGACCACAAAAAACTGGTGCAATCAAGCAATTGATTTCCGATGTTGCATGGGGCAATATTGACGTGATGATATTCGATAATCCTCCGGGAACCGGGGACGAACCTTTAACCGTTCTTCAAATGATTCCGAATTTGGATGCTGCCGTTATGGTCACTACACCTAGTTCCGTTTCAGAAGAAGACGTTGTTAAGTGTGTTGGTATGACCAGAATGTTAAACATTAACAATATCGGTTTAATTGAAAACATGTCATACTTTGAATGTCCTCATTGTAATGAAAAGGTTAATCTTTTCGGGGACAGTAAGGGCAAAGACTTTGCAAATGCCATGGATGTTGATTATCTTGGTGATTTACCTTTCAGAACACAGGTATCTGAATCCGCGGACAAGTATGAGGTTCCTATCGTTAAAGCAGAACCCGAATCCAAGGCAGCTGAAGGATTCATGAAGATTGCTAAAAAAATCGAATCCACTTATTTTAAGAAAGATGAATAATTTCCATTCATCAACTTTTTTTTACTGTTAATCATAATTTTTGTTCAGAAAAACTATTTTAATTACCAAAGGTTATATAATAGATAATTAATATAATATAATTGTAACAAAAATAATATCAAAAACAAAGAAAAAAAAGATTGAAAAGATAATCTTAATAACTCACCAAAAAAATAATAAAAGAAGAGGTGTTAACGTGAAACCAACAGATAAAGACGTAAAAGGAACAACAACCGTAGGATTCGTATGTAAAGACGGTGTAGTGCTGGCAACAGAAACCCGTGCAACAATGGGAAGTTTAGTTGCAAACAAAGGTGCAGACAAACTATTCCAACTCGACGACAAAATAGGAGCAACAATAGCAGGTACAGTAAGCCATGCACAATCACTAATGGACGTAATAAAAGCAGAAATATCATTATACAAACTAAAAAATGAAAAAGACATGTCCATCGATGCAGTAGCAGTACTAACCAGCAACATACTAAAATCAGGACCATTCTACGTACAAACAATAATAGGCGGAGTAGACAAAGACGGTGCAAAACTATACTCCCTAGACCCAAGTGGAAGTTACATGGAAGACAAATGCACCTCCACAGGTTCAGGATCACCATACGCATTCGGTGTACTTGAAGACAGATACTCAGAAGACCTGGACGTCGAAGAAGGTAAAAAAGTAGCAATAAAAGCAATAACATCCGCAATGGAACGTGACGTATACTCAGGAAACAGCTACCGCCTAGCAACAATCACCCAAGACGGTATGAAAATCTACACACCTGAAGAAATCAATGAAATTAAAGCTGATATGTAATCAGTTTTACTTTTTTTTATTTTATTAATTAAAAAACTTTTATATATAACCTAAAACATAGGATTAAATAGTTATTTTTAAAAACTATTTTAAGATTAAACTTGACACTTGTCAGTAGAATAAATAAATATTTAAATAAATACGAACACT
>JAZUCJ010000104.1:0-2908 GCA_045639105.1 Methanosphaera sp.
TAACTTCATTTCCCCCGGATTTTGCCTTTTCCAGAGGTTCGGGGGAATTTTTATTTCTTCTCGCTAATATACGAAATATTTATCAAATTGACAATCAATCGGTTGTGTTTTTATTGTCTATTTCAAGACTGTCCCTAATTATATAATTAAATATTATGATTGTAATAATCTTAATTTCTTGTTGGCTCAAACATGGTTTGAACGTGAAAAAGAAACTGAAATCTGAAATTACTGAAATCGTTGCGAATGATGAGAATTGTAGGGAGAAAGAAAAAAGCATCAACAATCATCAGATTATCAATGCTTTCTACTGTGTCGGGATGACTGGATTCGAACCAGCGACCTCGCGCCCCCCAGACGATTATTGTTAAAGTCATTATAATCTTGATTATCAGCTTAATGCCTATCTGCCCTTTCTTCTCGGTTTAATTCATGGTTTAAACAGGATTAACAGAGGTGGTTTAACAATATTCTATCTTATAATTCAATGTATATTCTATTCGTATTTACCATTCTTCCCTTAATCTGATTTGCGTATCAATGAAATATAAAGCTCCGTCTATTCCAAAAAGCACATTGTTGGGGACTGCATCAAAGATTTCGTATTCTTCATTGTGAAATTCATCGTAATAATCCATTTCAAAACCGAGAGCTTGCATGTGTTCGGCTATTTCTTCTTCTGTTGCTTCTCTTTCGGCTTTGATGTATGGTTGTGTGAGCACGGCACAAAATTCATTCTTGCTATTGTACGAAAATCCGATGAGAGAGTAGGGGACGTTGTTGAAGAATCTGTTGTGTGCAAAAATGCGGATGAAGAAGTTTTCCAAATCATCCCCTGCGTATTCGAAGTTATTCAGCTTGATTACTGATGTGTTACCATCATGGAAGACTTCATTTTCTCCGCCTTTATCCATGTAGGTAATGTCAAGGTTGGATAAGTCAATCCACAAATTAAGAGAATCAGCAAATGATTTTAGTTCTTTAATTTGCCTTCTCTTATAGCTCTCTGTTGGTTCAAACGTTCCTGTTGTTGTCTTACTTCTTCTGACGATGCAGGCTGTTTGTTCCAAGAGGCTATTGATTGGCGAGTTCTCTCTATCCATGCTTTGTGAAATTCGTTGATATATTCCATATACTTGCAAATGTTTATGCAAAATTAGCGATTTTGTATGTATTGAACAACTAATAGTTAAGATAATTTGTCGGATGAACCAAAAGAAAGACACCAACTTGTCATTGGTAAGTTGGTGTCTTTTTTTGTATCATTTGTTCCATTCTCCGTTCCATAAACACTTGTCTGACCCGTTATATTTGCGTACTTCATATAAAGTGCTACCATAAACGAATTTATAAAACCAATAATTTACATTTTTACTTGTTGTATTGACTTTACCCATATATAAATCTCCGTCATAACGATAGGAACCGTTTCCGTTACTCTTTAATTCTGTGGACCAACCAAAATCTTCTTTACTTGGTTCAAATTCTTTCTTATCGCTTCCAAATGATAAAATTTCTAATCTTCCTTTTTTGCCAAAATGTGAAAGAGTATCAGTTGTTTTAATTCTAAGGAAAGGACCATCATGAAATCTTCCATTGTTGTCATACCAACCATCATTTGCTTTTTGATATATTGTAATATTATTCTTAACATCAACTTTTTCAACAACAACATTAATGTAGTATCTAATGTTTGCGGTATAGTCATAAACAATTAATTTACCCGTTCCTGGTCCTTTAAAGTTTACTAAAACTGAATGACTGTCTTTTGATGTAATTTCAATAGAGCCTTCTGCCGTAAAATTAAATTCATGTCTCATGAATTCACTTTGTTTTTCTTTATTTAAATTATCATCAGGAAAGATTCTTATTGAATGATCGTTTAAATCATCTGTAAAATTACAGGTCTCTCCTGATAGTAATTCATTGCTAACATTTCCGTCTATCATAAAATGAGGATTCCAATTAACAGGTGGTTCGACTTTTTCATCATCCCCTCCACTACTACATGCTGATAAGCATATTAAGGTTACATACAGAGCTGTTCCAATCATTCTAAATGTTTTCATTTTTTAATTGTTTTTGTATGCCTCTTAATTCCCAGAAGAAAGCTAATAAAAAAAACAAGGCGTGGGAACTTTTGCTTATTATTCTATTGAGGCTCTGGACTGCCCGACTTGTATAATAAGCAAAGCCCACGCCTAATGATATAATATGCCCTGTTCAAGGTTTATATATACCACAGACGTGGACGTTCATTGCTCATTATCCACAAGTCGAAATTGTCCAGATTCCAATAGAGGATAATATTGCTAAACGCCCTTTAACTAATATGTCTGTTCCTAAGAACGCTACAAATGTAGTTAAAAGCATTTGATTAAGCAATAAACAGCTTTGCTTATTTGAAAAATTAGTAAAAAGATAGGGATTGAAACAACAAAAAGGACACCTAACTTAATAGATGTCCTTACCTTATTAGTAATAATAATGATTAAACTGCCATTAATTCCTGTCCTAACCAATGGAGCGGTTCTTTAATCTGTTCTAATTTTTCTTTGTATTGTTCAACAATGGACATTGCCCTTTTGATATCTTTAGGTTTAATGCCCTGTTTTGTCGTTGGTATAGTTATTCTTTTTAATGATTACAAATGTAGATCTAAATTTTGAGACCTTGAAAAAAATTAGGATTATTTGTAGTGGAATATTAGACCTGTGGTTGACTTTCGGGTTGACTTGGTTTAACTGATGGTTTAAACTTATGGCTTAATTACTAATAAATTGCAAAGTTCAAGTAATTTGCTCATAAAATAAAAAGCATCAACAATCATCAGATTATCAATGCTTTCTACTGTGTCGGGATGACTGGATTCGAACCAGCGACCTCGCGCCCCCCAGACGTGTACTCT
>JAZUCJ010000105.1:0-18214 GCA_045639105.1 Methanosphaera sp.
AACATAAAATATTTATTTTGTAAAAATACTTAAAACAATTAAAAATCAGATAATATATAATAGAATATGAAATTTTTTCAAGGATATGTTAAAAAAAATAATTTAGGGTAGTAAATAAAATGGTCGAAGAAATCTTAGAATATTTTCAGAACAAAAAATGGTTCAGAGACAGAATTGAACATGTCGAAGAAATACCTGCAAGACGGGCCAGATATTCACAGGAAAAAGTAGAACTTCCAGCACCATTACATGATTATCTAGAAAAACAAAACATTAAACTATACACGCACCAATACAAAACTTTAAACGAAGTAAGAAAAGGAAAAAACGTGATAATCACCACACCTACCGCTAGTGGAAAAACATTATCATTTACACTTCCTGTCATTGAGGATTTGACCAACAACGAAAACGATACTGCCCTTTATATTTACCCCACAAAAGCCTTGGCAAACGATCAGTTAAAAAGCCTGCTTAATATAGATAAGGAATGTGATCTTGGAATTTATCCCGAAAAATATGATGGAGATACTCCAAAATCAAAAAGGCCGGAAATCAAACGAAAATCACGACTAATAATAACCAACCCCTACGAGTTACACCTGATACTGCCATGGCATGAACAATGGCAACGATTTTTTGAAAACATTAAATACGTGATAATAGACGAGGCACACCAATACAGGGGCGTATTCGGATCAAACATGGCATTTTTAATTAGAAGATTAAAAAGAATATGCAAATATTACGGTTCCGAGCCACAATTTATTATATCAACGGCAACATTAGCAAATCCGGAAGAGTTTGGAGAAAAACTCACGGGACTTAAATCCGAGATTATTGATGAAAACGGTTCACCATCGGGTAAAAAATATTTTGTCCTTTTCAATCCATATGCCATTGAATCAAAAAATCCATCCACCCATACAGATACGCTGGAACTCTTCAATACATTTGTAGAAAAAGATTTTCAGACAATATGCTTTGAAATTTCAAGAAAAATGGCGGAAGTAATAGCATACAATTCCAAGGAACACTTTAAAAAGGAATTACCCGAACTATCCGAAAAAATTACGGCATATCGTGCAGGTTATACCGTTGAAGAACGTAAAAAAATAGAAGATGAACTCAAAGATGGTAAATTAAAAGGAATCGTAACTACCAATGCTCTGGAATTAGGTATAAACATAGGTTCTCTTGATAGTGTAATCATTTCCGGTTATCCTGGAACGTTAATTTCAACATGGCAACAGGCAGGCCGTGCAGGAAGAAAAAACCAACAATCCATTATAACCATGGTTGCTTTCCAAAATCCGTTAGACCAATATTTCATGAAACATCCCGAAGTTTTCTTCAACAAGACACATGAACATGCAATAATTGACCTTAACAATGAACAAATCCTAAGAGGACATCTTAAATGTGCCGCACATGAAATTCCTTTAAAATTAGGTGAAATTGAAAGTTTTGGATTTGATGATGAAGGAATTGTTCTTGATGAAATGAGTGAATTAGAAAATGATGGAATATTAAAGTTCAAAAATGTGGAATGGTATTTCGATGACGAAGAACTGTTGAAACAGGACAAAAGTCCAAACTTTGAAGTAAACCTTAGCGATGCAATATCCGAACCTTACAAGGTATTCAATGGAAATCGTTTCCTGGAGGACATGAACGAAAAACAGGCATTTAGGGAAGCGCATGAAAATGCCGTTTTAATACATAACGGTGACACATACATTGTTAAGGAAATGAACATTAAAGATAAACGAATATACGTCAAAAAGCAGGACTTAAAATATTACACTCAGGCCATCAAAGAAGTTGATGTTAAAAATCTTAAAAAAGAAAAAGAGAAAAAATTGGGTGAAACAACATTATGTTACGGTAGTTTAACAGTAACTGAAAAATATGACCGATATAACATCATGAAGTACAGTAAAATAAGTGCCTCTAAAAAACTTAATTTACCCCCACTGGAATTTAAAACAAAAGGATTATGGTTTACAATTCCTTTCTACATCAAGGAAATGCTGGAAGAATATCTTGTAAGTGATTCCAAGTTTACTGATGTTTTCATGGGATGTCTGCAGGGAGTGGAAAACGTATTGATATCCGTTGCCCCATTTCATGTGATGTGTGACACCTATGATCTTGGTGGTGTGTCTAAAAATATGCATACTGACACCCGAAATGCTACCATATTCATTTATGATGGGTTTGAAGGAGGGGTTGGACTAACCGAGAAAGCCTTCAGCCTATTTGAGGACATTATAAAGATGGCTTATGAACTAATCAGGGATTGTGAATGTGAATCCGGCTGTCCTGCATGCATATACAGTTCTCAAAATCAGACAGACGATAAGCATTTAAATAAAGAGGGAACCCTGTTAATTTTAAAGCAATTGTATGAAACGATTCAAAACGAGAAAAAATAGTTTGAGAGTGATTATTCACTACTCTCTTTTTGTGATTTTTCATAGTCTGCTATTGAAGAAGTGAATCTGCATTTAGGAAAACCGGTACATCCTATGAATTCACCAAATCTTCCCATACGTTTTATTAGATCTTCTCCACAATCAGGACATTTACCTACCTTTTCATTTGTTGATTTTTTACCACCATTTGCACATTCAAAGTCTAAACATGCTCTTTGTCTTGGTTTTCCATATGAAATTAATGGCAATCCACATTTTTCACAGGTGGTTTTAAGTACGCTGGCACCAACAGGTAACGAGTATGTTTTTTTACATTTAGGATAACCTGTGCATCCAACAAATTTTCCGCCCTTAGGTGAGGAAATTGTGATTAGATTTCCGCCACAATCACATTTGCCCACTATACGACTTTGTTCGTATGCTTCGAATAATTCTTTTCCAATATTTTCCTGGTTTACATCGATTGAATCCAATATTCCGTTTAATTCATTTTTGGCTTCTTCTATAACGTTGTCTTCGCTTATTTTCTTTTCTTTAATGTCCGTGATATCGTCTTCGAATTCACGTGTCATCTGTTCACTGGTAATTCTTTCGGAATATTTTGATAACGTGTCAATCATTCGTTCTCCCAGTTCGTTTACTGTGATTTTTTTACCTTCAACATATTTACGGGTATATAATATGGCCACTATGTTAGCCCTTGTAGATTTTGTTCCTAAACCACGTTTTTCTAATTCACGAATGATTGATGCCTGATTATATCTTGCAGGAGGTTTGGTTTCTTTTTCTTCACTTTTAACCTTAGCTTTGGTAGTTTCCCCTTCCTTGATATCAGGGAATTCCTCGTTCTTAACTTTCTTATACTGATAAGGATCTAAACTTAACCAACCCTCTTTTGAAATTCTCTGTCTTGAGAATGTAAATTCCTCTTCACCAATATCCAAATCTACCTTTATTGTTTCCAGTTCTGCAGGTTCGCCAAACAGGCTTATGAAACGATAGGTGATTAAGTCATATATTTTTTGATAATCTTCGGTGATGTCCTTTGGCAATGTTCCGGTAGGATGTATAGCAGGGTGTGCTTCATCGGTCTTTTTTCCTTCATTTGGTTTAAACGGTTCTTTTAACTGTTTAATTTTTTCTTTATATTTAGGATCTTTTGATAGGTCGCTTAGAATATTTGATAATCCCAATGATTCTGGTAATTTTTGTGAAGATGTTCTTGGATAAGATGTGTATCCTTCAACATACAGGTTTTGTGCTATCTGTTGAGTTTTTCTTGGAGTAAAGCCAAATTGGGCGTATGCTTCAGATTGTAATGTTCCTAATTCAAAAGGATAAGGTAAATCTTTTATGGATTTTTTATTTGTAATTTTAGAAACTGTTGCATCTTTTCCCTTACAATTTTCCAATATTTTGTCTACTTCTTTTTTATCGAATATTTTTCCTTTTTTATGGTCGGCAATTATTCCTTTTTCTATTTTGGCTTTAATTAACCAGTATGGTTCGGGGATAAACTTTTTAATCTCTTTTTCACGTTCGGTTAAAATAGCCAGTGTTGGCGTTTGAACTCTGCCGGCTGACAATTGAACATAACGATTTGTTACGTTTAAAACGGAATCCGTCATGGATTTTGAAATGTTTACTCCAAACAGGTAATCCAATATGTGTCTTGCTTCACCACTATCTGCCCAGCTTTGATCATCTTTTAATGGATAGGCTTCAGAGTATGATTTTATTAAATCCTTCTTAGTCAATGCAGAAAATTTCATTCTGAAAGATTTATCTATTGAATCTTCCCCACAGATATATTTCAATGCATTGTATCCAATTAAAGTTCCTTCCGTATCATAATCGCAGGCATGTATGTATCTGTCGACGTCTTTTGAAAATTTCTTTATAGTATCGATATAATTTTTCACATATTTTTTTGATTTGTCCGTCTCATATAATGGAACCCATTCAACATCATATAACCTTTTATTCTTTTTGTTTATTGCTTGAAGAGAAAATAAATGACCTACCGCTGACAGTACAGTAGTTTTTTCACCGTTATCCTTTTCAATTTCATAATAAGGTACTCTTTTATATGAATTTTTAATGGGTGAATCCGATAAAGCCTTAGCAACCTTTTCTGCTACCTTAGGCTTTTCACATATAATTAATTCACTCATAAACCATTCTCCCATCAGTATTGTATTTTTCTATATAATAAAAACATTTAATCTTAATTAATATAAAACTTTTAAAAAAAAATCTACTTATATTTATTCTCTATAAAATGATATTTTAACAAATAATATAAATAGATAATCTAAAATATTTTGAAAAATTATAGATTTAAGAATGTATAAAATAGTATAATAGAATATAATAAAAATTTTTTTGAGTGATGTTTTAATGTTAATAGGAATCATTTCTGACACACATATCCCCATCCGTACAGAATCAATACCAAGCATAGTTTTTGAAGTGTTTAAAGATGTTGATATGATACTTCACTGCGGTGATATTGAAGTAAAGAGTGTTGTTGAAGAATTAGAAGAAATTGCTCCGGTAATTGCCGTGCATGGTAACTGTGACCCGTATATTGGATACAATACGCATGAAATAATCGAAGTTGAAAACGTTAAAATCGGACTTACACACGGTGTTGTCTATCCTAAGGGGGACACCCAACAGTTATATTATCTGGCAAGAGAATTGGGAGTTGACATTCTAGTCAGTGGACACACCCATAAGCCTATGATTCAGCAGGAAAAAGAAGTGTTGCTATTAAATCCTGGTAGTCCCACACAGCCACGTCTGAGTGAACCAAGCGTTATGTTACTTGAAATTAATGGAAGCGAAGTTGATGCGGAAGTGGTGAAAATAGGAAAGGCAACCTGTAAAGCATTAGATTTTTCACAATTTAAGCGTTAGGAGGAATAGTATGAGCAGATGGAAAGCAAAACATGATAAGGAACATTACTATAAACTTGCAAAAAAGCAAAATTATCGTTCACGAGCTTCATATAAACTAAAACAACTGGATAAAAAGTATGGATTACTGAAGCCAGATTACAACGTTGTGGATTTGGGTGCTGCCCCTGGTGGCTGGAGCCAGGTAGTTGCGGAAATAATTGGTGAAGAAGGTACCGGCCAAATAATTAGTGTAGACCTGGAGTATATTAAACCAATAGATCATGAAGCATACACCGGAGTTAAAGGAGATTTTACCAGCGAAGAAGTTCAAAATACCATAATAGAATTAATTGATGGCAAAGCTGATGTTATCTTATCTGATGCTTCACCAAAATTGACTGGAATTAAGGATATTGATAACTTTAGGGCATATGATTTGGCTGTTGCAGTGCTGAACATCTGCGATAACATTCTTAAAAATGATGGAAATCTTGTTATGAAGGCTTTTCAGGGTGAAGCCTACCAGGATTTGGTTAAAAAACTTAAAAAGAGATTTAGAACTGTGAAAACTACAAAGCCAAACTCCTCTAGAAAAAGAAGTTCAGAAATGTATGTTATTGCAAGAGGTTTTAAAGCCCCTAAATAAAAAAAAATTAAGAATTAATAATAATTAACTTGCTATTTGATCATAAATATCATTAGCTTCTTTTAGTTTATTTTTTGTTTGATTTAATTTGTTTTGAATGTCTTCATCCGGTTTTCCGTTGTTTATATCATTTTGAAGTGATATGATTAATTGATTGCATTCGGATAATTTTACTTTTCCGGTGTTGTATGTTGTTTTTATGCTTGGATCCGGATTTGTACCTAATTTCTTATTTAATTCTGTGTATTTATTGTTTGTTTCATCATATTGAGTTTTAACCTGATCTAATTGATCGTAAGCAGAACCACTGCTGACTGTTGTTGAAACAGAATTACTTAAACCTGAAACAGCAACGTATCCTATTACCCCTATTGTTAATAGTATTAAAACCACACCTATTAAAGAAATTGTTAATGAGGTAGTTTTAAATAATTTTAACCTTGATCTTTTCATTTGAAACCTCGATTTTTTATTTATGACTATCGAATTTTATAACAATAATTCATATTATATAATTCTTTAATTTTTTAAGTATAAAAAATATCTTAAAAAAATATGACTAGATATAAAAATTATAAAAATTATAAGTATAATTCATGACTACGACAACAGCAGAAAATAATAATAATGTTAGATCACCTGCATCATCCATAGTTAAATTGGAAGAATTCTTTAGTGAATTATGTAAGGATGAAATATTTGCAGTTTTAGATGTTTATCCCGAAGAAAAATCTGTTATAATAGATTATAATAGTTTGGAAATGTTTGATCCGGATTTGGCAGATTTGTTACTGGAAAAACCTGATGAAACTCTGGAAGCTGCAACAACATCCATTAAGAACATTGACCCACAGAGAAAAAATGCACAGCTTAACGTGAGATTTTCCAATATTCGTAACCATGTACCGCTAAGAAAACTACGCAGCGAATACATTGGAAAATTCATTGCAGTAGACGGCATTGTAAGAAAAACCGATGAGATACATCCTCGTATAATGACTGCTGTTTTTGAATGTAGAAGCTGTATGAGAATACATGAAGTAGAACAGAAATCCAACATTATTCATGAGCCTGCTGTATGTTCCGAGTGTGGTGGAAGGTCTTTCAAATTATTACAGGAAGAATCACATTACATGGACACTCAAACCGTTAAATTACAGGAACCTTTAGAAAACTTATCCGGTGGAGACCAGCCAAGACAGATTAACATTGTTTTAGAAGATGATTTGGTGGATACGCTTACCCCCGGAGACAAGATTAGGGTAACTGGAGTTCTTAAAACCATTCGTGATGAAAGAACAAAACGTTTCAACAACTACATTTATGGAAACTTTTTCGAACCATTGGAACAGGAATTTGAAGAACTTGAAATTAGTGACGAGGACGAAGAAGAAATTAAAAAACTTGCAAGTTCACCCGATATCTATCAGAAAATTATTGATTCAACGGCACCATCCATTCAGGGATATTATGAAGTGAAGGAAGCTATCGCTTTCCAGTTATTTGGAGGAAGTGCAAAGATACTCGAAGACAAGACCCACATGAGGGGAGATATGCACATCCTTATTGTTGGAGACCCTGGGATAGGTAAATCTCAGATACTTAAATACGTTTCTAAATTAGCTCCCCGTGGAATTTACACTAGCGGAAAAGGTACTAGTGGTGTAGGGTTAACTGCGGCTGCTGTTCGTGACGATTTAGGTGGATGGAGTTTGGAAGCCGGTGCATTGGTACTTGGTGATAAGGGTAATGTGTGTGTGGACGAACTTGACAAAATGCGTGAAGAAGATCGTTCTGCAATTCACGAAGCTTTAGAACAGCAAACCATTTCAATTGCCAAAGCGGGAATTATGGCAACGTTAAACAGTAGATGTAGTGTGCTTGCAGCGGCAAACCCTAAATTTGGAAGATTTGACAGGTACAAGTCCATTGCAGAACAAATCGACTTACCAAGCCCTATCCTGTCACGTTTCGATTTAATATTCATCATCGAAGATAAGCCAAACGCTGAAAGAGACCATAGCCTGGCAGGACACATCCTGAAAATACACCAGGACAGAAACATTAACTATGAAATAGATCCTGAACTGATGAGAAAATACATTGCATATGCACGTAAAACCGTTCAACCGGTTTTATCCAAGGAAGCTGCAAAAGTTCTCCAGGATTTCTACGTTACAATGCGTAGTGGAGCAATAGATGAGGAATCACCCGTTCCTATTACTGCACGTCAATTAGAGGCTCTTGTTCGTTTATCCGAAGCCAGTGCCAAAATCAGGCTCAGTCCGGAAGTAAGTAAAGAAGATGCTGAAAGAGCAATCAAATTACAGGAAGATTGTATGAAACAGGTAGGATACGACCCTGATACTGGAAAAGTGGATATTGATAAAGTTGAAGGAAGAACTTCAAAATCGGAAAGAGATAAGATAAACATTTTAATTGATGAAATCAGGGAAATTTCGGAAGAATATGGAGGAAGTGCTCCTAAAAACGTAATCTATGGAAACTTAGCCGACAAATACAATATTTCAGAAAATAAGGCAGATGATATGATTAATATGCTTACCAGTAAGGGAGTAATTTATTCACCAACAAGTGACCATTACAAAGTTGCTTAGAAAAAATTAAGTAATAAGTAAAATATACATTATATTATACTGAATAATTTTTAAATTAATCTTTTAATTTTAATCATATAACTAATGAAAATAAAACGACGGAGGTAAATTAATGGCTAAAAAAAATACAGAATTTGAAGAATATGAAGCTTTACTCGACAAAGCATATGAACAATTGCCGGACAGAGTATTTGAATCAAAAAGATTTAAGGTTCCTAAAGGATATTCCGTTATTCAAGGAAATCGTACAATTATCAAAAACTTTGGTGATGTTTCAAGTACATTAAACAGAGACCCTCAACACGTCCTTAAATACCTGTTAAGAGAATTAGGTACATCCGGAAACGTTGAAGGAAATAGGGCAATACTCCAAGGTAAATTTACACATTACGTGATTAACGACCGTGTAAAGGAATATGTGGACAACTTTGTAATTTGTCATGAATGTAATAGGCCGGATACCGTTATCATACGTGAAGACCGTATTGATATGCTAAAATGTAGTGCTTGTGGAGCAAGAGCACCTTTGAAATCATTATAATGGTATCTTTTTACTATTATATTTTTTTTAAGCTCCAAACAAAAAAAAACTCTTTTTTACAACAATTACTACAATAAATAATCTTTAAATAATATGAGAGGATTTTATGTTTTGTTTATTATGCAACAGCGAAGAAAAATTATATGACGGTTTATGCAAAAGTTGTTATCTGAAAGAATTTGAACTAGTCGACGTTCCGGAATATGCCACTTTCACCGTTTGTTCCCATTGTGGTGCCACACTAAAACATGACAAATGGATTGAATCAGCATACTATGATGATGAAATAATTAATGATGCAATACAGAAAGATATTAAAATCAATGAAAATCTTAAAAATGCGGAAATCATCACCGAAATACTTACAAACAGGGGAACAATGTATGACTGTATGATTCATGTCCGGGGACAAGTTTTAGATGATTATATAGATAAAGATTATCCCATAGAAGTTAAGGTTGTTAAAGGAGTTTGTCCGGATTGCAGTAAATTCCATTCAGGCTACTATGAAGCGGTTATTCAATTGCGTGCAGACAACAGAAAACTGGAAGAGCCTGAAATACAGAAGGCTGACGAATTTATTTCAAACGAAATACAGCGTTTATGCAAGACAAACAAATTGGCATACGTGACCGAACGGATTGTTCTTAAAGAAGGTGTTGACTACCAGGTAGGTTCTCATAATGCTGCACATAAGATTGCAGAAAATATGCAGAAACAGTTTGGGGGCATCATAACAGAATCACGAAAGATTGTTGGACGCGACAAGTCCAAAAGTAGGGATCTTTACAGGTCCTGGATTTCGGTGAGGTTACCATCATTCCATAAGGACGATTTTATTGAATACAAGGATAAAATACTTAGAATTGAAAAGATTGGAAGTCATAAATTTGTTGGCCTGAACCTATCCAACTATGAGAGTGAATCGATAAGCTGGAAGGAATATGATAAAATAAAGAAGGTGGCAAAAACAGATGACGTTAAACTTTCAACCGTAACAAACGTTACTCCAACAGAAATTCAGGTGCTGGATCCTGAAAGCTATATGCCGGTAGACCTGGAAAAAAATGATAAGATGAATGATATTAACATTGGTCAGGAGATTAATGTTATTAAGTTAAAAAATAAAATATACATAATAATATAGTGTTAAATAATATGACGGAGGAAAATAAATGGATATAGATAAGGCAATAGAAAACATTTCAAAAGATACTGCCGAAATAATTGAATTGGATGAATTAAAGGAAATAATTAAAAGGGATGAAAAAGTTGCTTATGTAGGTTTTGAACCTTCTGGTAAAATACACTTAGGTCATGCATTAACAATTAAAAGGATGAAGGCACTCCAGGATGCCGGATTTAAGATTAAAATTTTCATAGCAAACCTACACGCATACCTTAATGGTAAGGGAACGTTAGAAGAACTTAACGAAATTTCCGACTACAACATCAAATGTTTTAAAGCTTTAGGACTTAATGAAGATACCGAATTCATTTTAGGTTCAGACCGTATGTCACCAGAATACATGGTAAGAGTATTCAGGGCTGCCACCCAAATTACCATTCAAAGAGCTCAAAGAAGTATGGCACAAGTATCAAGAGATGAAACACACAATGTTGCAGAAGCGTTATATCCGGTTATGCAGGCATTAGACATTGATGATTTGAATGCAAATGTTGCCGTTGGTGGAATGGAACAAAGAAAAATACACATGCTTGCAAGGGAAGTGCTTCCAAAGTTAGGCCTGGACGTTCCGGTTTGTATTCACATACCATTAATTCATGGAACTGATGGTTCCGACAAAATGAGCAGCAGTAAAGGAAACTTCATTGCAATAGACGATTCTCCGAAGGAAATTAAAAACAAGGTAAATAAAAGTTTCTGTCCGATAGGTGTTGTTGAAGACAATCCTGTAATAGAGATGGCACATTACTATATCTTTGATGAACATGAAAAGATGTTAATTGAAAGACCTGAAAAGTTCGGAGGTAACCTTGAATTAACAGAAGAAGAATTGAATGATGTTTATTCTAAAGAAGAGTTACATCCTATGGATTTGAAAAATACTGTCAGCAAATATTTAATTGAAAAATTTGCTCCGGCAAGAGAATATATGGAATCACATTAAACTAACACTAGGTGAAGATGATGGCTAAACATACTATGCGCGTTATTTCAGGATTACAACCAAAACAAGTGGATGAAATGATTGAAGAATATCATTTGAACATGCTCCAGAGCAATACTGGTATAATATTGTTTGAAGGAGAACTTGAAGACTTAAGACGGGCAACCAAACATGTAGTTGACGTTACCCTACCTCCCGGACCTACAGTCACTGAAATTAAGGATGCTGTTGACAATTTTGATGTTCAGCTCAAACAGTCCGATTCAGGTCCCCAATTACATGGAAGCTATGAAGAAATTAATAATGCAATAAATTATATTGTAGATTTAATGAAAGAAAGATTGGACATATAATTCTTTCATAATCCTAATTCCTCTTCCACTATTTTTCTAATTCTTTCCTGTACCTTATCCAATGAATCCTTTGCATCCACGACAACAATATTCTCCTCAGTATCCAACAGTTCAAGGTAGTTTGTTCTGGTTTTTTCTAAAAATTGTATTGTTTCAAAGACTTCCTCCTTATCACAACGGGTTATGGCTTCTTTTTCATCCAAATCCAACAATATTGTTAAGTCCGGACGTGGCGTATGCAAGTTTACCTCATAAATCCATTCTTTTTCCACTGATGAATTGTTTTGATAACATATGCTTGAATAAAATGATCTGTCACTAATTAGGATTATGTCCTTAGAACCCTTAGCATCAATTATTTCTTTTTTCAAGGTTAATCTGTCCGCTGCAAAAAGCAGTGTCAGTCTCTGCTGATTGATATCGTTTGTGGATTCGGGATTTAATAATTCGTTTCGTATAAGCTTTCCGATGTCGGAGCCGGTTGGTTCCACTATTTTCCTGGTTTTGTATCCTTTTGTCGTTAGCCATTCGTTTAACAGTTGGGTTTGTGTCGTTTTTCCTGAACCATCTATTCCTTCTAAAACTATGTACATCATTTCACCAATATTCTAAATTAATTAATATTATGTTAATCAATATTTTAATAGAATTTGTTTTATTATTTTTGGGGGAGGACTACTTTTATGTATGAAAAATGTAAACTTCTTTCACCGGTTGGTTCTATGGATGTTCTTGAGTCCGCAGTTTTTAGTGGCGCCGACTTTGTATACTTATCCGGAACCAGATATGGTGCTAGAGATTACGCGGAAAACTTTGATTATGACGAAATTAAAAAGGCCATTCGCTTTTGTCATAAATACAATGTTAAGGTTTTTGTAACCGTGAACATTTCCATACTGGAAAATGAAATGCCTGAAGTAGTGGATTATGTTTATTATCTGTATAATCAGGGTGTTGACGGAATTATTGTACAGGATATTGGTCTTGCCAGCGTTTTAAATGATCTGATACCGGGTCTTAGTCTTCATGCATCTACACAGATGACCATCTATGATTATTCCTTTGTCAAATGGCTGTGTGAAAACAATTTTTCCAGTGCCAACATTTCAAGAGAAGTTCCGCTTTCCAGGATTAAGGACATATCTTCAAAGCTAAGAAAAAATGATTATGACATAAATTTGGAGGTGTTTGTTCATGGAGCGTTATGCTACTGCTATTCCGGACAATGCCTGATGTCATCATTTTTGGGAGGTCGCAGCGGCAACAGGGGATTATGTGCACAGCCTTGCAGGATGAGATATGCCTTTTATGACTATTATAACACTCCCCTGTCTGATGAAAATTATTTGATAAGTACCAAGGACCTGTGCACATACAACAATGTCCGGGAAATCATTGATGCAGGAGCAAATTGTTTGAAGATAGAAGGCAGGATGAAATCATCGGAATACGTTTCAAGCACCACCTATGCATATAAGAATGCCATTATGGGAAAATATGATGCTGAGGATTATCTGTTGTTAAATCTTGCATTCAATAGGGGTTTTACGGATGGATACATATTAAATAGAAGTCCCGGTGAAGTTATCAGCAGAAATCGTGCCGGAAATCAGGGCTATCCTATAGGAAGGGTTATTAAGACTGATGGAAGGGAAGTTACTATAAAGTTTATTAACAAAAGTTTTCCGACAAAGATTGTTAACGGGGACGGACTGAAATTTGAATATGATGGTGAAAGCTGTGGAATGTACGTAAGTAACATTATTTCCCAAAATAAAAACAAAATAAGAATAAAAACAAAAAAGGGAATTTCGATTGAAAAGGACTCCATGGTCTATATCACTTATTCAAAATATCTTAAAGATAAAACAAAAGCGATAATAAACAAAGAAAATGTTCATAAAACAGACATTGATCTAGTAATCACATTAAATAATAAGTCACAAATGGAAATAAAAGCCACTTGTGAATTACTTGAAAATCCGGTTGAATACATTAGCACAGAAAAATTTGAAAAAGCAAAAAACAGGCCAACAACCACCCAAACAATAAACAAACAACTGCAAAAGACCGGAAACACAAACTACACCATAAACAAAATAACATACGACAACTTTAAAGAAAACCTGTTCATGCCAATATCAACAATAAACAACATCAGAAGAGAAATAATAGAAAAAATAGACAAAAAAATAATGCAATCCTACCTGCCAACAAGTGACGAAAGCAGAAAATGCAAGGAAAGAATAAACGAATTCAAAACACAACACTACACAAAAACGACAACCCCCCGAAACAAAGAATGGAACATATACATAGATAAGCTTAAACAAGCAGAAACAATAAAAAAATACAATACAATAAAAAGCGTGTACTACGATGGAAGCTTTAACTATAAATCAATACACGAATACGCCGACAACATCACAAATGACCTGACAACACTTAAAGAAACATTACCGGACAAGCAGATAGTATGGATACTTCCACAAATACTACTGGACGAAGATCTTCCACGCATCAAAGAAACAATAGCCAAACTAAAAAATGAAAACATCAACATAAAAATACAGACAGACAACATAGCAATAGCAAAAAACCTGGAAGTGGAAAAATACGGGGACCACCTGAACATATACAACAATTACACAATAAACAAGCTAAGCCAGGACCCCGGATTTAAAAGACTGATGATATCAAACGAAATATCATACGAAGATTTGAAGTTACTTAAAAACGAGGAATGCGAACTAGAATACACCATCTTCGGACACGTACAACTAATGATAACAAAGGATGATTTTAAAAATCTAATCGATGAAGAAATAACAAACACGTACTACCTAACTGATAAAAGAAACAACAGATACCTGATAAAAAAAGACTGTTACGACAATAGTCACATCTACGATTACAGAATACTCAACCTTGAAGACCATATAAACAAACTAAGAAATACTAACATAAACAACCTTACAATAGACTGCAGATTCTTCAGCAACAAGGACACAATAGAAATAATGGAACACCTCCAGAAAATAATGAAAAACGAAAAAGTAGAAAAGCTCGTGTTAACTTCCAACAACAGCTACTTCATAGGAAACCTGGAAAGGGGAGTGTACAAAAACAGGTAAACTATACAATCCCCACCATTTTTAACCCGATATAAAAAACCAAAAGGATATGAACAAACTTAAGTTTTTTAGAATCAACTTTTTTTGAAACGTTTGCAGCATAGCCCGCAACGATAGTGCTGGCAACAGTTAAGAAAACAAACTGAATAAGATTCACATACCCGAATGAAAAGGCCGGCAAACCGGGCACGTTCCAGCCCAACACAACATAAGCAATCAAACCGCCCAGACTGGTCGCAATAATAGATGCCGAAGAAGTACCAATAGCCTTATGGGTAGGATACCTGAGAACAATCGTGAGAATAGGTATCATAATAATGCCACCACCCACGCCAAGAAGACCACACAACAAACCGCCAACAAGACCAAGCAGAGAATGGGCAAGCCTGCTGGTACTGATATTATCATCATTATCAGGGTACTTTATTAAGATCATGTTAATAACCGTAAAAAAGCACATGCACCCAAACAATAGCTTCAAAATTGAAACGTCAACATGAGTTGAAATAAAAGCGCCGACAACGGCACCAATAAAACCCAAAACCATGATATAGGATAAATAAGTAGTGACAACCAAGCCATTATCATAATGCTTCTTAGTGCTTCTAATCATGGTAACAAAAATAACAGCCAAACTAGTACCGAAGGATACCGGCATGGCAACAGAAGAATCAACACCATAAGCCAACAAGAGATAATACTGGATAGGAGTTAAAATAATACCTCCGCCAACACCCAAAAGGCCGGCCATCAAACCTCCAAAACAACCACCAATCAATAACAGTACCACATAAGAAAAAAATTCCATAACAAACCCTACAAATACTAATCAAATATTGAAAAAATTAAAGCATAAATAACTATATGACACTAATAAAATTAATACTTTTAAAACACCAGGAAAAAATTAAAAAAACAAGACAAACTAAAATAATATATAAGAACTTCAAACAAGCCAGTGGGGGTGTAAACTATTTATGAAATAGAAGAAATCAGGGGAGTAGGAAACAAACTAATAAAAAAAATAATACAAGAATACGGAAGCTACGAAAAATTTGAACAATCAGTCAAAAACTATGATATAGAAAAGCTGATGAACATACAGGGAATAAGCCAAAAAATCGCATTAGACATCATAAGAAAAATACATAAAAACACAACAAACGACTTTATAAAAACCGAACAAAGCGAAAAAATATACGATGAAATAATAAACAAGATACTTAACTTCACAAACACAGATTATGCAAGAACAAGAGTGCTTCTACTAAAGCCAACAACAGACTACCAAAAAATAAAACAAACACAAAACCTAGTAAAAAACACGATAAAAAACACCAGCACACTAGACTACAACATAATACAGGAACTATACCAAAAAATAAAACCATTAAACAATGAAATAAAAACAAAATTCAACGACGAATATGCAATAGTATGCGAAGACTATGAAGACTACATAAGCCTAATACAAAAGGATTTTGACAAATACTGCAACATATACGCAATAGAAGACCATGCAAGCCTAGAAGAATATGAATTCATAATATACGTATACAACAACTACAACATTGACCCGGGAGAAGCAAACAACATAATAGCAATAAGCAACCAAAGTGAAGACTACGAAATTCAACCAAACATAACACTGGAATACTATAAACAAAACAGGCAAACACTGGAAAACGTATACCAACTAAGAGAATATCTTGGACTGGAAAGCTGCATAAAAGAAGCAATAGAAGCACTCGATGCAATACAGATAGAAAAACAAAACCAGATAGCAATAACCGAAATAATAGAGGAACTCAAAGACAAAATAAACAAAACACTAAAAGATGAAATAAAAAAAATAGAACTAGACGGAGACGAAATACTACAACTACTAAATAACGAAGACCTACCCCCAAAAATAAAGAACATATTTGATGAAGTGCTAACAGAAGCAAGAGAAGAACTGTCAAACAAAACAGGAATACTCTTCGACCCATTCATAACAAAATACCCCATAGAAATAGATCAAAACGAAATAAAAAGAGTACAGGACAACATCACATCAAACATGCACATAAAAAAATATGAACAAGAACTAAATGCATGCAGCTTACTGGAAAAATATGCAGACCAAATAAAAAAGGAAACAAAAGAAATCATAGAATACGACTACCCACTAACACTGGCCAGATTCTCAAAATTCTATGACCTGACAATACCCCAACTGGCAAACACATACCAACTAGAAGGAAGCCTACATCTTACACTAAAGGAAGAAGAAAAAATAAACCAGACACCTATGCAAAAAATAGACTACAACCTAGACCAGGAAAACAACATAATACTACTAACAGGAGCAAACAGTGGAGGAAAAACAACACTCCTAGAAACAATAGGACAACACTGCATAATGGCACATATGGGACTAGGAGTATGCTCACAAAAAGCAACAATAGCAAAAACAGATGAAATACACTACTTTACGAAAAAACACTCATTAAATGCGGGAGCATTCGAAACATTCATCACATCATTCATACCCGTCACGATAGGAAAAGAAAAAAAATTAGTACTGATAGATGAACTAGAATCAATAACAGAATTAGAAGCAGCAATAAAAATAATCATAGGATTCATAGAACACATCCAAAACGAAGAAACATACGCCATAATAGTAACCCACATGGCACCCGAAATACTTAAAAGAACAGAAAACATTAAAATAAGAACCGATGGAATAGAAGCAAAAGGACTGGATGAAAACTATAACCTAATAGTGGATAGAACACCAAAAATAAACTATCTGGCAAACAGTACCCCCGAACTAATCATAAAAAGAATATACGAAAAATCAGAAGAACCGTTAAAGAGCGTATACAAAGATATCCTAGACAAATTCTAGAAACATACCCTCCAACTATTTTTTTTATTAAATAAATTAAAATGAATATTGCCTGTTTACTAACTCTCCAGATCACAGGTAGATTACCAACATTCCTCACCGAGCAACCCTCGTACCAGGCAATTAACTAAAAAGTTAACAAAAATAGATTTATAAAAACTAGTATTTAGAAATATCGAATGAAAAAAATTATAGAAAAAAATAGAATCATAAATTTACTACAAAAATCAGAAAAAAGCTACATAATAAATTCCAAGTAAATAATACAAAAATAGTTAAAAATGTTTAAAGGCCGGCAACTTTCCGAAATTCCCATAAGCTTACCACCTATAGTACAAAACAGAACGTAGATAGACTTTATTACTGAGATCGAGACGAGATCAGATGTGACCCTATCGCTATGGCCGCCGTACCAATGAATACTACAATATATGAAAATTATAGTATATAAATGTTATCATCGTTGTACATCCAGAAAAAACTAGTATTACCCAAATACTGAATACACCTAACTAGAATAAAGAAATAGTCATCAAAAAATAATCAAACCAA
>JAZUCJ010000106.1:0-4206 GCA_045639105.1 Methanosphaera sp.
CTTACCGGATTAACAATTGTAACCCCATATGTACCAGCATCAAAGTTTTCATCCAACATTGCAGTTCCGTCATCATTTGTTGTTCTAGTGTACGTTTTATTGTTGACAATAAATGTTACTTCCTGATTGCATAACTCTCCATTTTCATCATAGATTGTTACGTTAACGTATTCACCACTATCATACTTTGTTGTTAGATTGCCAGTTTTTATTTGTGAATTATCCGTAATGGTATAAGCCTTTAGACAGACAACACTATTTTGTTTGGCAGCATCCTGTACCTCATCGTCCTCGTATATGAAGGAAATGTTTTCTTCATAATGTTGTCTTGAATCGAGGGATAGTGCCACATTGTTTGAAAACACCTTAATGAAGAAGGTATGATTTTCCCTGACACCCACGGGACGTTCTAATTTTATGGTTTCATAGCCGTAATGAGTGGATGTGCCCTTTTGTCTGTACATTTCTTCATCATCAACGTAAACAATTATCTCATAATTTACGCCGGAATCATTGAAGTATGTTCCCACTGCACTAATCAATTCATCATATACTGCCGTGAACTTGTTTCCAAAGGCCAGAACTCCGGTAATGTTATCGCAAAACGTTGGATCTGATATCAGGTCGTATTCATAGTTTCTTTCATAGTTATGTGAATCGGTTATGTTGAATGCAATAATAATTTTTTTAGTAGCAACTGCGGTATCATAA
Organism: Methanosphaera sp.; assembly: GCA_045639105.1. Classification (GTDB taxonomy): domain Archaea; phylum Methanobacteriota; class Methanobacteria; order Methanobacteriales; family Methanobacteriaceae; genus Methanosphaera. Next base: position 712 of record JAZUCJ010000106.1, read on the forward strand.
TAGGATACGTAGTAGTATCCATTATCTCCCCAGTCTTTACCCCAACTGTTTTTTATAATCCATGCACCATCACCTGGTGGTGTAATGAGGAAGTTTTCCTTGCTATAGGTGTCATTCCATCCTACAAGTGTTACACTATGATCAGTTCTATCGGCAAACTTGGAATTGAAGTAAGCCGAATAGGTATGCTTATTATAATCTTGCTGTTGTGAACCTGCAGCTCCGTGCAGACTAATACCAAGGGCACCATATTTTATGAGCGCTTCCTTAAGTTTCAGGTTATCGGTCATATTCTGACGAGGCTCTATGAAAACTACATCATAAATAAAGTGTTTTTTTCCCGAATCCATTATCGGAGACAGTTTTCCAAGTTCATCGTATTCATCATCTTCTACACTTGTCACACCAAGCCAACTTAAAAAGTATGATGTTCCATAAGTTCTAAGTCCGCCCTCCTTGAGGTTACTGTTTCCAAAAGGAGAATATCTTAGACCAAGATTCTGAACATTATTCTCAGAAATATCAAGTACCATTTTCCTGTTTGTTGCCTTTAAAAATGCTGATTCAAGTGAACCTACCGTACCAAACGCCCAGCATGCTCCCATGTCTCCCTGATCTTTAACGTCGGTTACAAGACCATAATCAACAAGGTTAAAGTATGAACTGTTCACAAGACTTTCATCAAGTATAACCGGATCATATTCAATACTTGCTCCTATACCCTCATATACATAAGGATTAAATGAATCGTTAAACAAGTTGATTTTCTTAAAGGTATTGTCTTTTAATATGCAATCTTCCTTATCATATAATGAATAGATATCACCATCAAAAGATGAACCTGAAATCTCATAATATGAATCATATAACATTATGTCCCCACCGTGCATGGCATAGTTTCCGGTGAAAACAGAATCATTCAAAACGATTTTTGAAGAATCAATGTATAATGCTCCTCCACGTGAATAATAATCATCATCCCATAATATTTCATTATCTTTAAATGTGTTGTTAATCATCACAACATCAGCATATGAAGTGTAAACAGCTCCACCTTCAACAATAGCACTGTTATTTTTAAAGGTTGTGTTAAAAATTTTTAATCTACCACCTAACTGAACGTATGCACCACCAATTAAGGAATAACAATCATCAAATAGACAATGGTCTAGGATGATATGGCCACTTTTGCCCTTCTTGTCAACATCTACAAATATTGCTCCACCATTTTTAGTGGATGAAACATTGATGAATGAAGAATTAATTATGGATATCTTATCAGCAACGTTCTTAATACCTATAGCTCCTCCAGTTATATTTGCATATAGGTTCTTGAATGTACAATTAATTATGCTAAATTCCCGGGAATTAAGATATATTGCAGGAGCATACTTTGCAGTAATATCCGTAAATGTTGAATTAAGGATATATCCGGATGATTTTCCTTCAACATAAACCGTAGACCAATCAAGATTATATTTGCTTCTGAAATTAGCATTCTCAATATATAAATCCGAATCCTCTGCTATGATGGATGAACCAAATTTATTATAGTTATCCACAAAACTATCATTAGTACTTGATACACTGCTTTCAGAGTATGCTAATAAAGCTCTTGAATTATTCAAATCATTAACGTATAGGTTGTTGTTTGAAATGACTCTTGAATAGCTTAGTTCAATAGCTGTTTGATTTGAATTTCTGAATATAATATCGTTAAAGATAACATCCGAATATTCTAGTTTGAAAATTGTACATTTATTATTGGCATTAATAGTATGGTTATTACCATTAATAACAAGATTTTCACGAAAATTTATAGGAATACCAGATAAATAATCAGCATCTTTTTCTTCATCAAAAACGTAATCCCTTGTAAGATTAACCTCATTTGAAGAGGATATCAAATAGTCCAGATCCTTAAATGAATTGCCGTTACTGGCTGAATATGAGACAACTTTATCAGACTCAAAATCTTCGGCATAAACATTTTCATCACCTGCCATTATCGGTTCTGCAGCAACATCATCATTTATTTCATCAGATGCACTTACTGCACCAATAACGGAGAACATCATAATAATCAAAAATACTGAAAATAATAATTTATGATTTCTAATAATTATACACCTCCCATTATATGTACGATAATATATTTATCCTCCAATGGACATATAATTTATTCTAAGGAAATATTATTTTAGAATCAATTTCTATCTAATTTATCTATTTAATCCATAAAATATCATTGAATCTACAAAAAAGGATACTGGAATAGACTTAAATATTAAAATATGGGAAAAATAAAATAACAATAGTTAAATATGGACATATCATAATATAATATTAATAAAAAGTGATTACAAATGTTTGCACAAACAAAGAAAAAAGTACTAGTCGAATACCCAGTTGAAATAGTCTACGACACCCTGCAATCCATATTTCCAGTCAAATATTACGAACTAAAAAGATATACTCCCATAACATACACTTTTACAGTAATAGATTCATTTAACCCAACATTTATCATGAAGATAAACCTGATAGAAAAATCTAATAAAAACACAATCATATCATTCAATGCCAATTACCCCCACGCAATTATGGACCTAACTAAGGGAGGACAACAGGCAATAGACACCGTCCTAGAAGAACTCTTAAATCAACTAGCAAAACAGGAAAAAACGGGTGTTCCAGAAACAGAAGACAATGAAATTGAAGTAGTCAATGCAGAAACCTTTGTCAACAAAACAAAAAACAAAAGCCATACACTTACAATTCTTATAGGATATGTCCTATGCATTCTAAGCGTTGGATTACCCATTATTTCCCTGATAAATTATAATCCCCAGGATATAATGATGTTCACATTCTTTATACTGGGAATACTATCCTTAGCCACAGAAATATCAATATCCATAATATTACAGTACTATGAAAATCCCAGATCAATAATTCATGGTAGAATACAACTATGTGTATGTGGATTATCCCTTATCCTACTGGGTTTATTAATACATCCCGGCTTAGCAGTTGCAGGCATACTCATACCAATTATTGTAATAGGATATTTTCTAAAAAGAGAAAAATCGGTAAAATAACTTAGAAAATGAGAATTTATTTACCCTCCCAGTATTTTTTTTGGATGTTATTAAAGTGTATAAGATTTTTTAACATAATATAATTACTTATTTTCAATTATTATTTCTTATTCTCCTAACTTTAATTTTATATCTAAGATTATTTTTTCATCAGTAAAATTATGTTATCTAATTGATGAGGAAATGTTTATAAGTGCCATGGCCTTGATCAAAAACTATGAAATTATAATATTATATACTCTCTAAAATATATCCATAGATAATTCTGATACGAGAATAGTGCAAAATGAAAAAAGTGGGAAACAAATACTCTTAACTATTCTGGTAATACTATAAATAGGCGTTGCAACTGCTACAGACTTGAATCAAATAGGGTAGACCTTATAGGATAAAT
>JAZUCJ010000107.1:0-7761 GCA_045639105.1 Methanosphaera sp.
CTAAATATTTTTTTGCATATTTTCTAATCATCACATCTTACTTCAAAGAAGTTAACTCCATTTTTGTTAAAGAATCTGTCCGTCCATATGATTATTTAAGTATTTATCAATTAAAAACCATATTATTATATACTTTTAAAAATTTTGTGGAAGAATGAAGATGAGAGCATTTGAATTTTTAGATAAATTTGACACATTAAACTCTAAAACAATGGTTATTGACAAAGGTTTAGGATATGAACATGCCAAAGACATGCTAAAAGTTAACGGGGAATATTTTGACTTTATCAAATATGGTTGGGGAACCTCCATATTATGTGATGACAGCATAGTTAAAGAAAAAAATGAAATCTATGACTCATATAATATAAAGTCATATACCGGTGGAACATTATTTGAATTGGCCAATACCCAAGACAAAATTGATGAATATTTTGATGAAATAGACAGGTTAGGATTTACAGCAATTGAAATATCCGATGGATCTACTGTTATACCTGAAGAGGACAGAAAGGAATTTATTAAAACGGCCAAAGATTTGGGTTATTATACCTTAAGCGAAATTGGTAAGAAAAATCCTGAAAAGGATCATGAATATTCAATCGATAAAAGAATAGAATTAATTCAAAAGGACATTGACTCCGGTTCCGACATGGTTATTATTGAAGGTAGGGAAAGTGGTAAAAACATTGGAATATACGATGAAAAGGGTAATGTTAAATCTGATGACTTGAATAAAATATCCGAAAACATAGACCAAAACAAAATCATGTGGGAAGCACCGAATAAAAATCAGCAAATTGAATTAATCCTCAGCATCGGAAATGAGGTTAACATCGGAAACATTAGTCCCGATGAAATTATTTCTCTTGAAACTTTAAGACGCGGATTAAGAGGAGATACTTTAGGAAAAGTATAATTCCTTTTACTAAACCTTTTTTTGATAAAAATGAAATATTGTTGTAAGGCCATTGAAAGCAATTATCTTAAACCGCATGAAGGCTATCATGGATTGGTTGATAATATTATCAGTGCCTGTCAAAATGGTGATTACGTATTTATTAGTGAAACACCTATTTCCACCATTGAAGGAAATCTGGTGGATGAAAGCGAATATGATTGTGGAATTGTCAGCTTTCTAGTAACTGAATTGTGGTGCAGATATTTATGGGGTTACATATTGTGTCCACTATTGGGTTACAGCAAACGTACTATTAAAAACCTTAGGCAGATGCCAAAAGAAGCACGTAATCATAAAGAGTTTATATTAAGAAGATACGGACTAAAGCATGCGCTTCAACCTACTGCCGAGGCCGGCGTTGATTTAAGTAACGTTCCCGGAAACTATGTTTCATTACTTCCGGAAAATCCCGTAAAAAGTGCTTACACCATTAAAAAATTAATCAAAGAACAATCAGGTAAGAACGTGGAAATTATTATAATGGATACGGATCCTACCTACAAGTTCAGAAACACCTATTTTACCACTTTACCAAAATCTGTTCCCGAAATTAAGAACGATACGGGCATTTTTGGTTACATTTTGCGTGCATTTTCGAATAAAATGGGGGTAACTCCACTTGCATCTACAGTGAATATGGATATAAATGAACTGATTCATATGGCCAATCTTGCCGAAGAATGTCAGAGAAATAATTCAATAAACTTCTTTGAAACCATATATAATATGCAGGAGACCTTTAACACAGGTTATGATGGAGTAAGCGTTGAAATGTTGGATAGCGTTAAGCATATTCCTGCAGTAATCGTCCATAAATAACTATTTATAACATTAGTAACATAATAATATATTACTTATCTACTGATATAAGATGATTTAATGAAAAATCAAATGATTTTTTACAATATGACCAATACTTAAATTTCAATCAGACAGGAATTCATTAATAAAACAGTGCTTTAGACATAACACAATTTAAGTTAGAATAAACTAGTACAGTTATTGTAAAATTAAAATAAGAGAGATATAATGGCTAGAAAAAAAGTTAAATACACCTTTGATTATGATTCTAAATTTTTAAATGAGCAAAACGTTAAAAGACTAGCATCCGATGTAACCCATGATGCTGACACTAGCGAAAAAATATTAGATTGCTTATTTACTGCTGAAGTAACTGATGAACAAATTGCAGAAGCTACAGGCATTAAACTAAATTTTGTCAGAAAAATATTATACAAAATGTATGACGTTGGAATGGCAAACTACACCAGAAAAAAGGATCCTGAAACCCAATGGTTTACATATTATTGGAGATTTGATTCCAGAAAAGCGGCACAAATTCTTGAACAACAGTACAATCGTCACAACCAGGAAATAAAGGATTCATTAGAATTTGAAGAAAACAACATATTCTTCATATGTCCTAACGGATGCAGATACCCATTTGATGAAGCTTCAGATTTCCAATTCATTTGCCCAAGATGTAATGAAAAATTGGAATTCAAAGATAATAGTGATGTAATTGATGATTTAAAGAACTTAGAATCATATTATACCGTAAATAAATAAACTCCCTCTTTTATTACTATTTTTAAATAAATTTATTGGAGAGTATTCTATGAATGATATAGATACATTAATCCGTAACGTATACATTAAACTAGAATGTTCAGATTATATTATAGACCATTGTAAAGTAGTTTATGAAAGATCCAAGGACATTACCCAATTTTATGATAATGTGGACCTTGATTTAATTAAAGCAGGCTGCATGTTACATGATGTGGGACGTACAATAACCAATGGAATAGAACATGCCTATCTTGGTGCGGATTTACTAAGGCAGTTGAATGTTGATGAAAGAATATGCTTGATTACGGAACGTCACATAGGTGCAGGAATCACACCTGGTGAAGCAGAAAGTCTGGGATTGCCAAATCGTAATTATATTCCCGAATCATTAGAGGAAAAAATAGTTGCCCATTCTGATAATCTGGTTCACGGCGTTACAAAAGTAGATTTGGATTTTGTCATAGAAAAGTGGAATAATAAAAACATGAAACAGGAATCAATAGACATGTTAATTAACTTACATCATGAATTAATGGGTGATTAGATGAGTATTGTCATTTATACCGGATTATCATTATCATTTGAAGATGCTAAAAAAATACTTGATGCAGAATATTTACCTCCAGTTAAACGGGGGGACATATGCAGTTTACTTGAAAAAAGAGATGATGTTGAAATAATCGGAATTATTGACGGTTTATTTCATCAAAGTCCTGCCGTTGCACATAAGGAAATACTTGAAGCATTGAAACGTGGAATTACTGTTGTTGGTGGTTCCAGTATGGGAGCATTACGTGCATGCGAACTATATCCCTATGGAATGATTGGAGTGGGTAATATATTTGAAGACTATAAGCAGGGTGTTATTGAATCGGATGATGATGTTGCAGTTAGCCTTAATCCCGAAACGTATGAACAAATATCAGAATCCTGGATAAACATGAAATACAATTTTGAATTTGCCTTAGAAGACAATATTATTACACGCCAAGAATGTGATGAATTACTGAAAATATCCAAGCAATTGTATTATCCTAAACGTTCATTCGCTTATGTGATTAAAAAATCTTCATTGAATGATGACAAAAAAGAGGAATTGCTTAATTACATCAAATCAATCAAATACGATGTTAAAAACGAAGATGCTAAAAAGGTAGTTGAATATATTAAAAAAATTAGCTGATTAATAACTATACTAAAAAATTATTGGGTATACTGCTATGAAAAAAAGTAATAGAAAGTGAGACTATTCTCACTTATCCAATCATTGCCCTCATTAAATCGCTTGCCCTGATTAAACCAATAGGTTCATCGGACATGTTTAATACCGGAACCTGTTCTATATTGTTCTTTTTCAAAATGTTTGCACATTCTTTGACAGATGTTTTTCTTGTTACTGAAATAAGTTTTTCACCTGTTACATCCTTGACCAATTTATCGGAAAATTTAAGTTTGTTTTTTAGAATATACATTACACTTTGACTATTCCAAGTCCATTTATCTCCTTCAGTACTTACTGAACTATTATGAACTTCTTGTTCCCCAACTATTCTACTTTCATTAATAAAATCTGTTTCTGTAAGAATACCTGAAGCTTTACTTTCATCGTTTAATGAGATAACTGATTTGAAATCGAAGTTATGTGAAATAGAATATGCTACTGATAACGGAGTCTTATCCCAAACTGTAGGGATATTGCGAACCATATATTTTTCGACAGGTTCTGTATTGTTGATTTGCCATAATGCCTTGTTAATTATATCAGAAGATGTGACTATTCCAACTAACCTGTTATCTTCTGTGATTGGAATTCTTCTAATATCATTGTTTATCATTTTATGCACTACAGATTCTACTTCTTCATCAGGAGCTGCGGTAATAGGATTTCTGGTCATTACCATAGCTATTTGATCTTCATCAGGATTTTTAATTAAATCTGATCTGGTCAGAACACCGACTAATTCACCAGTTTGTTTTTTTACGATTGGTATTCCAGATACTTGTTTATCCCTAAATATTTCATAAACTGTCTGAACTGCTCCCGGCACTGATCCTGCTTGTACTTCTTCAGTCATGATCTCGCTTACTTTCATTTTTTGATCACCTTGTATTACTAGTAAAATTATGAATAATCGATACTTGTAAAATTATGAGTATGAATTATTATATTATATTATGTTATATGTATGTACATTATTATATTAAAAGTTATTCAATTATGGTGAGAATAACCCCCCAAAGCATAACAAAAAAAAGAGTATAAATTTACGGGTATTGTTTTTATCATATTTTTCCAATAATATTAATTAAGTCTAATTTAATGAAAAAATAGTTATTAAAAAAGGAAATTAAGTGTTGAAACTATTTTTTAGCTTCAATTATTGTTTTACCATTCATGTAAGGCACTAATACTTCCGGAATCTTAATGCTGCCATCTTCCTGTTGATAATTTTCAAGTATACAACACATGGTTCTTTCGGTTGCTATTGCAGTACTGTTTAATGTATGTAACATTTTTGAATCTCCGGATCCTGCTTTACCAACACGTGTTTTAATTTTTCTTGCCTGATAATCCTTACAATTTGTACAGGATACAAGTTCACGGTAAGTTTCAGAACCGGGGAACCATGCTTCAAGGTCGTATTTTATTGCAGCATTATCATTTAATGCGGAGGATACTATTGATACGATACGATATGGTAATCCTAGTTTTTTATAAATGTCCTCGGTTACTTCCAATAATTTTTTATGTTCATCAGCTGATTCTTCAGGTGTTGAATATATGAATTGTTCAACCTTTTCAAACTGGTGAACACGGAAAATACCTAACGTGTCTTTACCATGTGAACCTGCTTCTTTTCTAAAGCATGTTGAAAGGGCACAATACCTTAATGGTAAATCTTCAGAATCTATGATTTCATCCCTGTGAAGAGCTGCCAATGTTTGTTCTGCTGTTGCAATCAAATATAAATCCTCATTTTCTACCTTATATAAAGTTTCCTGGAATTCACCCAATTCGGATGTTTCCTCTGCAACTTTACTTTTAATAAAAAATGGTGTTTGAAGAGGCGTATAACCTTTATCCACTAATTCATTTAATGCAAATTGAATTAATGCCAAATTCATGAACAAGATATCCTGTTTTAAGTAATAAAATCTTGAACCTGCAATACTTCCGGCGGTCTCCGTGTCTGCACCATCAATTTTTTCAATTAAATCAACATGATTTAAAGGTGTAAAATCAAATACTGGAATATTTCCCTCTTTTTTAATTATTGCATTATCATCTTCAGTATCAGAAACCGGAACTTCATCATCAATTATGTTACCTACCTTATAACGATATTCATCCCTAGTTTGTAGGTATTCATCTATTTTTGGTTCAAGTTCTTTTATTTCATTTGAAACTTCTTTAGATTTTGCTAAAACTTCTTCAAAAGTTCCATCTTTTTTTGCTTGTTTAAAAGATTTGGATAATTTATTTTTTTCAGAACGTAAATCGTTTAATCTTTTTAGTCCGTTTCTCCATAAATTATCATATTCTATTACTTTTTCAGCATTTGTTGTTTCTCTAAATCTTTTTCTTTCAGATTCAAATATTACTTCTGGTTCGTCCCTAAATAATTTTATATCCAGCAAATTTACCCCTTCTATATTTCTACTTGTTCTAGTTCTATGTCTGAATAAACATCAGTTCCAGCTAATTTGTCAAATAAACGTGACGGATAGTTTAATACTTTACCTATGATTATGTCAAATATTAATGGTACCCAATATATTTTAGTTAAATTTCTGACAAATGCTTTTTTATAAGACATGTATCCTTCTTCGTCAGAAACATACAAATGTGTTACTTTTTTACCTAATGTTTTATTAGTTTTTGCTTCGAATATAGTGAAATAAAGCATTGTAACTACAATTAAAACAATTGTAGGATAGTATGCAAGTAAAAACTGATTATTTACAATTGATAATACTATATAAAGTATGTTATCAATTAACATTGAAAATAATGTTACTATTACTGCATCTATAATTAATGCTTTAGTTCTTAATACAAAATGTTCCATAATTTACCTCTTAACAAACTCTTGGTACTGGATCTGCAATTGGAGGTTCAATCAATCTTTCTCCACCAATTAAGGTTTCCATGATTACTCTCTTACCTTCAGTTACTTCTCCAATAATTTCTGCATCTTTTCCATATTTTGTTTTCTTAATTGCCTGTAAGATGTCTTCTGCATCTTCTGCCTTTACGCCCATAACAATTTTTCCTTCATTAGCCACTTCAAATGGATCAATACCTAACATGTCAGAAACTGCTTCTACTTCCGGTTTTACCGGAATTCTTTCCTCATCCAAATACATACCTACTGAAGCTTTTGTTGCCATTTCATTCAATGCGTTTGCGATTCCACCACGTGTTGGATCTTTCATAGCGGTTATTGTTCCAACTTCTTTAGCCGCTTCAACCATTCCCCATACCGGAGCTACATCAGACTTTAATTCTGTTTCGTATCCAAATCCTTCACGTTTAGACATGATTGCCATTCCATGATCCCCGACACTTCCTGTAATGATAATTTTATCTCCAACTTCAAGTCCGGAATCACGTACAACATCTTCTTTTTTACCTATACCGATTCCTGCTGTTGTAATAATCATACTGTCAAGCTTGTCGCTGTCAATTACTTTTGTGTCTCCTGTAATAATTGCAGCATCAACTTCTTCACAGGTTTCATTCATTGATTTGATAATTTGTTCCAAGTCTGAACGTTCAAATCCTTCACTAATTACCATTGCATTACTTAAAGATACCGGTTTTACACCCATTACAGAAATATCGTTTAATGTACCTGCAGCGGATATTCTTCCAATATCTCCACCAGGGAAGAATAATGGTTGAACTGTATGTGCATCAATGGTCGTTACTACCACATGATCATCATCAAGAGGTATGGTTGCACTATCATCTAATGCTTCTAAACCTATTCCACCATTTACGCTAGTTTTTGTAAGATTTCCCAATATGATATCGGAAATCATACTTTGCATTACTTCTCCACCTGCACCATGAACCATGTTAATCTTGTCATCGCTATATGCCATTAATATAACCTTCTACTTTCTTAATTTATATTAGTATAATATATATTACTCATAATATTTAAAATTCTATTTTATGACAACCAAAAATATAAATATTAAAGAAAGAATATATTATAATA
>JAZUCJ010000108.1:0-4195 GCA_045639105.1 Methanosphaera sp.
AATTTATAAAATAAGTAAAATACTAATAATCCTCCAATAAAAGAGGCTACCGAGTAAATATTTATCCAATTACTTACATTGAAACTGGTTGTAAAAAAATAAAATGGTTATCCATATAATTAAGAAAAAAATGAAATCTTAATTTTCAAAAATCCACTTAACATCCACACCATTTTTTAATTACATTTTTACAAAAAACAAAAAAAAATGTGGGAGTCATCCCACTAAAAATAAGCTTTTACATATTTTTAAGATATACATCTTGTAATGCTGCAACTCCAGTTCCAGCTTCGAAATCAAATCCAAATTCTTTTAAAGTCATCTCTAGACAAGTGAATGTTCTGGATAATTCAGGTAAACCTGTAACACCCATATGACCAATTCTGAATATTTTACCACTTAAATGGTCTTGTCCACCACCAATTTCAATTTGGTATTTGTCTCTCATAGTTCCACGTAATTGTGAGTCACTTATACCTTCAGGAAGATTTATACCAGTAAGAGTATTTGAGTAATCTCCTTCACGTGCAAATAAGTCAAGTCCTAATGCTTTTGCAGCCTGACGAGTAGCTTCTGCACCAGTGCGGTGACGTTCGATACGAGCACATAATCCTTCTTCAAGAACCATACTTAATGCTTCGTTCATTGCATATGTCATGGACACACTAGGTGTATAAGGGGTTTGTGATTTTTCTGCACTTTTTCTCATCTTTTTCATGTTAAGATAGTAAGTTGGTGATTCAACTTTATCAACAACATTCCATGCATCATCATTTAAAGTAATCATACTCATTCCAGGAGGTGCTGCAATACATTTCTGTGAACCGGATAAACAGATGTCTAAACCGTAATCATCTACTTTAACAACATCTCCACCAAGTGAACTTACAGTATCAACTACAAATAAAGTGTCATAATCCTTCATTATTTGTCCAACTTCTTTAATAGGGTTAACTACTGCCGTTGAACTTTCGTTATGAATCATTGTAAGTGCTTTTGCATCATCATTTTCTTCCATAACTCTCTGAACTTCACAAGGATCTACTGCTTGTCCCCATGGAACAGTAATTTCAATGGATTCTCCACCAAATACTTCGGTTAATTGTTGAAGTCTTTCTCCGAATTTTCCTCCAACAACGTTAATTACTTTGTCACCTTTTTCTACAATGTTTGCAATAGCCGCTTCCATTGCACTTGTTCCGGAACCTGTAAAGAAGTAGGATTTATTGTCTGTTTGAAATACTTCAGACATCATTGCGGTTGTTTCATCTAAAATTTCCCCATAAGCTGCTCCTCTATGGTTTATTATTGGTCTTGTCATTGCATCCAAAACTCTTTTAGGAACAGTTGTAGGTCCAGGAATCATTAATAACATGTCTTCCATTGGGAATATTCCTCCAAAATATATATTTTTATATAAACGTTTATTAAAAAAATATAATAAGACTAGTTTTAATATACTTGTACATAGTATACTATACATTTACTAAACTTACTATGATAATATATTTGATTTAATAGTTTTATTAATGTTGTGGAATTTCATTTTCTTTAAAAAATAAGGGATTTAAGGTTTTATTATTGGGGAAATAATATTGAATTTGGACGTGATTTTATGTATAACGATTGGGAAAAGTGGTACAAAGTTATTTTAGATGATTTTTCTTTTGATGAAAACGACGATATTGCAAGTGCCAAATATCTGGATGAAAAAGTATCCAAATTTGATTTGTCACATATAGTTTTTAAGGATAAATGTATCGTATTTGGTGCAGGTCCTTCAATAAAAAAACATATCTCTTATCTAAAAAGCAACACCAATCTAAAAGACTATACTTTAATTGCAGCTGACGGTTCAACTAAGGCACTTCTTGAGGAAAACATTATTCCCGATATAATAGTCACTGATCTTGATGGTGATATGGATTGCATAATTGAATCAAATAAACGAGGATCAATATTATTTGTTCATGCACATGGGGACAATATGGATAAGTTGAAAAGATTTCTTGATGAATTGGAAAAGGTTGTTCCCACATGTCAATGTAAGGCTTTTGGAAAATTGGAAAATTATGGTGGTTTTACTGATGGTGATAGGGCAGTTCATCTGGCAGTTTATGCATTGAATGTTAAGAAAATTGTTTTGGCTGGTATGGATTTTGGTAATATTGTAACAAATTATTCAAGACCTGAGATTGGCGTTGAATTTCAAGAAGCGGATTCTTTCAAGAAAAAAAAGTTATGTTATGCAAAAAAGTTGATTGAGTCATTAAAAAAAGAAAATCTCCAAATTGAATTTGTTAATTTGTGTGATTCAATTTAGATTCCTTATCACAATTTTATGAAAATGTATTTTTTTTGGTTGAACAGTTGGGTTATTACAAACTGTTTCATATTTTATTATTATACTTATTTTATTAATAAATACTTCCTTGAAATTATTAATAGTTACTTTAAAAACACTATATGAAAATTTAAAATAATGTTTTGAATTAAAAATAAAATAAGTGTGACAAGTGAACAAAAACATTCACTTCACAAGTTAAAAATAATTATATGTGTTTGTGGGTACAATTAGTTCTTTGTACTAAGGGCCTTATATATACTTACTCCTATTTGATTAAAGTTTTATAAAAAATTAAAAAAATATTTTAAAAGTTAGGTATAATACGAATAAAATGTATTTTTTAGATATCCACTTAAGAAAATTTAAGCACAAATTTTTTCCCAACAATCACCATTGGAACAAATGGCAATCATTCCAACAATTGACTGAAATAATTCCTTTAATAAATTAAAGTAATAAATCATAAAAATAGTACTGGATATTGTTAAATTGTTAATAATATAAGTTAAAATAAAAAAGGTAACTGTGACCCTATATAATGGTATCATTATATAGAAACTATATGTTCAATCACAATCTAAAAAATATTTTGTTCTGTGGGTACAATTAATAGTTGTGTTAAAGTTTAATATATATTATGGTCTATTTTTATTAAAATTTACATTATAATCATTAAAATTTAATTGTAATTATGATGTTGTTATTTTTTGATAATTATTCTGACGATGTCATGGTCTTCTAAGACGTGTTCTAAGCCAACTTTTTGACCTGGAAACTTAACTGAATTACCCCAAACTTTAGCATATTTAAAATTTTTAACAAAATCCCTGTGTAGTTTATGGGCAACATCCTCAATAGTAGAACCCTTTCTAATAATTAACGGTTCATCCATATCAGCTTTCTTACCTTGAGGCTTTAAATATAACCTTATCAAATCAAGATCTACAAATATTCTTTCCTTAAGTTCTTCCATCATTATTCCATCGTCGGCCGATACAAATAATGCATTCGGTAATTTTTTTCTAAGTTGAGCTAACTGTTCTTCGCTTGCTAAATCTATCTTATTAACAACAACAGTCATAGGAATATACGCCCTGTTTGGTTCCATAGCATCAATAAACCTGTCAATAGTCACATCCTCTCTTAACACAACATCTGCACTATGAATACCATATTCGCTTAGGATTGAATGAATGGTTTTTTCATCCAGATGGGTTAATTCCACGGTTGAAACTATGTTTAATCCACCCATCTTTTTCTTAGAAACTTTAACTTCCGGTTTCTTCTCGTTCGGTCTAACACCAATATTTCTTACTTCATCCAGAATAACTTCCATATGTTCCGGCTGAAATACGTCCAGTACCATGATAATCAAATCGGCATTTCTGGTTGCGGATAATATTTCACGACCTTTACCTTTTCCTTTACTTGCACCTTTAATAATACCAGGAATGTCCAATATCTGTATTTTAGCGTCTTCATATTCCATAATTCCCGGAACAATATCTAATGTTGTAAACTCATACGCTCCAACTTTCGAATTTGCATTGGTTAAATAGTTTAAAATGGTGGATTTACCCACGGAAGGAAAACCTAACAGTACTGCCGTGGAATCTCCACTTTTTCTAACAAGGAATCCTTCACCTTTTGTCGAGGAACTGTTACGCTTTTCGATTTTTTCTTTAAGTTGTGCAATTTGTGCTTTTAATTTACCAATATGGTGTGATGTTGCCTTATTTTTTTGAGTCTTTTTAATTTCCTCTTCTATCTGTTTAATTCTATCTTCAGCTGCTGACATATTTTTCACACCAATTTTCTTTTATAAATAATTTTTATATAATACTAATA
>JAZUCJ010000109.1:0-3619 GCA_045639105.1 Methanosphaera sp.
TTTTTTCTTTAAAAAAATTATAGTACTCCCTTATTTTTTGTAATAATTATTCCTGATTCACGGAAATTGCATCAATTATTACCAATTACCACCGGATATTTACCCAGAGACTTTAATAAATCAGTGTAATCTGATAAAGGAATATGTTAGTATATATAGTATAATATACATATCATAGATAATTGGTAAAAAAATTAAAAACAAGAAAATAAGTATTATAACGAAGTCTTAGAATCAGAATACATCAACATATATGAGAAGGATAAGGGGAGGTTGTTAATATTTTTAAGCTAGATTACCCGGAAGAACCGACAGATAAGGCAAAAGTAAACTCTGAAGAATACGAATCAGTACTATTGGGAGAAAATGAACTTGGAAGCGTACACCTGCATGGTCCAATCGGTAATAAAAACTCTGAAATAAGAATTGCATATAACATTGGCATGCACCCACTGGAAAGTAAATCACACAGAGCATTATTTGAAGTATTAAACTCTAAAAGCGATGAATTAAACTACCAGTACTACATTTATAACATAGATGTCAGGGGAGAACTTGACGAAAAAACCGAAGGACGGATGGATGGACAACTCTTGGCACAGGAATTTGTAGCTCCACATATCATAGGCGGAGATTATGATTTCTTCGTAGACATACATTCAAACAAGGGACAGCGTGGAACGGGAAAATATGAAAAGACCAACTTCATATTTGCACCAGGATTTGACAAGGAATCATCAAAGTACATGAACATACTGCTGGAAAACATAAGTGACATATGTTATTATGAACCGGAATATCGTACAAGCCCGGAGTATATAACAATTCCAGTAGTAAATAGTGGAGTTCCTACAATAGTGTATGAAACATTTTCCTACGAGCCAATGAAGAAAACATACGAATTAGCACGATTACTGGTTGAAAATGTTGACAAATTAAAATTTTTAAAGGAAAAAAAGTAAATAGGATATAACAGTTAAGTATAAACATAATGGAGAAATGTAAAGATGAAAAATTTAGTAGTATATTATTCAAGAACAAACAATACAAAGTTAGTTGCCGAAACAATAAGGGATGAAATAGGTGCAGACCTGCTGGAAATAAAGGATAAGAAGAATCGTTCAGGACCAATAGGTTATGTTATAGGAGCAGTTGATGCATTCAGGGAAAAACATACGAGCATAGAATATGAAGAGGTAAATCTTAAGGATTATGATACAGTATACATTGGAACGCCCGTATGGGCAGCTAAGCCGGCACCGGCAATACTTGAATTTATAAGAGAAAATGATTTTGGAGGAGTGAAGGTTGTAACATTTGCCACTATGGGATCCAGTGGTGATGAAACCACAATAAACTTCATGAACCATCGCATTATTAGTGGTGGTGGAAAAGTTAAAAAATCATTCAGTATAGCAGTAAAAAACAATGATATTAAGGAATTAACTGTTGCTGCATTAAGGGATGAATAAACGCTCAGTTAAAAGATGAAAAAATAATAATTATTATGGGAATTGGGAAAATGGATGTGTTTGATAGATTTTTAATAGGTGACACGGGTACTATAGAATGGAACTTTGATAATTCACATTTTATTCAAAGATTAAACAAGTATAGAATTTCAAGGGAGTACATCGTAGATGCCATATTATATGAAGAGCCAATTCGCTATGATACCAGTGGAAACGGAGAGTATGAAGTAGTATTTCATGCACCGGAAAACAAGGACTACAAGGAAATCAGGGTAATATTTGCATGTCATGACAACCGCATAGACCTGTTAACGATAATTCCTGAAGGAAAAACGAACAGACAAAAAAACAGGTATGCCGATGAAGACTATAAAAAGTTGGAAAAGAAACGATTACAGGCATACTCCAAGAGAAAAAAATTATATTAAAAAAGGCCCGTTTATTATAAAAGACAATTAAGGAAATTATTGTTTAACATAGTCTTAACAAGATTAATCGCCTATTTATTATGAATTATTATAGTACAGCAATATAATTCTGGATTAGAATAATGTTGTCTGTATGCTTTTACTTTTTTTGGGAAATTCGTGAAGATACTCGAATATTTCATCAGGTTTGTTCATAATGCCATGTTCATCTGTTTTCCTGTAGAACAGTTCCATTAGTTGCCTATGGTCTGGACAGGAGATGGCGTAACTGTTTCCATATCGTTTCCGGTATACTTCTTTTAGGCCTGGGAAGTGTTCATCCAGTTTTTGGTAGTAGTATTCCCTGTTTCCATCCCTGAGGGTCATGCCCATACCAAAGCATATTATTCCCTTAACGTCTGTTTTAATGCAGGCATCAAGAATTGCATCAATGTTTTTTCTGCTGTCTGTAATATATGGCAGTACTGGACAAAGCCAGACAACCGTTGGTATGTTCTCTTTTTTAAGAATTTCAAGAACTTCTATGCGCCTGGTGGTTGGACATACTCCCGGTTCTATTATGCTGCTTATCTTGTCATCCATGCATGTTAGGCTCATCTGTATAACTACCTTTGATTTTTCGTTTATTTTTTTTAGCAGGTCAAGATCCTTTAGTATGAGATCTGATTTGGTAATGCATGTAAAGCCATGACCGTAACGGTATATTAGTTTCAATGTTTTTCTAACGTATTCAAGTTCTTCTTCCAATGGGATGTATGGGTCTGTCATTGAACCGGTGCCAATCATACACTTTTGTCTCTTTTTTTGAAGAGCCTTCTTAAGCAATTCAAGGCTGTTTTCTTTTATTTCAACATCCTCAAATTCGTGTTGCATATTATAGACGTTGCTTCTTGAATCACAGTATATGCAGCCGTGGGTACATCCCCTGTACAGGTTCATTCCATTATTTTTTGAAAGAATGCTTTTAGCGTTAACAAAGTGCATGGACAATTCACGTCTTATTGTTTTTATTGTTATATAAAAATAGGGTGTGGTGTTGATAAGTTATGGGTGGGGATTATAAATGTTTTCTGGTGGTTACATCGTTTTTTCATATACATTAAACCGTAATAGGCCTCTGTATTTATTGTTTACTTCTATTGTATCTATGTATTCAAATCCCAGCTTTGTGTATACTGGTTCTATTGCAATGTTGTTCATGTGTATGTTTAGTCTTATGCTTTTTATTGAATTTTTTTGAGCTAAATCAAATGCGTAGTTTAACATTTTCTTAGCAAAGCCTTGTTTTCTGTAGTTCTGGTTAACGGCCACTAGGTGTATGTAGTATACGTGTTCATCGTCGGCTTCAACGTTCCATTTTAGGTTTTCATAGCCCTCATTTGGGATGTTGTTTATTATTATTGAGGATACTATTTTTCCATCCCTTATTCCTACATACAATTCATCAGAGTCTATTGCTTGAATTAAGTTCTCTTCTCTGGGATATACTTCATGTTCCCATCCAGGGTTATATTCATTATTTTTTATTTGGTCAATGACTGTGCTGTAATGTTTCAAAACATTTTCAGTATCTTCTTTAGTTGCTTTCCTAATTGTTACCACTTTGTTCACCTTTATATGCTCTGAAATTCTATGTGATTGTTTGTTAAGTAAAATAAGTTTTGTATATAAAAAAGATTATCTATATCTAAATTATTATTAATAATTTAAATTATTTAA
>JAZUCJ010000110.1:0-16236 GCA_045639105.1 Methanosphaera sp.
TTTAAAGATATTTTATATCCTATAAAAACAAGTAAACAAAGTTAAAGGAGGAATGAAAACCCATGCACAAATGGGAGATATATTATCATATTAATCTCATATTGTCATGGTTAAATCACCTATTTATATAGGCTAAACCCACTTTAACACTTGTATAATTATTGTTTTGTATCACTCCTATATATACTTTGTTACTAAAACTTCCGTTGTCCTACTTTTACCAGATATACTTTACTTCAGATTTTCAATGAATAACTTTTAACCATAATCTTAAAAATATATTAGTTTTTGTTGTGTTTTTGCTTCTTTTATTCTCTATTCTGCCATCTTATAATATTCCTTGTCAAGTTCTATTCCTATGAAGTTCCGATTAGTATTCATACAAGCAACACCTGTACTGCCACTACCCATAGTAAAATCCAATACACTTTGACTTTCATCGGAATACGTTCTAATTAAATATTCCAACAAATCTACAGGCTTCTGGGTAGGGTGAATAGGATTATTTACCTGATTATAATATAAGGTTTGTTTAGGATAATTCTTGTATTTAAGTCTAAGCATAATCTTTTTCTTAAAGTTTCTGCAGATCCCTATATTTTTTATTTATTTTACTAGTTTTAGTCCAATTCTATCAGTATTATTAATGTATTACTAGGACATTGGAAAAATACTACTAAATATGGGGTGGGTTTCTCACTTTGGAATTTAAACCCATCTGCAATGTATAAATTATAAAATGTTAAATGAATGTGAAATTTTTGTATTTTATTTAATATATTCTTATAAGGTAAATATAGTATATTCTTATATTAATTTAAAAGTATAAAAGATAATAATAGAAAAGCAGCATATTTCATAAAAGGTGTAAAACATATGTCAATAAATAAAATTCTAAATGAAGACGAACAAATATTAACTTTTAAATATAATCAAGTGTTAAACAGGGTAATCTGTCCAAATTGTAGCAGTGAACTATTATACTTTGACGAATACTGCTATAACTGTGGAAGTAAACTAAAAAAGTCTTCAATCATATATATTCCTAATATAAAGAATATCAGAGCAAAAGAGGATACTTCAAAGTATGATTTAAGCTTGAAATATGCTGGTGTAACAGTACTAAGACAAATGATGTTTAATCCATTATATTCCGAAAAGGATAATTTTCTACTAAAAAGTTATAGAAACATAAATTTTTATGACGTTCGCAAATACCTGGTGGATGAAGGATTTATAGAAATACTAACAGGTAGACAAAAGTTTAAGGCAGGATTGAAGGTTGCCTCTGAAGAATATATTGACAGTGTCTTAACAAAAAAAGAATTGAAAAAAGGAATATCTAAAGCAGATAATATAACAATAATACTTGCTAATTTATCTGAAGCAGAACTGGATGCTATGATTCCAAACTATTATACCGTAACTCAAAAGGGTATGCAATTTTATGAAGAAAACAAGCACTGCCGCTTATACTCCATCGTATTCTATGACTTTGACCTGGAATATTATGATAAAACATACGCCGATTCAAATGAAGAATTAAAAGATTTTGGAATAAAACTAATTGATGAATCATTAAATGAAGTTACAGGAAATCTTAAATGGTACTCATACTCAAATTTACTCTTTAAATATGCTGAAATATATGATATCTACGAAGAATATGAAAAAATGCTATATAATATAATCCAACATTTCATATGCGAAATCAACCCATTTAATGACAATAAAATAAAAGAAAAAATAGAAATAACCTTAAACCTTAGAAACACCATCATATATTCAATAAGCAGAGCTAACATGGAATATGATGCATTATCAAATATGATAGACGATGCCATAAAAAACATTAAAATTCCAAAAAACTACGTTAAGAATGAAGAGATACACCTACTAGTCGAGGAGCTATTTGACAAAGACACAAAGTTAAAGGATATAAACACACACCTTAAAAACTTATATAACTCTCAGGAATTAGATGCAAATAAATACACTTATAACAACGAAGAAGAACAAGAAAAGGTAATAAATGAATTAGAAGAACTTTTATCTACTTAAATTCATTTTTTAATGTTGAAAGATATTTGAAATAATCTTCCTTATCAAGACAAGCTTTAAATGCTGAACGAAGAAGTAAACCCATGTATTCTGTTTTTCTGTTTTCTTCCATTTCAGGACTTTCCTCGAACTTAATCTGATCATAATTTCTTCTTACATTATCTATAGTATATTGCTGAATGATTCTTTTCCTAAATTTTTCATCAATAAAATATTCTAGAATGTTTGCAATATCATTAGAAATGGAACGGCCAAGAGCTATCAAATCCTTATGTTCCTCAATGTTTATCTTATTTTCTTCCATAATCTGTACAAAGGATCCATAGTTTTGACTTCCATGTAAAATGAACTGACCTTCCGTTGTATGCGCAACATATTCATTTAAAAACTTACGTTCAGGGAAAATTGTTGAAAAAAGAACAAAAGTTTCTATGTAAACACTTTTTTCTACTTGAAGAGCATACATCATCCAACGTTCAAATATTTCCGAATATAAATGGTGTGTTAATTCATGTATAAGTGTAGCAATTTGTTCAGCTTCAGGCAATCGTTCATCAATGAATATTTCATTAGCAACATAGTATCCTAGTGCACTACCCTTATGTTTGGAGAAAATTGTAACATATTCATCAACAATATCATAAACATTTTCTAATGTAGACTTGTTTTCATTATAAGTGAACTTATCGTATCCAATGCGTATAATCTCCTCAAGAATAGCATTATAAGCCTTTGGACTAAAATAGGTGTCACATAGAATCTGATAGTTTTCCTCAGTTATCAGTTCTTCAAAACTATTAATCTGTTTACCATATTCTATTTTATCAGTTTTTAATGTTGCATTACAACTTTTACAATAAACATTGTCACTATCGTTAGCTTTTCCACATTCTGAACAATACACTTTCATTATAATCACTATTTAAATATATTATAATAATAATTAAAAAATGTATTCTTTAATATGGAATTATAACTATTATTGCAGTGCCCGAATTAAGATGGCTTGCTAAAGATATTTGAAAACCTATTTAAAAATAAATATCATATCATATAGATGTAATAGTAATTAATAAAAAAAACTGATTAATATGGACAATATAGTTTTGGAAAAAATAGATAATTTAACAAATGGAATATATGCAAAGGAATATTTCACAAAAATGGGATTAAATCATGATGATGCCATACTAATACGTGAAATGTTAAAAGAAAAAGTTATGAACGAAAACCTGGACCCTTCTTTGCTGGAAATACAGTTAAATCATATAATAAGCAAGTATTGCTATGATAAAAATATTACGCAAACATATGATGATAAGATTGTTAATTCTTATGAAGAAAAGCTAATGATATACAAATTAAATGCTAATAAGAAGGATATAACATGTTCAAACTGTAAAAAAGAGCTGATAAAAGAATTTAATTATTGTCCATATTGTGGTAGCAAAAACAAACAGGTCACCCTAAAAATTGTAACGGAAGGAAACGTTGACTTAACAAAAGGATATATTACGCCAGACGAAGTACCGCACATCAGATTTTTAACACCGGAGGAAGAAACTCTGGTTAAAGAGGGAAAAATAAGATTTGAAGAGGCAGGAATAGCCTTAGATGAAACAAATTCGCCATATGAAATCAAAAAGCAATTAATATCTAAGGATGATAAACTAAGAAACGATATTAATCTTCGAAAAAAATTATATGAAGATAACTTAAGAATTCATAAAAAACAAATCGTAAATTATCAGTTATCAGTATTTGAAGATGTAAAAGAGTTAAGATATTTAAAAACTTATCCTCCATCAGTAATAGATGCTAAAAGTCGGGACAACATCGATCAAATAGTGCAAAAGGATGATGAAAGTCCACTTGTCAAGCCAGGAGAAAGAAGAAGAAAATATATTAAAATAGTTTCTAAACCATCTATTTCCAAAACAAAAGAAAAACTCAGAGAAAGGGAAAGTGCAAAGAATCAGACAGACGAATATCTACAAGATGTAGATGATTTGAGAATAAACCTTAAATATGCCGGAATACTCTACATAAGTGATGCTGTTAAGCATCCGAAAAATCCACAAATTCCAAATGAAATGCTCTATTGGCTAAACATTTCATCAATTAGTGAAGTAACGCAATATCTAAGAAATAATGCTTATATTACAGACGCAAAAGGAATGGATTTAATCAAATCTAATCTGAAAGAATTAAAGGAAAAAGAAATAAAAGATATACTTGCAGATAATAATTTAAAGGCCGGAAAAACTAAAGACGAAAATATAGACATTATATGTGAAAATATAGAAAGACAAAAACTGGAAAGATATAATGTTCAAAATGCGATACACGTAACTAAAAAAGGACATGATCTTGTAAAAGAGAATCCTCAAGTAGAAACCTATTCGAAATACCTATATAATTTTAAATTAAAGGTATTTGAAGAATTTTATCAGGAAAATAAAAAGGATTCATTAACGGACATAGCAATAGGCTACCTGAGAAATATCCGCCACTATTATTCTGATAAAATGAAATGGAACAAATTTGGATTAACCTATGAAGCTGAAAGTAGAATATACCATGATAAAAAAGATAAGATAATGCAATTAAAGACATATATCAACTATTTTATCTGTATGATAAATCCATGGGACGATAACAGGTTAACCTATTACAATCCCATAAAAATAGGATACAACGAGCAACTAATAAAAATGGTTGAAAAAACAAAATTATCCACAAGCAAAGTCGAAGAGTTATTTATACAACAGGCAAATACCATTGAATTACCCGGATTGTTCTTGTCGACAAATAAGATGTATGAATACTTTAAAAGAATCATTGAAAACGAGGACATTAGAGTCATAAACAAGGAACTTACAGAAAAATATGATTTAAATTCATTGAAAGATGTTAGTTTAGAATTTTTCACAAAAAAAGAAGAGGAAGAAGTATACGAAAACGTGAAAAAATACTTTAATTAGTTGATTCTAATTGTTCAAACACTTTTTTTATTTCATTTAATTTTTTACGGGCCTCTTCGTTATCTAAGAGATAGTTGATTGTATCGGCTATGTTATTTTTCATGGCCAATATTAATTCTTCCTTCTCCATTAGCTTATCACAATCAAAACGTCTGATAGCATCAGTACTGTCTTCCTTGTCCAACTTGAATTGTTGTGACAGTTCATCCCTAATTTCATTGTTGAAAATTTGGTCAAAAATCCTTATCAATTCTTGAGCATATGAGTTTCCTACAAGTAATCCCTTCTTAAATTCATTTTCATCAAATAGATTACTGAAGTATATCTGTTCAACATCTTCATAATTATCGTATTCGTCCGGCGTAAAATGTGATTCTACCTGTGAACTATAATATTTTTGCACAAAATTTTCGAAAGCGCCGGAATATCTGCAATAATCTATGAAGCTTTCAATATAAACATTGCTTGGAACATCAAAAATGTACATGAAGAATGATTCCAATATTTTTAGATGAACATGAACTGATAAATTCTTAATAAGAGTAGCAGATTGTAAACTTTGTGAATAAGTAGGGTTTATAATGATTGTATTGTAATCATACAATCCAAACGTTCCGATTTGATCATTGTTTCTTATTTGAACATAATTACTACATATCAATAAAATCTTCTCAAGTATGCTAAGTTCATCATTTAAATGAGTTTTTTCAGATTGTTTTACAATTGAATCAAGCACGTATTCATAAAATTCCATTGGAACATCCGATTGCTTAATCTTTTCCATATTATCCCTTGTTAATATTTCCTCAAAAGAATTCATCTGTTTGTCTGTAGTAGTAGCAAATGATACAAGGGTACTGTTACAATTACTGCAATTTCTGTTTAAGGGATAATTTTCCTTTCCGCATTCTGGACAATAAATTAAAAATCTTTTATCATCATTATTGGACCAGTCATTTTCTGTTTTCATATATTCTTCCTTACTCATAATTATTCACATAATATGATTATGATAATAGTTTATCCATTAAAAAATAAATAGTTTTAGTGACTACTATGAAGATTTCCCAGTAAATAATCTGTTTAACAGCTTACTTATTCTGAGTTTTAGAATAGAAATAATTATCACTAAATTAAAATAATTTAAGTAATAAAGTATTTACATAAATAATTAATTTTATTTTTATGAAACTATAACAACTAAGGAGAATGATTTTATTGAAAAATAAATCCTTGATAAAATTCTTTTTATTTGTTACTTTATTAATATTATTAATTGGATTTTGTTCTTCGGCGACGGTTGAATCAAACGATACTACAAAGATTCTTCAAAAACAGGATCTTGATTCATCAAAGAGTGTTGTTGAAGTAACAAAAAAAGAAAGTGAAGTAACAAATGATGTTATTTTAAT
Source organism: Methanosphaera sp. (assembly GCA_045639105.1). Taxonomy (GTDB): domain Archaea; phylum Methanobacteriota; class Methanobacteria; order Methanobacteriales; family Methanobacteriaceae; genus Methanosphaera. Next base: position 6,458 of record JAZUCJ010000110.1, read on the forward strand.
TGAAGATGATTATGACCAAACAAAACCTACTCCTACAAGGATAGGTATCAATAGGATAAATACCACATCATTCACTGATAATGTCAGCATATCCGGTAAATTTACTGACATAACCGGGAGAAATTTAATAAAAACTCCCCTCAAGATAAACATAAATGGTAAAAACTTTACTACAAAAACTGATACCGAAGGATATTACAGTTATGATTTCAAAACAAACGCTATTGGAAAAAATAACGTTACGGTAAGTTATCATGGAAATCTTAACTTTGCTGCAACAAGCAGTAACATTACCTTTAATGTAATTGCTCAATCAACCAATATGACAATATATGATATTGAAGATGTTGGTCTTAATGAAGAGGTTACTATTAGTGGTAGGTACTTAGATAAGAATGGCGTTTTCTTAATTAGAACTCCATTGAAAATCAGCTTTAACGGTCAAGCCTATACTACAAAAACAAATGACAGTGGAGAATTCACATTCAAAGTCAAAACTACACAGGTTGGAGTAAACAATGTAAGTGTAGCATATCCTGGTAATATACGTTACTCTGGTGATGTGGATACGGCAACATTTTACGTTAAACAACCGACTAAAATGTATATAAATGCCATTAAAGACACAGTATATTCCGAAGTAGTTACTATCACCGGTAAATACACTGATACTAATGGCAGATTACTTATAAGAACACCATTAAACGTTAACTTAAATGGCCTTAATTATACTACTAAAACAAATGACAGTGGAGAATTCACATTCAAAGTCAAAACTACACAGGTTGGACTAAACAATGTACGTGTATCATATCCTGGTAACAAACGATTTTCTGGAGCTGCTGCTACTAAAACCTTCAATGTAGTTCCATGCAATACCGTTATGAGCATTGATAAAATTCAGGATGTGGCATATTCGGATGTTGTTTCCATTACTGGAAAATACACTGACAAGAATGGTATCATATTAACATGGACTCCATTAAATGTAAAATTAAACAACTTAACATACACGACGAAAACGGATTCAAAAGGATCCTTTGCATTGGATATTGTAACCGATACCGTTGGAGTAAACAATGTAAGTGTATCATATCCGGGTAACAGACGTTATAATGGTGCTGTAGATACTACTTCATTTAATGTTACCAGAAAAAATACAAAATTATACCTGGATAAAATTCGGGACGTGAATTATTCGGATATTGTATCAATAAGTGGTAAGTACACGGATAATACTGGAAGATTACTAATTAGAACTCCGTTGAACATTAATTTTAACGGTTTTACATATACTACCAAAACAAATGACAGTGGAAAATTCATATTAGATATTCAAACCTACAAGATTGGAGAAAATAAGGTTAGTGTATCATATCCTGGTAACAAACGTTATAATGGAGCAGAAGCAACAACTACATTCTTTGTTATAGGAGAATCCGACATACTATCAATAGACACGATTCCAACAACACAATATACTGATACTGTGAAAATTACCGGTAAATATACAGATAAATATGGAAAAACATTTGGTAATGTAGCATTAACCATAAACATTAATGGAATAAACTATACTACTAAAACAGATTCTAGTGGATATTATACTCTAAACTATAAGACTAATACAATAGGTGTAAATAATGTATCAGTAAGCTATTATGCAAACAATACGTATCCGGCATTAACCAATATGATAAACTTCAACGTAACCAGAAAAGACACAAGATTATCACTTGAAACTATACCTAATTCAACTCTTGGAAGTAAAATCACGATAAAAGGTAAATATACTGATAGCAGTGGAAATCCATTGAAACTTACAACAGTATCCTTACTAATAAATGATGTAAGATATCCTGCTAAAACGGATGAAAACGGTAATTTCAAATGTGATTACGAAACATTCGTATCCGGAAAAAATAGTCTTGAAGCATATTATGGAGGTACTGAAAGGTATGCAGGAACTTCATTGAACGCAACATTTAATGTAAGCACTCCGATAAGCGCTAAAATATTCAAAACAAGAAAAACAATGGTTGCTTCAGTGTTTGTCAGTGGATCAATAGACAGTTCCCACATTACTAAATGGGTTAATTCAGGAATAACAGACGTTTATGTGATGGCTAAAGCATATAATAATGACACTGCATTACTTAGACAAACCATATCATTATGTAAGAATACCAATATTAAAGTTCATGCTTGGGTAATAGTATTCAGAGAAAATAAAAAATGGGATAACAGTGTAAGTAATCAGAATAAGATGAAAAAGTTCCTTACAGAAGTAATGCATATCAATGGGGTGGAAGGAGTTTGTTTAGATTATATAAGATACAGTGGAACAAATCCTAGCATTGTTAACACATCCGTAATAACAAACTTCTTAAAAGATGTAAATTACATTGCAAAGAATATAGATCAACGTATGGAAGTAGCGGCATGTGTAATGCCTGAAATTACTAACCTTAAATATTATTATGGTCAGGATTTAAAAGCAATGGAAAAATATGTGGATTACATGATAGTAATGGCATATAAAAACAATTACTACAAGGATACTGCATGGATGGTAGAAGTAACTCAATCACTTCTTAAACAAGTTAAACACGCAAAAGTAGTGACTAGTTTAACAACATACAGTGACATGTACGGAAAAAATTACCTGTCTATTCAGGAAATCACTAGTGACATAAAAGCCATATTAAAAGCAGGTTCCTATGGATATTCATTGTTCTCTAAATCAACTACACCAGTTTATCCAAAAATATTCTAGAAGATAATTATTTATCTTCAACTACTCTTTTTTTACATTTTAACATAATCAATCCATATTATAAATAGCATTTTATTAAAATAAATAGTCTTTAAGATTCACTTTTTTTGTATAAAATCTGTAATATTTCCTGAATTTATAATATAAAGCATATAAATATTAAAATTATTAAATATTAAAGTATATAATTAATTAATTTATGTGATTTTTATGGAATTCAATAAAGAAAAGGTTAATTCTAAGTTTAAAAGTCCTCAAAAACAGGGATTAACATTAAATGATGTGGAAATTAAAGGTTTCGGAAACTCATCCATTGAATTATCGGGTGAAAACATTATTATAAAGTCATTTCAATCGAGTAATAACCTGTCTAAATCAATTAGTGACATTGATTTTCTAATATACTCCAAAGGAAATTTCCTAATAGAAGATAAGGTTTTCATGGGAATTTCCGGAGAACAATTTGAAATATCATCTAAGGAAAATGATTTTGCATTAAAGAATTTTTTTGATAACCTGGTTAAAAGTAAGGGTAATGTTTATTCTGGAAATGATTTGTTAGACAATAATCTAAATAGCATTAAAACTAATCAAACGTCACTAAATAATATGTCATCTATTGATGAAAATGGGATAATATTTGATGATAGTGAACATAATTTAGTATCTGAAGATTCAACTTCAGAAAACAATGCCAATACTGATAACATTAGTGTTGCCGAGGAAATACGTAATTTTCATAATCTGATGAAAGAGGGTATAATTACCGAGGAAGAATTTGAGGAAAAGAAAAAGGAATTACTTAAATTATAATTATCAATAGGGGAGGAATGTATAATGAAATATAATCCTATACTGGCAATACTTGGATTTGTTTTTGGGTTAGGTGGAGCATTGGTTGCATATTCTATGTCCGGTCTAAGTGCTGATTTAATAACAAATGGTTCTATAACATTAATATCCAGTATTCTTGGTTTGATTGGTATATACTTATTTGAAAAAGATTATAGGTTGGCTGTAGCACAATATGCTATAGCAGGATTAGGTGTTCTTATAGGTACCAGTTTAATGGGAATATTAGGTTTCCTACTATATCTTATAGCCGCTATAATGTCATATATTGAAAGAGAAAACAGTGGTAGTAAAGCTTCAGGATTTGATGAGATATATTTCTATGGGGATGAAAATGAAATCAGACAAAGATATGTTAATTTTCCAACAAATTCTGCTAAAAACATGATATACTGGGCTATTCCTATTGTTACCATCATATTAATTATATTAGCAGGTGCTCTGGGAGATGCAAGTTATCAAAATGATTTACAGAACAAGGCAGATTCTATTGATATAACAGATATAACCAGCGATTTAAAAGTTTCCTACGGCTATTATTCCGGTGGAGTACAGGGAACTTTAATTTCTCAAAGAGATATTGAAAACGTGCAAATTAAAGGAGTGTGGTTTGCAGAAGACGGTTCACAAATTGATCAAACATACGATTCAAATATTATATCAGACATCAAGGCTAACCAAAAATATCAGTTAAACATTCCATATTATAAAGAATCTACATACAAGCCAGTTAAAGTGGTTATTGAAGTATATGAAAACTTTGATGAAAAACCATTATATCAAAAAACAGTAAATTTCAATTAGTTAGTTTAGTTAATCTTAACTAGACTAATACTTTTTTTAACTATATTTTATAATTTAATCTTATTTTAAAAAAGAAATAGCATATAAGAATTTATCTTATATTTAATTTAATTGTAATCGTCACTTTCTATTTCTGATGCCATTTTTTGAAGTTCTGATTTGCTAGTACCTTTTGGTACCTGTCCTTCATATACTGTTTTGCCATTACTGTCAAAGTATAGATTTAATTCTTCATCATAGTATATGTCATTTTCCGATTTTTTCTGGCTAGTCTTAGAATTCTTTGTTGTTTTGGTTGCAGTTTGTGTTGTTGTGTTGTTGGTATCGTTTGTTTCATTAAGTGTTAAGTTAACGTCATCTGTTGTATTGTTTTCATCTGTCATATTTCCCATAACGGAAAATGCACCGATTGACAGTAAAATAAGCAGTATTGCTGCTGCAAAAATTATTATAATATATTTATCCTTCATGTTTAACCTCAACTTATTTGAAGATTTATTATTATATTTTTTATTCTTCTTTTATTTTATTTTAACATTCTATCTATCTATTATTTTATGATAATAAAATTTATGATTTATAAAACTATAAAGTTATAACAGGTATAATATTTAATAAATTAAAAAATGGGTGTTTTTTGTGATAGAAGAATGTTTAATATGCAATTCAGATATTGAATACTTAGCAAATAGTATGGAAATGGAATGTGAAATTTGCCATAAAAAAGAAAATAGTAAATCCAGGTGCATTAATGGACATTATGTTTGTAACGAATGTCACATGGAAGGTGTAAACAAAATCATTTCATTATGCTTAAAGGAGAATAGTTCTAATCCTATTAAAATAGTTAAAAATCTTATGTCACAACCTTTTTGTCATATGCATGGCCCTGAACACCATATTCTTGTAGGAGCAGCGCTTTTAACGGCATTCCATAATTCCGGAGGAAAAGTTAATCTAGAAAAGGCATTAATTGAATTGATTAACAGAGCTAAAGCAGTACCTGGAGGAAGCTGTGGATATTGGGGAGCTTGTGGTGCCGGTATAAGCAGTGGAATATTTATTTCCATCATAACAAATTCCAATCCATTAGCAGTTAAGGAATTTAAATTATCTAATCATATGACTTCAAAAGCCTTAGAAAAAATAGGGGATCATGGTGGGCCTAGATGTTGTAAAAGAGATTCATTCCTTTCAATCCTTACGGCAATTGACTTTGTTAAGGATAATTTTAATGTAGAAATGGAAAAGGAAAGTGTTGTATGCGATTTTTCTATTTTAAATAAGCAATGCATTAAGGAAGAATGTCCTTTCTATAAGAAAAAAAATTAAGAAGTATTGGGGGGGGGGTTTATTCCTTTACTTTTGGCGTTTCAGGTAGTAATGGTTTTGAATAGAAGTCTTTTCCACTTTCTATTTCATTTAAGGAATCTATCATTACCTTTATTCTTTTGGAATCTGATGGATGTGATGAGAAGAAATCAAATTCATTTCCGGTATGTGCCGAGAATTTTTTCCAGAATTCTGGAACGATATCCACATTGTATCCTGCCAAGTATGATACTGTTAATCCTAATTTATCAGCTTCTAATTCATGGTCTCGACCCCATGGTTGGGTTAGGAAGAATTGGGAACTAGTATTTGCCACGTTTATTGCAGCCCTTGCCATGTTTCCTGCACCACCATATCCGAAAAGGTCTAATATGTATGTGAATACCCATCCTAATTTGGATACTGATTGTTTGGTTTCTTGAACACTTGCTTGTGTACGTGAATGATCAAGCAGTGCATGTGATATTTCATGTCCTAATACAAATGCCAATTCATCTTCGCTGTGCATTAATGATAATATTCCGGAGTATACTATTATTTTTCCTCCCGGATAACAGCAAGCATTTACTATTTCACTGTTAACCAGGTGAACTTCCCAGTCATAGTAGTTGTCTACATAGTCATATCTGCCTATTTTTCTAAGGTAATCTTCTATTGTTCTTATTATGTTATTTGCTACTAAAAGTACTTGATGACCCGTTTTTGTCTGGTCTAAAAGTTGGTATTTGGATACTTCCTGAGAATATGCCTGGTAGCATTGTGCAAGGAATTGATCATCATTTACTTTGTCGTAATGTTTTTTTCCCGTGAAGGGATTTAAAGGGTCACGCTGATCTTTACTCATTATCTTCATCCCATATTATTAATCATTATTTATTATTATATTTTTTCTTTTCTTAAAACTTTCTTTTTTAATTACATATTAATGTTAATTGAAAATATTTTATTTGATTAAACATTTAAAACAATAATCAATAAGTACATTTAGTGGAATATTTATAATAATAAATAGCCTTTATTGGGAAACTTTTTTAATAATTTAATTACGTGACTGGTTGAATATTTATGAAGAATTATATTGTACTGGATTTGGAAACACCTAATTATTATAGTAATTCCATGTCATCTATTGGTATAGTTGTTGTAGAAGATGGTGAAATAACCGATGAAATATATTCATTAATTAATCCTGAAGCTCATTTCGATAGTTTTAATATATCCTTTACTGGCATTGGTCCCGAAGACGTGAAAGATGCTCCGACTTTTCCAGAGTATTGGGAAGAAATTAAAGATCTATTATGTTCCAACGTTATTGTTGGTCAAAACATTTCCTTTGATTTGAGTGTTATCTCAAAATCTTTAACCAGATATAATATGCCTATTCCACCATTTGAAAGTTATTGTACCTTAAATTCTTGTAAAAGAAATCTTAATCTGCCTATTAATTCCCTTAGTTATATTGTTGAAAACGTACTTAAAACAACGTATGATGCTCATAATGCAATGGCTGATGCACAAATGACGAATGAATTGTATAACTATCTTGATAAGTATGAGGATAATCGTAAAAGTTTTGTTATTCCATATTCATATAGGCCTAAATGTAGTAGAACCTTTGATAGAAATCTGGATTATAACTTCAATTATCTATATGGCCTTATTAAAAAATTCACATATATTGATACCATATCATATAATCATTTAAAGCTCATAGAAAAATGGTATGAAATGAACAAGTGTCATAATAATCATCCGTTAATTCAGAATTTACTGCTTAAATTATCATATGTGTTAGAAAATAGAAACTTAACAAAAAAGGAACTACAAATGATATTTCAATCATTCAGGCCAATCAAAAAATCACCAAGATATAAAGCACCAACACTAAAATTACAGGTACTCTCCGGAATATTGGATTCATTGTTATGTGAAAATCAAATTAAAGACAATGACATAGAATTTCTTAAAGATTGGCTTGAATACACTTCCATCAACGACAAAAACTTCAAAAAATTTTATAAACAACTTGACTGGGATGATAAACAATTAATCTACCATATAAGAAAATATTCAATTAGCTTAAAAGAATATCTGCAAAAAAAGTGAAATAAATGTAATAAAAAAAGGAGAATTCAATTAAAAACTTTTTCTTTTTCAACTTCCTGACTAAAATCTTCAACTGATTCTTTGACACTAGTATTGTTAAACTCTTCAGATTCAACATTTACCTTAATGGTTGAAGATTGAACACTATCTTCTTCTAATTCATAATTAGAATTAATATCAGTATTTTCATTAGTTATAGATCCAGTAGAAGTTAATGAAATATTGCTCCTGTTTTTATACACAATTCCGGCAACTGCTAGAATTCCCAATACTATTAACCAGGTACCATCAAAGGTTATTGCACCCAATTGGACAGGTAACATAAAATTAATCATAAAATATCAAACCCCATAATTATGTTATTATTTATTTAATAACTAATATATAATATAATATTAATATAAAGGGAGTTGGATTATGAGTAATAATGATTTCTTTGAATTTGAGGATAAGAATACAGATTTCCCATTTTATAACCAAAAAAATTTATATGACAAGACTTGTTTAATTATACTGCTATGTTCATTATTTCTCTTTACATTTCTAATATTAGGGCCAATAAAGTTTTATCAGGGACAAGAACAGATTATATTATTTTTAATAACATTAATATCCTTTTTAATGTTAACTAAATGTAATTTTGGTTATTTTTTTAAAAAGTTATCAGTCAACGATTTAAGACTAATAATACTCTTATATATAGGGTATCAGGTATATTATCTAATAATCTATTTCCTACTGGGAGTTTTCTCTTACACCACTTCGAGTCCCATCGAATATTTTATTGATATGAACCTTATTACATTACTTCTAAATTTACTACAAATTATTGCAGAAGAGTTTTTCAGGATATTCCTATTCCTGGTATTATTGTATTACACTTATAGATATACAGAAAATCGTAAAAAATCCATAATCATATCATCAATTCTTGTCATGATAGTATTTGGATTATTGCACGTGAACACATATAACTATAAAATTATTCAAATACTATTATTCCAAGGTCTGGGATCCATATTTGAATTATTTGGTTACTTAAAAACTAAAAATATGGCAATTCCGATATTGGTTCATATGTTATTAAATATTGCCGGTTGGATGCAATTCCTAATATAAAAAAATAGATATGATGTAAAAACTGTATAAGCACCTTTTTTCAAAAAAAATTACTTTTTCAATTTTTTTCTTATTTTTATAACTTTAAAAAAAACGCTAAGAAATATCAGCCAGAAGAAAAACATTTACCACATCACAAAACAGAAACAGCAGAAAAAGATACTATAACACATGAAAAGATGAGTGTATGAACATCCAAGACAAATAAAAAGAAAACAGATAGCAACTAACATCATCAGAAAAAAACCGAATATGAAAAACAGCATAAAACAGAAAACAACAACATGAACAATACGACACAAATAGCTACTAATGAACAAAAATAAACAAAATAAACACGCAAACAAAGCTATAAAGTACAATACCAATTAAAACAATTAAAAAATCGACACCCTCAGAAAAAAAAATCAATATTATAATTAATTAGTAAAAAGTTCTGTTATAAATTTATATATCAATTATTAAGTAAAATGATGATAAATTACAGGAGGTCATATTATTTTAATGATCTTCCAATATAGAGAATGCTCTTAATAGCTATAATCTATTCTTTACTTGTTTTTGCCCATCCGTATATGCTTTAAGAGATATTAAGTATATAAGTTGCAGTTAGAATGGATTTTTCTTAGCAATGAATTTTATAGCAAATAGAATGTTGGTAATGATTCTATAATAAGCAACATATTTGTTCATTTCCTCAAACAACATGGTAATAGTCATATTCTTTTATGAATATCAATTTTATGGATTTTTCTGAACTTAATCAATTATCGTGTCATCTATTTATAGT
>JAZUCJ010000111.1:0-2777 GCA_045639105.1 Methanosphaera sp.
TTCGGATTCGATTAATAATTTGGAAGTTTCTTCTAAGTCAGATTCTCTCATTTCAACTACTTGTCTTCCTGAAAGTGTACCTGTATCTACTCCTCTGAATCTTCTCATGTATGATCTTGCTCTGTCATAAGGTTGAGCTGGTGCGTTATACATGGAATCTGCGAATTGTACGTATCTAATACGGATTCCTTTTTTAGCTCCGTCGATTGGTTCAACGAAGTCTTTCATATCATCTGCTTCAAAGTCCATTTCGTCGAGAGGTGGGTGTACTGTTTTGTAACCTTCCCCTGGATTTCTGTGACTTAAAAGTTTTACTATATCGTCATCTGCAATACTTCTTAGTATTTCGAGTTCATAATCTGGGTTTGAGTGTTTTCTACGGTTTTCCGCAATTTTACTTTCCCCAGGATAAAATTGTACGTCATATGCCATTTACAATCACCTGATATATCTTACAGTTTCTGATGATTTTGCGTTAGGATCAACTAATCCTATAAGTCTTGAATCAATTTTTCCTTCAAATCCTTCCCCATATTTCATATAATCTGAAACGGAGGTTTGATTTTTAGTGAATACTCCAACTTTAATGTCATAACCAAAGCTTAGTGTATCGTTTAAAATTTGATCGACTTGTTCTACAAAATCTTCGAGATTGTCTAATTGGACTGTTAATATTATTTCTCCAACAGATACACGTAGTGGAACATCATTTCCCTTTACATTTATAGTTTTTCTATCCGTATGGTTTACTGGCAATCCTTTTGCAGGGCCAAAGTTTACCATTGTTGGTAATGATTCACCATTAATTAAAACCCTTAAAACACCGTCTAAAACCATTATCTGATTTAATATTGTTTCGGTTGTTGATGGTTTTAATATTCTGTGCGGGAAAATTTTTACATCAGTTGCTTTAATTATATTTTCTATTTGTTCATCTACTTCTGTTGACATATTTAACATCCTATAATTAGATTGAATCTTTTACTTGACAAGCTCCTTCAGCTACATATTTAACTGGTTCTCTTAAATTGTCTACGCTACCATATACTTCTCCAACTAATGCTGATGTAGCTTCTACAGAGAACATCTGAGTACCTGCATCTAATGACATAGCTGCTGTGTTACATGGAATTGCGTATCCTTTACTGTGTCTTGTTACTACGTGGTTACCGTTGAAAACACCAGGTCCTCCTCCACCGTAAATACCGTGTGAGAAGAAACTCATACCTACACCAGTACCCATTACTCTACCAAAGTCTACACCTGGTAAACCTGCTTCATATTCTAAGATATCGTTGAAGTATAAAATAGAAGATGCAATACCTTGTGCTGCTCTTGCTGCACCTACGTTTACAATAACAGATGCTACGAGACCTGCTGCAGCATATGCGTTCCATAATGCCCAGTCAACTGGTTCATATAATTTGTATCCGGAAGGTAATGTTTCTTTTACTTTGATTACTCCATCGTCTAATGCTCTAGCTAATAAACCTACTACGACATCACCAAGAGTACCTTTACCGTTTTCTTTTACTAAATCGTAAACTAAGTTGTTTGCGTTTAATCCTTGGAATGCTAAACCTAATAAGTGACTTCTTTCGAATGCACCGATTGCGTCTCCCATTTCAAAGGTAGCGGTTTGTTCTAAGATAGATGATAATGCTACTGCGTTAAGAGTGTTTTTCTTAGTAATAGCTACTACGTGGTTTGCACCAATGTTTCTTAAACTGTAACCTAAACCTTCAAGGTGAGTTGTTTGACCTAATAAAGTGGTTAAAGCTCCACCTAATTGTACGTTGTGTGGGTATCCACCCATAGCAGCAGTTTTAATTTCTGATGCTTGGTATTTGTTAATATCGAATGTGTCGATAATTGCTTGGATTAAAGCTGAACCTGTTGCTAATGGAGCAACTGAGTAGTCACCAGCAACGCTTAATCTTTCGGATGGTACTTGAACTAATACTTGTTTTCCGCCGTTTAATAATTCTAAATTGAAGTCGTCGTCACAGCTAACTCTTAACATTTTTGTCATTTTGTCAGCTATAGCGTCAGCGTTGTCAACAATTGCTAAATCTAATTCTCTTCCAGGAATAAAGTTAGCTTTTCCACCGTAAGCTCCGCTTGCTAATGATTTTTCTATTCCTGCAAGGTTTACAGCAACAGAACGCTTAATTTCTTGTATAATATTTTTAATTGTAGGGTTTACTACTGGACTAATTGCTTCTAGAGGTACTTGTTCTTCTAAAAGTTTTCCATCTACCCCATATAAATCTATTTTGTCTTCATATGTTGGCATTTATATGTACACCTCTTAAAATAGTATATTCATTAAGAAATGAAATTATCATATTCATTCCGGGTTATAAATTTCTTATTCTTTTTTTTCACATTACTAAACATGTTTTATTCACCTGATATCTAGTTGGTAAAAATATTGATGAAACATTAATAGTAATACGTGTTTTTATGCAATTTGCAAAGTGAAAAAAAATTCAGTGTATAAACTTAAACAAGAGATAAATATAGCCCTCCAACTGTCTAAAATACATTTCCATAATTGTGTTCAAATATTTATACAAAAAACACCCTAAAAGTTCAGGATATCTTTTAACCGTTAAAAAGTACGTTTATAGAGTAATACAAAGATAAACATTTTTTTGAATATTTTGTATTATTTTGTATTTGTAATAAATATTCTTACAATTAAATTATTTAATAAAATAAACATATAAATGTTATCAATTTTATAAGAAAAAAAGTAAAGTAAATATAGAAAA
>JAZUCJ010000112.1:0-8391 GCA_045639105.1 Methanosphaera sp.
ATCCACGTGTTACTGAGCCGTATGCCATGAATCTAAATTCATTCGACTTGCATGGCTTAATCGAATCCCAATAGCAGTAGCTTCCGCCAGGATCAAACGGATTTACACACAGTAAAACCACATACCAAAGCGGAAAAAAAAACACACTGTTTTAATAGAAGTATAAGTAAACAAAATAAAGGATTAATAAATAAGCTAGTTATTTATCGGCAGGTATATTAATTAATATACTTTACCACATCATGTATTGTTATACATTCGCTTAACGTACATCAAACTAAAAATTTCTTACGTGTTTGTAAACTTTTTTAGTTATCATTAATTCATAATCATTATCGCTACAATTGGAAATGCAACCATCATAACATTGAACATTAATTCAGTTGTTCAGGTCATCACCGTTATGTTTTGTAGCACATACTATTGACAACAAATCAATCTAATCAAGTTAATTAGAAAATATTGCACAACGTATTTAATAAAAATTTTTCGAAATGTTAATGGTTAAAAATTAGATTAAAAATAGTTCATTATTATTAAAGTGCAGGAGATGGGATTCGAACCCACGTAGGCCTACGCCAGAGGATCTTAAGTCCACCCCCTTTGGCCAGCTCGGGCACCCCTGCATATAAAAAATTTGTTGAATTGATTAAGCCTTAGGGGGGAATTGAACCCTCGACCTACGCCTTACCAAGGCGTCGCTCTACCCCTGAGCCACTAAGGCAATATAAAATTAGATTAAATTAAAGTGCAGGAGATGGGATTCGAACCCACGTAGGCCTACGCCAGAGGATCTTAAGTCCACCCCCTTTGGCCAGCTCGGGCACCCCTGCATATAAAAAATTTGTTTTTGTCCTTGATAATAAAGAACAATACTATATTTCAATTAAGTTATATTTATACTTAATGGTGGGTATTTCTAAAATAACAACAACTATATTATAGATTAAAAATATATTATTAAATTCAATTAAGAAATTAATGGAGAAATGAATAAATTGTCAAAAGCTCAGATTACTGATATAGTATTATTAGGTTTCATATCGGGAGTGGTTGCATTATTAACTTCTTTTATGGGCATTAGTGGTACGATTATAGGGGCTGTAGTTACCTCTATTATAGCGGAAACTTTGAAAACTTATTTCAGAGAACCGTTGAAGGATAAACTTAATGAATATGAAAAGCAAAACCAGAACATTCCCAGAAGAAGTAGATTTGATGATGATATAGATATAAGTACGCATTCTAAAATGCCCAGACCTAAAAACTATGAAAAACGTCAAACTAAAGGTGATGGTTCATTTTTAAGTGCCAAAATATTATTCATATTTCCTTTAGTGGTTATTCTAATTATTGAATTAATTCATTTCCTTGGTGCTATTGGAATAATTCCGTATGATGTGTTTTACTCTTTAGAAGACATCACTAACTGGAGATTATTGAGAACTATTGGTTATGCATTAATTATTATGGGAATATATCCGATAATTTCTAAAAAATTCAGTACAATGAATGGAATAATTTTAATCGTTGTTGGGATAATAGAGTTGTTATTTGGATATGCGGATGTGAGTTCTAAGGCACTTCTTGTTACTTCAATGTTTGCTTCTTTAAAGGAGTATATTCAGATTGGTATTATTATTGCAATATTGTATACCATTCTCACGTTACATGAAGAAGATACTCAAACGACTGTGCATAAATTTTAATTTACAAAAAAGAGGGGTGTGGAGAATTTTCATCCTTTTTTACTATTTTTTTTATTGGCTTTGAACGTATGCTTCTATTACGCCACGTCCCGTATTTCTAAAAGCTCTTGCAACTCCACCTTGTCCTAATTTTATACCGCCAAAGATTCGTGATACCATTATCATGTACCCGTCTAGTTGGTATTCCTGTAGTAATTCCAGTAATACTCTGCCGGGGGATCCTACTTCGCCATCGTTACGGGAATCTTCCTGGTTATTGATTAATGCTGCATAACAGTGGTGTGCTGCTTTTTTATATTTTTTATTATGAATTTTCTGTATTTCTTCTATGTCTTCATTAAGATTTTCAATTTTGTATAAATGAGCATAAAACTTTGATTTTCTATCAACTAATTTTCCTGCAAATACCTCTTCGACTGACATGTTTTTCACCAATTAACTGACGGGATATTTAAGATTTTTTTTAGGTTTACTTTCTGCGTCAACAACATCGTTTTCGGTAATGTCTAAAAATTGCATGTATAGGTAACGTCGTATGTATGTTTGAATTTTACCTAAATTTTGTAATTGATTGTTTATGTTTCCTTCGTTAGGATATTCTTTACCCGGCATACAAAATTCTGTTTCTTCCTTGTTTTCCAAATCATATATTTTTAAAGCGTAATGATTGTTTTCATAGGTGAATCGTGTTGCTAGATCCAATTCTAGGCAGATTTCTATTGCTTCAGGAATTATGTCTTTTAGTTCATAATATGAAAAGTTTTGAAACTTATTATAACCTGATTTTGTTATACCTTTATCCTTGAATTTCTTTCTTGCTAACATTATTTTTCTTAAAAGGTGTACTGGCATTTCTTCTTTGATAACATTTTCAGTAAACATTAAATCAAGTCCTATCCTTATATTTTTATTTGTGTAAAATTTTTATTTTTCTTATGTTTAAAGGTTTAATTATAATATTTTATAATATTTTTGAAAAGATTAATTATGCTACAAAATATAATATTAATATTAACATTTGAACAATTTTAACTTTAGTGACGGATATGCCAAAAAATATTAAAAATAATACTCTTAAGGAAATTTTAGATATCATCCTGTATGAGGCTCCATCTACTCAGGATGAAATTGCGGATAAGTTAAATATCAGTCGTAGATATGTGACGAAACTTTTAAAACCTTTGATTGATGAGGATGTTATTAAGAAAGCTTATGTTGTTGATTTGAAGAAATTTAATGAGATTTCTGAAATGTATGAAACGGATTATTCTGTTCCCGAGTATTCTGGTGAATATTTTATTAAGGAGATGCTTAAGGAGATGGGCGAGCAGATTAGTAAACAGTTTGCTTGGTCTTTTGAAGCTTTAAAAAATAATGATGTTGATTTGGCTCAGAAGGCTTTGGAGGAGGATTTGAATACTAATCATATGTATAATAAAATTAAATCTTCTACTGATGCGGTGATTTCGTTAGATCCTTATTTTGAATTTAATAATACTATCATGTTTAATGAGATTGCTTATGATATGGAACGTATTGGAGATCATATTTGTCATATTCCCAAGTTTGTTATTGAGGAAAACAAGCAGGTGCAGGAGCCTGTTATCGGGATTTTGGAGGAGATGTATGAAACTTCGAATTCTATGTTTCGAAAAGCCGTTAAAAGTTTTCTTAAGAGGGATGCTAATATTAAGGAGAAGATGGAACGTTATGAGGATGAGTTGACGAATCTTCAAAAGTTGGCTATTAAGAAAATTTCTAGTCAGATGGCTAAGGATGATATTGATAAAAAGAATTCCACGTTTTATCTGATTTTGTTTAGGGTTGTGAAATCTTTTGAAAGGATTGGTGATATTTCTATTGAAATTACTGAAGCTACTACCCAGTTTTATATTGAGAATCAGTCCAACTTAAACAGTACTCATTTTAAGTATTTGAATAAGAAATAGGTTGTTATGAAAAATAAATAAAAATAAATGGTTTAAAAAGGGGGGGGGTTATTTAAAAATAATTTTTTTTTAACTTATCTTGCTGCTAAATCGATATCTTCTGCTTTAACTGTTTTACGACCTGCATGTTTTGCAAGTTTTGTTGCGTTACGTGCTACATCTTCTCCGTATTCTTCTAAAACTTCTGCTAATTTTACTGCTGCATCATCACTAATTCTTGATGCTCCAGCGTTTTTAAGTAATCTTTTTATTGGTGCAATTGGTAATTCTGCCATATTTATCACCTACTCCTTAATGTTTGTTAATAATATTGTTTTATTCATTATATATACTTATTGTATTTTGATAAATATTACAGTAATTTTGATTTTTGTTTATTATGTATTTTTATTGATAAATTTGAGGACATTTCAAATATAGACAAATTTCAATATTTCCATATTAATATAAAAAATGTTACTGTTGAATGTGGCAAAGAACAATATGTCCTTATAATTATTAATTGAAAAAATCGTGAAAAGATAATCCATAAAAATATTAAAAAAAGGGTTAATAAAAAAATAGGTTATGATGAAAAACCATCTTTTAAAATATCATTATTATAAGTATATTGAATATATGTTTAAAGATTATGATTAATCATCAGTTAATATACATGTTGCGTGTCTTGCAGCCCAACATTGAATACATATTCCTATAGGAAAACCTGCAGTATGCGTATCTGCCAGTTCAACATTCACTCCCAACACGGTAGTATTACCACCCAATCCCATAGGGCCTATACCGGTATCATTGGCAATGGATACCAGATCATCTTCCAACTCGGCCAAACGAGGGTCCGGATTTTTTTCATCGATAGGCCTTAAAAGAGCCTTTTTAGCCAATTTCATCACCATATCGGAAGAGCCTCCAATTCCAACACCTATAACTGTTGGAGGACAAGGCTTTCCACCCGCCGACATGATCGTTTTTTTGAAAAATTTCTTAATACCGTTAACGCCTTCACCGGGCAAAAGCATGGCAAGTTTGTTATTGTTTTCAGAACCAAAACCTTTAGGAAATACTGTTAACTCCAGTATGGGTTCATTGGTTAATTCAACATTAATTTGGGGAATTCCCTTACCAATGTTATTTCCCGTATTTTGTCTAGTCAATGGATCTACAACGTTAGTTCTTAGGGGAACGTTTTCAGTGGCTAATTTGACCCCGTCAATTATTCCCTGTTCTAAATTCTCAACCTCAACATTACCTAATTTTACAAAAATGATAGGTAAACCCGTATCCTGACACATTGGAATTTCATTTTGTTCGGCTAATTCTAAATTTTTTAAAATTGATTTGATGTTTAAACGTGCAATTTCACTTTTTTCGTTTTCATAAGCTTTTCTTAATGCATTAACTATGTCTTCCGGTAAAATTATTGCAGCCTGTTTATAGATGTCACATACTGCTTCTGCAACTTGTTGTTGAGTAATCATATTATCATTTCCTTTTAAAAAAAAATTTTCTAAAATAAGATATGTTAAAACTAGTAATTAATATTATAATAAAAAAAGGTGAGATTATATAAAAAATATTTTATTGCTGATTGTAAAAAAAAGTAAGATGAAAAAGAGGAATAATTATGATATTATAATTATTCGGTTAATCCTAGTTGTTTGCTTTGTCCGTCTACAAAGTTTTGGATTACTTCAATATGTTCTTCATCCAGGTGTTTGAATCTTTTTTGTACTTTCAAGTATTCTTCTACAGGTAACTTTTGACTAGGTTTTACTGTCACTTCTATTTGACCGTTTACTGCTTCATATAATACCCACATGTGTGTATCTACTGCAAGTTTACCTAGTTTAACTGTTTTTTCTGGAGAATAACCCCAACCTGTTGCACATGGTTGTAGTACGTGTATGTATGCTGGTCCTGGTGTTTCGGCTGCTTTTTTAACTTTGTTCATCAAATCTTGTGGGTGTGAAATACATGCTGTTGCCACATATGGTACTCCGTGAGCTACCATGATTGCTGCCATGTTTTTCTTGAACTTGTCTTCACCGAAACTTTCTTTTCCTGCCGGAGAGGTTGTTGTGCTTGCACCGTATGGTGTGGAACTACTTCTTTGAATACCGGTGTTCATGTATGCTTCGTTATCGTAACATATGTATATTATGTTTTGTCCTCTTTCCATTGCACCAGATAATGATTGCATACCAATATCTGTTGTACCACCGTCTCCACCAAATACTACGATGTTTGTGTCTTCTTTTCCTTGTGCTCTTAGTGCTCCTTCTACACCACTTGCTACTGCTGATGCATTTTCAAATGCTACATGTATCCATGGTATTTCCCAGGCAGTTTCAGGATAAGGTGTGGTAATTACTTCAAGACATCCTGTTGCAGATACTGCAATGGTGTTTTCACCTAATGCTTTTAGTGCTAATCTTACTGCAATTGTTGCACCACATCCTGCACAAGCTCTATGTCCTGGTGCTAAGTATTCTTTTTCGTCGACTCCTTTCATTTTAATCTACTCCCTTAATCCTATCCATTCTACATCTTTAGTAGGGTTTTCTGTTTTTTCAATTATTTCTTCGATGTTGTCAGGTGTTATGTCACGTCCACCTAGACCGATGATAAAACCGTATGTTTCATTATTTACTGATGATCTTACATCTGAGAATAATGCTCCACCTACTGAGAATGAAATGTCTTTGTCAATTACGGCTAATTTAGCATCTTTTACTGCTTCTTTAAGTGCTTCTTTTGGGAATGGTCTGTAGGATCTTACACGAACTAATCCAACTTTTTTACCTGCTTCTCTTTGTTCGTCAATTACGTCTTTAATTGTTCCACAAATTGAACCCATAGCAATTAATATGATTTCTGCATCTTCGGATTTGTATTCTTCTATTAAACCATAGTAACGTCCGAATTTATCTCCGTATTCTTTACCTACTTCTTCGATTAGATCTTTTGATGCGTTTACTGCTTTTTCTAAATCGTATCTGATTTCAAGATAATGTTCGGTATCTGCCAATGTTCCTAAACTCATTGGGTCTTCGGTTCTTAAGTAAGCGTTCACTGGTTCAAATGGTGGTAGGAATTCGTTTGCTTCTTCTTGGCTGATTAATTCTACAGGGTCTACTGTGTGTGTTAATATGAATCCGTCTACACATACCATTACTGGAACGCATATTTCCGGATTTTCTGCAATTTTGTATGCTTGTAGAACTGTATCAAATGCTTCTTGACCTGTTTCACAGAATAATTGTATCCATCCTGAGTCTCTTTCAGATATGGAGTCTTGTTGATCGTTCCAGATGTTAATTGGTGCTGATAATGCACGGTTTGCATTTGCCATAACGATTGGTAATCTCATACCTGCTGCTGCAAATACTGGTTCGTGCATGTATGCTAGACCTTGACTGGAAGTAGCTGTGAATACTCTTACTCCAGCTCCGGATGCTCCAATTGCTGCACTCATTGCACTGTGTTCTGATTCTACTCTTATGTATTGAGAATCCAGATCACCATCTGCAACATAATCTGCTAATTTTTCTGATATTTTTGTTTGTGGGGTAATTGGATATACCGGAATAACAGCTGGTCTTGCAAGTTTAACTGCTTCAGATATTGCTTCTGCTGATGATATAACTTTTACTACCATGTTTCTCGCTCCATTGTAATTGCTTTTACTGGACATTCTTCTGCACAGATTCCACAACCTTTACAGTAGTCGTAGTCTGGATCGTATTCTAATGTTATACATCCATCCGGACAGTATAAATAACAAAGTCCGCATCCTATGCATTTTTCTTTATCTGCAACTGGTTTGAATGTTCTCCAACTACCAGTTTTGTTTTTCCTAGTACTTCCAGGATCTCTTACAGCGGCTCCTATTGATTTCATAATTTCACCATTCTCCTTAATTATTCTACATTTTGTTCATAGATATACTCGGTAGCTTTTACGTTTGTTTCTGCTACTGGTCCTTTGAAAGTTGATTTTATTGTAGTTAATAATGAATCAATGGATACTACTCCAGTTTTTGCTGATAAGTAACCTAACATAATTGTGTTTACTATGTTTCTTCCAATATTGTCTAATGCTATTTGAGTTGCATCTACAGTGTATGTTTCAATATTTTGTTCTTCAAGAGAAGGAATTGTATCTCTTGTAGTGTTTATTAATATTGCTCCATCATCTTGTAAACCAGAAGTTAAATTAACTACATTAGCTAAGGTTTCATCCAATACTACCACATATTTTGGTTCGTATATCTGATATCTTCTTCTGATTGGTTCTTCACTAATTCTAGTGAATGCTGTTACTGGTGCTCCTCTTCTTTCAACACCAAAAGATGGGAAAGCCTGAGTGTATTTGTCTTCTTCAAAAACTGCTTTTGCCAAAATTTCGGCTGCAGTTACAGCTCCTTGACCTCCCCTTCCATGAAATCTTATTTCAATCATTGAGAAATTCCTCCAAATCATCTCATAGTTTATTTGAATAAAAATAGTACATATTAATAATGTTTCTTAAACATTAATTTTTCAAATATCCACACTATAATTAATCATGTTAAATCATTATGTTTTTTATTATATTTATAGATGTGGTTAACTTTATCAATTTGTTTAATTTTTTATAAATTTAATAATCAATATAAAGCCAATAGAGAAATTATTTAAAAATTATTAAAAGATTTTCAATATTTTAGAATAAAATTAAAAATATTAACAAAT
>JAZUCJ010000113.1:0-5492 GCA_045639105.1 Methanosphaera sp.
ATAAAACAGGAAATTAAATAAATTTAAATAGCGAAAATAATTATGATAATACAATTTCATACAATTTTAATAACAAAACACTTTCTTAAAAATAAAAATACAATAATTAAATAAAACAGAGCTATAAAAATAATCAATAGCTCTGCATTTCTAGTATAAATAATGCTAAAAAAGATTTGGAAAAAGATTAAAAAATAATATTTCAAAAAATGAATATATAATATTATTAAAGTAAGAGACCCTGGAGAATGCTCATGAAGAAATTATGTATCTTTGACTTTGACGGAACACTATTTGACTCCCTGACAGATGTTGCCAAATGTTTTAACAAGGCCTTTAGAAAATTGGAATTTGAAACACCAGATCCATCATTTTACATAAAATCACTGGGAGGAAACATTAATGAAATCACGTCCAAATTACTTAAAGACAGGAATACTCCCGAAAACATAGAATTAGTCAAGAAAACTTATGAAGAAATATATGCAAACGACTTAAAGGAAAACACCGTATTGTTTGAAGGAATGCTTAGAGTACTGGAAACATTGCAAGAAGAAGATATACTCCTAGCAATAAACTCCAACAGAAACCCCACTTCAATAAAAAATTTTCTAAAAAAATCTGCAGACAACATAAGATTTATAGACATACAAGGTCACGTATACCCCCATCCCTCAAAACCAAACCCTGAAGGAGTAAACACAATAATAGAAAAGGCAGGCGTAACCAAAGAGGAAACAGTATACATTGGAGATTCACTAACCGACATAAAAACTGCAAAAAATGCCCGGATAGATTGTATACTGGTTAAATGGGGTTACGGTGTTGGTGATGTCTATGAAGATGAATATCCGGTTGCAATTGTTGAAAACCCTGAAGAACTATTAACTGCCATTAAAAATTCCTAAAAAAAATAGTATTTTTACTTAAAAAAAGATAAGAAGAGGTGTGTTTAAAAACTTTGTGTACCACTTTCAGTTTTCAGGTAAACTCTCATATAATCCAGTTCGTTATTGTTGGTATCATATATTGATATTAGACATTCATCAGGGTACAAATCATAACTATCAGCAGCTGTTAATGTAACATAACCAGTTGAATCAACAGTTTTTGACACAAGCCTTCCTGCATTTAAATCCTTACCGTCACGACTATATAAGGTACTTATTTTAATATCGGCACCAGCATACTCCTTACCAACATATATTTTACATACGCTTTTTGAGGACAATGAACTGCCCGTTGTTATCGTACCGGATAAAATGGTCATACCCTCCGGTGAAACCTTATTATCCTTTGGAACCGAATTGTCCGTATTTGAATTATTTTTAGGTATGGCTTTGTCTTGTGAAGTGTCAGGCATAACATTATCTGCTGTTGAAGGCAATGATGAATCAACGGTATTCAAATCCTGCAGAGTGCTGTCTGCAGCATTAGCAACATTGTTGGTAGCAATCATGTTGGCTGCCAAAGGAATAACCAGAAACAGTACAACCAATCCTATGATAACACCTGCAACAATTTTAACCACATAATTATCGTCTATTCCATAATCATCCATTGAAATTACCTCCCGTGCTTGGATTAAAATCATTGCCCACATTGTTATAACTAATATTCTGACCAGTATTCTGATTTAATTTAATTATTACCTCATAAGGCTTAGTAAGATAATAATACACAGCTAAAATTAGCATTACAATAAATATTATCAACAATAATAAGCCTATATATTTTAAGTATTCTACTGCAAGAATAAGGCTGAAAAAATTCAGTTTAATAAATAAATCACTTATTGCTAATGGATACAATACCAATTCCGACAAATAAATTATTGATCCGATTAATGATGTAATTAACAGTACCACTAACCATGACGGACCAAAATTCTTCTTTTCAAGATGTGTTTGAAGATTCATACTTGACGCAGATTTAACTTTAAAGCCATTCATCTGATAATAAGTAATTTTATTATTATATTCCTCCCTATTATTAGTATTAACTATAATACCCATATTTATCACGTTTTAACAATCATTTTATTAAATAATAATATTTTTATTGGGATGAATAATAATGTTTTCTTCAAAAACATAAACATGGAATAGGAAAAGATGAAACATAATTTTCTATTAAAACTTTCACCCACCCCCTAGGCTTTTACAAGCTTATTTGGTTGATTATAAACGCTTTTTCTCACTTTCAACATCCAATATCTCCACCATTACATAATTCATGTTCATCTGAAAATGCTTGTATTATTGTTAAAATAATTGTAACTTTATAACTTATACCATTTCTTATAAATCAGGGGCTAAATTAATATTTTTTCTTAATTCTGATAATATCGTTAATGATAATGCAGGATTTACTATAATAGCATAAACAGATAAATAATAAACAAGTATAAAAATAATAATACTAATAGTTAAGATTCATCCAATAAAATAACAAAATAGTCCCCAAAAACGTTGACAGTCAATATAATAAAATATGCATCCACATAAAAGTGTAACAGCATGCAAAAAGTGATATTTATGAGTAAAAAATCTTTCTTATCAAGAATTGTAGAATATATTCTATGGAAAACCAAACCGGAATACATGACTTCAAATGAAGAAATTCAAAAATTTTTAGATAATAAAAGCGATGAAAAATTCAGAAGTATCTTTAAAACCCAAAGAATGTGTGGAATGGATGTCGTATCTGTTGGTGACAAATATGATGATGATAGGATAATCTTATACGTTCACGGGGGAGCATACATTAATCAACTGAACATGCAACACCAACTTTACTGCTACATTCTAAGTAAAATTCTTAAAATACGCATAATCCTACCGGTATATCCGCTTACTCCCCATCATGACAACAGTGAATGTTACACACTAATCACGGGATTATACGAATACCTAACAGAAAAATATGATCATATAACAATGATGGGTGACTCTGCAGGGGGAGGTTTTGTTTTAAGCTTCTGCCAATACCTCGAAGAAGAATGTGAACTAGGACAACCACACAATATCATCACCTTTTCGCCATGGGTGGATATTAGTATGAAAAACGAATATGATGACAACAATGACCCCATACTTGGAAATGTCGGATTAAAAGAGATAGGAATAAAATGGGCGGGAAAACTGAGTACAACAGATTATCGTGTCAGTCCTACATATGGAAAAAATACTATGCTGCCAAGAACATTATTGTTTACCGGAACGAATGAAATATTCTATAATGATATCCTGGAATATTATGAAAAAATAGCTGATAATGGCGTGGATGCTGAATTGATTGTTGGAGAAGAAATGTTCCACATTTACCCATTGTTTCCAATACCTGAAGCTATAGGCGTGTTGAAAAAGATAAAAAAAGAAATGGAATAATTATTATCTCATGTATAACATGAACTTACCAATTTTTGGTATTCTATATATTATTGCGGCAGTCACGTAACTACATATGATTAATAAGATCCATAATATTATTGCCTTAACCGGTTCTGAAAATGGTAACTGTACAATTGCCGGGAGTAACGGTAATCTGAACAAGTTATGTATTAAAAACACTGCAAAAGAGTATTTTGACAATATCTTTACCTGATTATAACACATTACGCTATCCATTCTTGATACAAGTTCAAATAATGCAAAAGAACCCGTTAATATAAATGGAAACTCATACCATAAGAAGAAATTATAACCTTTGATAAAGGCATAATACTGGAATAATACACAAATTAAAAAGGATATTATTGTAACTATCCACCATATCTTGCTGGAAATGTTTTTAAACATATCCTTTTTCACAAGATATCCTAAGATAATGTATATACCATATATTCCTCCACTAAAACCCAGACAATACTGTATTGCAACGTTATGTATACCTTCAATATCACATAATACTGAGATAAACGGTACACAGAATGCCAATAATGAAAATACTACTGTTGCCTGTAAAATTGTTCTGTCCTCAAAACTTTTTAAAGCAGCTGCTACAAACGGCATAGACAAGTACATTCCAATAATCATTGGCATATACCACATATGACTAAAGAAAAGATTGCCTGCTTCCACAGTATTAACCTGAGTATACTTATTTGATATGACAAATAATGATATTGCATAAATTACTGACCATAAAATCGTTACAATGATTAACGACTTACAATTGTTATTCCAAAACTTTCTAACTTTAGCATCATCATAAACCCTGTCCAACAATAAGTATCCCGTTATCATCAGGAAAAAAGGAACACCTATACGTCCAATAAATAATGAAGCAAATTCAAATATTCTCGAAAACATTGTGAAATTCATTATTGCATCAGACGAGATAATATATATTCCATCAACCGAATGAATGTATAATACTGTTAATATAGCAATTGCCCGAACCAAGTCTATCCATTCAATCCTTGTTTTGTTCATAAAATAATTCTCCTTATTCAAATATATATTCCACATAATAAATAAATATACTTCAAAATAAGCGATATTACATAAAATATGATTAAACATTATATTATTAACTCATTAAAAATAGGAAGTTTGGTAAATCATTACGTAAAAATATTCAAAAAAAGTTGGTGTTATCATGAACTTCAATAATAAGTTTGGATAAAAAAAAAGAGAGTTGATGGGTGATAAGTATATTATACTTGATTAATCTAGTTTTTTAGAGATTTCATCAAGCATTTGGTTCATTTGTGAGAGTTTTTCGTTTAGTTCTTGATTTTCCTTTTCCATTCTCTCCACTTTATCATTCAGTGAATGAACTTCTTTTTTGAAGCTTTCGTTTCTTTTTTCGAAGTTCTTGATATGTTTAATTACTGCGTCTCTTGTTTCTCTTTCCGGCTTTTCATTATATATTGCTGATAGGTATGCTGTTACTATTGCTACGAACATGGTTCCCATAATGATTGTAAGTACGGATAATGCTTTTCCAACCGGAGTTGCCGGTACTATATCCCCATATCCTACCGATGAAGCTGTAACAATCACAAACCACAGTGCATCAGGTAAAGAATTAATGGATTCGTCTATAATTATGAGTAATGCTGATGACAGTCCAACATATACCACCAATACTATAAATAATACTTTAAACAAGTGATGTTGGATAAAATATATTACCGAACCAAAATCACGTTTAATATTATAGATACGTACCAGTTTAATTACTTTTACAAACCTGAAGAGTCTGAATATTGAAAAATACCTGAATATAAGATCATAGGGCAATATTGAAATAATGGTAAATAGGTTTTTGTCACCTATTAAAAAGTCCCTGAGTGTTCCGTCATATATGTAATAATCATATGCCAAGTCTATGAACAACAATAAACATACTAAAAAATCATAATCTGCAAAGATATGTTCTATTTTAAAGTTAAAAGTATATGTTATTGATAGAAAAATGAACAGTAAGTCTATAGTTGTTAATATTAATAGAATTACGTTCTTTAATTCATATAACACTTCTCG
>JAZUCJ010000114.1:0-11929 GCA_045639105.1 Methanosphaera sp.
TGTTAAAAAAGCACTAATTTAAAAATAAGAAAATAGGTTAAACAATATTAACAAATACCACCAAATATTTAAACATTTACAAAAAGAGTAAAAAAGAATTCATTAAAATTATGATAAATTAAATTTCAAACAATCTTAATATTTTATTGATTAAATCAAATTTTCATATAATAAATAAAAATAATAAAATTAAAGGGTGGTGATAATAAACAAGTTGTTTATTTATTCGTTTTTCCATTGTGTGTATCCACAACGACCGCATGCGTATCTGTCACCATGGTCTGCCATGAATATACCATGTGAACATCTTACACATTCCGGGTTTTTTCTTACGATTTTACCATCTACTACATCGTATAATTCATATTTTTTAGACATTTTATCTCTAACCCCTTAACATACTTATTCTTCATCTGCAGGTTCTGCTTCTTCTTCAGATTCTTCTGCAGCTTCTTCTTCAGGTTCTTCATTTTTTGCAAGCACTGATTTTGCTTCAATTTCTTGTAATTTTTCTACGGAATCATACACTTTTGCTAATCCAACTGCTTTTGTAGCTCCATAGCTAGGCTTCATGTTGTCCACCACGAGGAGATCGTTGGATGAGTCTTCAAGTGCTACTATTTTGTGTTTCACATCCAAAAGGTTAGGTGTTCCTTCACTAGGATAGTCACATTCAAATTCAATTTCAGTCCTGTTTAATAATGGGTTTTCTTTTTTTGATAAAATTTTAATTTCCATATTATCGTTATTCCTTAATTAATTGTTTATAATAATTTAAAGCTTTTTGGTAAGCTTCATCTACCTTTACCAATACAACGCCCTCATTTGGTTGTCCATATAGTACAAAGGCGTCTTTTGGTGAGTTTAAAACACAGGGTAATACTGCCAGGTCTTCCTCTCCACTTACTTGTATTATCAATGGATTACTATTTGAAGCTTCATTTATTGATTTAACACATAAATCAATAAGTTCATCAGTTAATACTCCTGCCGGATTATCTACATATTTTATGTTTTTCGTATGATTTAAGTTATGTTCTATAGGCTTCCTTTTTGTATAGTTATCAACTATGCATATTTGTGGTTGTATTCCACTTTCAAATAGTTTCATTGATGTAACATCACCTATAGATATAATCAATTTTTCTTCTTCCAATTGTGTTTGTAGTGATTCTTTTATTGAGTAAATAGATTTGTGCAATTGGCCTAACGGCTTTCTAAGTTCTTGCCTCAAATGTTTGGGTAGTTTTAGCACTATTTATTTCTCCTATTTTTTTCTCACTTTCAATGCATATCTTCCTGGTGAATTAATGTTCAACTCTTGTGCTAACTGTGATTCATCAGGGTCAACCACTACTATTAATCCTGTCCAATCAGATGTTGTTTCTGTTCCACATAATGGACATGTCTTTTCAAATGACACGTAGTTACATCTTAGACATGCTCTTTCAGCCATGATTAATTCTCCTTTAACTTGTTCATACTATTTTTTGGATTTGAGTTTTTCTTCTTCAATCCATTCGAAACGTCCTAAACCAGGTTGTCTCATTGTTAAACCGATTTTACATTCTTTTGTAGAATTTCCTTTCATACTTAATGCTACTATTCTTGCTCTTACATAATCTGTTTGTTCGAGTGATTTGTTTGTCTCGTTTGCCACGAGCGCTCCACGTCTTTCATCATATGTTATGTAGTCATTAGTTACTTGTGATACGTGTACTAAACCATCTAATGGACCTATTCTTACAAATGATCCAAATTCGATTATTTCTATTACTTCTCCATCAATTACTTCGTGTAATGTTGGTTTGAAGAATAATGCATCAAATGTTATATGATAAAATGCTGAACCATCACCTATTACCACCGTACCTTCTGAATGGTCAAGTACGTTTGTAACCGTGACTAGGATACCTAACTTTTTATCCAGTTTTCCCACATATTTTCTGTTAAGTATTTCAGCTGCCACTTCTTTTAATGGCCTATCAAACATATTAGGTGGTACTCTTACTGTATCTTCGATAGTTGCTATTTCGTACACTTTGATACCTCACATATGTTTATTCGTTTTTTTCTTCATATAATTCAATTGCATGTAAAACAGCTTCTTTTGCAGCTTGGTTGTCTTCCCATCCCTTAATTTCAACTGTTTTATTTTCTAATGCTTTGTATTGGCTGAAGAAATGTTCAATTTCTTTTAAGTAATGTTCTGGTAATTGAGAAATATCAGTTATATCAGCAAATCTTGGGTCTTCTACCGGTACTGCTAATAATTTATCATCGCTGTCTCCCTGGTCAATCATTCTCATAATACCTATAGGTCTTGCTTCAATGATACATCCAGGAAATGTTGGTTGATCCATTATTACCATTACATCAAAAGGATCTCCATCTTCCCATAATGATTTTGGCATGAACCCATATTCAGCTGGGTAGTGGAATGGTGAAAATAACACTCTATCAAGAGCAAATGCTTCTTTTTCTTTGTCATATTCATACTTATTTCTAGATCCTGTTGGAATTTCTACAACTACTGTGATTTCATCAGGTACGTTGCTTCCTGATTCTATGTCTGTCCAAAGATTCATAGTATTTTCCTCCAATATATATTAACAATTTAAACAGTTAGCAATAAACATCATTTAACTGGTGTTCACATAACCGTCTACTTCTAAGAATCTGTGTTGTCTAAGGTATACAACAGTAATTCCTCTTTTTTTAGCTCTTTTTCGAAGAATCTTATCGTTTGTACAAAGGACATCTTTATCCGTACAAAGATTTAGTAATAAATTATCGACATGTTCCGTTTTATCAATGCTTTCAATGATAAAACTATCACCTTGAGCTATTTGCAGTGCAATACTACAAGCCAATTTATCATTTCCTTTAAGCTTCTTCTTTAAAGAGATAAGTTCATCGATTACAATTGATGGTACAATTAAATCATAATATGATGGTAAAAGCATCCTTAACTCTTCTACTACATCAACGCCTAATTGAATCATCATCATCAAAAATTTGTATCAACCACTGCCTTATGCTTTGATGATACCATAACCAATAAGCCTCCATCTAGCTCCTACTCTACGACTTAAAGCTACACGTTGACCTTCTTCTGCACATACTGGTAACTTAAGCTGTACATCCACCACATTGTCCCTTGCACTTGTAACAAGACCAACAGTAGTTGAAGTACCAATGTTTATCATTAAGTTTTCAGAAGAATGTATAGGTTCAACCTCGGTTTCGTTTTTAGTACCAACAACCCTTTCAAGCAAGTGTGTTTGCATGGTAAATTCTTGTATGGTTGGTGGTAAAGTTCCAGGCTTACCTGCAATAGAACCGGACAATGAATCCGCCTTGGTAAGTGCCGGATCTAACAATAATGCAACACCGATTAAACCACCCGGAGCAACCTCATCAACAAAATTATCGGCAGCTTCCAATCCAGTAATGGTACTGGTTAAACTTCTCCATTCAGACTTACCCTTCTGTTTAATCTGAATTCCAGGTTTAATCTCTATCTCATCACCGACCTTGAGTTTTCCTTGAATAAGAGAACCTCCAATGATTCCACCGTTAATCTTATTAGGATGCGTACCCGGCTTATTTATATCAAATGATCTTGCTACGAACAATTTAGGATTTTTACGTAAAGATCTTCTAGGTGTCTTAATATGCCTTTGAATAGTTTCAATCAAAATATCAATATTAGCACCCTGCTGAGCTGATATAGGAATGATTGGCACACCTTCTGCACAAGTTCCCTGCACAAACTCCTTAATCTCGTGATAATTCTCTATAGCCTTTTCCTTAGTGACGGTATCAATCTTGTTTTGTACAACAATAACGTTCTTTACGCCGATAACGTCCAATGCCATAAGATGTTCTTTGGTTTGCGGTTGTGGACATGGCTCATTAGCTCCTATAACCAATATTGCACCATCCATTATGGCCGCACCAGAAAGCATTGTTGCCATAAGCGTTTCGTGTCCTGGTGAATCTACAAAGGATACCTTTCTAAGTACTTCTGTTTTAGAACCGCAGTGTTCACAAGTTTCTTCAGTAGTGTAACATTGAGGTGAATCACATTCATTACAAATTCTGAATGTTATGTCAGCATAACCTAACCTTATTGAAATTCCTCTTTTTGCTTCTTCACTGTGTGTGTCAGTCCATATTCCTGATAAAGCTTTTGTAAGAGTAGTTTTACCATGGTCTACGTGACCTACTAATCCAATGTTTACTTCGGATTGTACTTTCATTCGTTACACCTCCTCATAGGATAATAAATTATCTAAAAAGTAGCAGATAACTTAGCACCTATTCTTCTTGTACTTCTTCTTCAGGTTCTGCAAAGATTTCAGCTAGTGTTTGTTCTCCTCTTTCTGAAACTTTTACGTTGATTTGTGAGATATCATCTGCAATTGTGTTTCCACGTACAGTTTTTCTTCTTCTTAAACCTTTCTTATAAGGTTTAAATCCTATACCTTCACTTACTAAACTTTTGAATCTTCTTGTACCGTCAACATCAGGTTTCATTGGGAAACCGTTTTTGTCACTACCGCCGGTAATTCTGAGTTTGTAACCTTTAAGTCCTAAAACTCCACCGTTAAATTCGTCTCCAATTTTAAGACCGTTTACAATTTTTGCATCTTTGTCATCTAATTCTAATTGGTATGTTTCATCTGCATCTGATACTACTACTTTATATGCCATTATAGGCCTCCGTTTATTATTTTTAAGTATTGTTTATTGTAGTTACTTAATCCTACATCACTAATCATAATAAATATGTTATTAGTAAAAGTCTTCATATTCATCTTCATCCAAAGTGTCAAGTTCACTCCAATCAGTATTTATAACTCCCCAATTTGGATCTTCACATTGCTGTTTGATTTGCTTTAACTCATCAAGAGTATGAAGTTCATCATCCAACATTTTATCCCCTAATTCGTTAAGTACTGCCATATAGTTACGTTCATCCATGTCAACATAGAGAATGTCACCCTCTTCAAAGTCTTTCTCGAATGTAGCATCAGCTATTGCCATTGCCACCTTAGAACCCCTTGAAGATTTAGGAAGGCTTTCACCATTATCCTCCATACTTTCTACACGACCAACATACATTCCCTTATCATTAATTAATACAGCACCCTTCTCAATAATACCGGACATTATTTCAACACCGGCTATTGCAGGTTTACTGTTACGGAATACAAGTTTTGGAATTATACGTATACTTGATGGACGTATAATGGACTGTAATCTTTCCTTTTTCTGACGTTCCTTTGCAGTTGTTACCCATTCCATGTAATCCTCGGTTAACTGATAAATTACCGAATCCTGGAAAACCTGGATATTTTGACCACTTAACTCTTCCTCAGCCGATGGAAGTATGTTAACATTAAATGCTACAATAACCCCATACTTTGAGTCTTCCTCATACATGATGGATGCATTAATAATATCACGTCTGGATATGTCACCAATTTCTGCAGACTTTATTGGAATATCCTTCTGATCAAGAATATTTACTAATGCCTCTAAAGAACCAAGTGTGTCAGCCTTAACAATTATACCAACATCATTCGTTTGAATACGTATGTTATCCACTTCTGATAATAAATCCTCTTCAATCCTTAAAGAATTATCATTAGCTACCTTAAGCGGTGAACCGCTTACAACATCATCCACCTTAGGCGCTACAATTTTCACACCCGCAGCTGCAACTATCTGATCAACATCTTCAAACATTGTTTTGGATTCCCTGATTTCTTCCAACGCCTTAGGTTTCAGTAAGCTTCTAATCTTTGTAGAAATTACCTTATTGTCCTTGGTTAACATCATAATCTGATCGTTCTTGTTTAAGACACCGTCATACAATATCGTATCTATCGTTAAGCCAAGACCCTTTTCCTCTTTAACTTCCAAAACAGTTCCTGATGCAGGAGCATCCTCTTCAATTTGAAGTTGCTGTTTGAGGTATTGGTATGCTAAACCTAAAAGCATTGTCAATAATTCGGGAAGTCCTTCACCGGTTTGAGCACTAATAGGCACTATGGTAATCTGACTAGCAAAATTACTTATCCTATCAAAACGCTCCGATTCAAAACCTTCCTCATGCAATGTTCCAACAATTTCATACAATTTCTGATCCAAATCAAATGCAACTTTAGAATGTTGATTTTGAATAACTTCACTAAATGAAGCATTATCAATAGAATTCCATCCGGCAATTCTATCAATCTTGTTGGCAGCCACTACAAAAGGCGTTTTTGATGATTTTAAAATATTCAAAGCTTCATATGTTTGAGGTTTAAAACCTTCATTAACATCCATTATTAAAATAGCCAAATCGGCTAAAGAACCACCACGTTTACGTAGTGTTGTGAAAGCTTCGTGACCAGGCGTGTCAATAAAGAATAATCCCGGCAACATATCTTCTATTTTCATTTTTTCAAGAAAATCACCACAAATTGATGATATAACATCCATAGGTATTTCAGTTGCACCAATATGCTGAGTTATTCCACCAGCTTCCTTAGATGCAATGGTACTTCCCCTAATATGATCAAGAAGAGTAGTTTTACCATGGTCAACATGACCTAAAACTGACACTATAGGTGATCTAGTTTCCATTTTACTATCCCCATAAAAAAACTTTACATTCCCCACAACGAATAATTATGGGATTAAATTATATTACATTATTTAACAGTAGGTTAAATAAGAATGTTCTATTGCCATATTTGATATCTGAAATACTGAAAATATATCCTTGAATCTTCTCTGAAAAAACTTTACAATAGTCTATTATTATCGTCAGTGTAGAACACGTACTTATTATGAATATTGAAATTTATCCCAATTAATCAACAAAAATTTTATTTTTTTATTATTTGCGCAAATTAAAATAAATATTGTTAGGGTTTCTGAAGTATTGATTAAAATATAAACTTCAATATTACTAATTATACTATTACAATAATAGCAAAAAGAGCAAATAAAAGAAATTATTATTCTTATGGCTCTTATTCATATATAATATCTTCATCAGGTAATTCATAATCACAGAATTCTGATTCATCGAAGAATAAACCTATTTCTCTTACTGCTGATTCTTCAGAATCTGAAGCATGAATAACGTTGCGACCAAGGTCTATTGCATAATCTCCACGGATTGTGCCAACATCTGCTTCTTTAGGATTTGTTGCCCCAACCATTTTTCTTACTTGAGCAATTACATCATCACTTTCTAAGACCATAGCAAATACTGGTCCTGAGGTAATGTATGAAACTAGATCGTTGAAGAATGGTTTTTCACTATGTTCACCATAATGAGTTTTTGCAAGCTCTTCTGAAATCATAAGAGTTTTAGCTGCTATTATTTTAATACCACGTTGTTCAAATCTTGATAAAATTGTACCTGTTAATCTTCTTTTGACTGCATCAGGTTTTAACATGGCGAAAGTTCTTTGTCTCATTGTTTAACCCACTTAACTTTTCTTGGAATTCTACCAAGCTTATTATTTTTTTCACATTTACTACTACAGAAGAAAGAAATTGATCCATCTCTACGGACATACATTTTACCTGTACCTTCTGGAATTTCTTCTCCACAGAATGAACATGTTCTCATTTTTAAACTCCTAAAAATTCTCTTGTAATAAAAGAATAATCGTTACAACAAAAAAATATTTAATCAAAGACTCCCTACTTATGGAGTTCTGATTTCTTTAGCTTCTCTTATTGTATCTAGTAACATTAAGATGTCGCCTTCTTTAATAGCGCCCATAACGTTTCTAGTGAGTATTCTTCCTTTATCTCTTCCATCAAGTATTCTGCATTTTACTTGCATTACTTCTCCAGTCATTCCTGTTCTTTTTAAAACTTCAATAACTTCAGCTGGAGTACCGTCTTCCATATAATCACCTTATATATTTTGATTGGTTAAATAAAAAATAATTTACCGAAGTGACACTAGAATTATTTAAAATAAAATTAATAGAAAGAATACTTCTTCTAAATTATTATACCCATAAATGAATATCCAATTTATTATATTAACTTATCTTTTAATTATCGTAAAATTTAAATAAATGCTAAGAGTTCCAACTTCTAAGTAAGATTGATTAATTATTAATTATATTACTCCAATCAGATTAGTTTTTGAGTTCTGCAATTTTTTCAACGATTTCGTTTACTAATTCTTGACCTTCACCAGCATCAATGATACATGCGGATGCGGTACCAACTTTAAGTCCTGCAGCTTCTCCTAATTCATCTTTGGTTGGAAGGTATGCGTAAGGAATTTCTTTTTCTTCTGCTAAGATAGGTAAGTGTGCAACAATTTCTGCTGGTTCAATATCTTCAGCGATTACTGCTAATGCAACATTGTTTCTTTCAATGTTTTTAGTAACTTCGTTAGTTCCTTTTCCAATTTTACCTGTGTCTCTTGCTACTTCTAAAGCTTCGTAAACTTTATCAGCTATTTCTTTTGGTACTTCAAATTTTACATATACTGAATTTGCCATTTAATTGTCCTCCAATTATCATCTGGTTTTTTAACCATCCATCCCCATGCTAAAACGTGTAATATAAATCATAAAAAAATATACAATCCACATACAATCATTTAACACTTCGTTGTCTGATTAAATGACCATTCTACTAAAATATAATTTTATATAATAAAAAATATTCTAATTTAAAACTCCTTAATGAGTGATACTCATTCGCTCACAGTTTTAAGTATGTTAAAAATTAGTTATTTAATACTATGTTCATTAATATATATAAACTTATAGTAAAAACACAATTAAGAAAAGTTAAAAGAAAAAGACAGGGCACAAAAAACAAAATCCAAACGCCAACACAAGATTTTACAAAACAAAACAAACAACCACCAAAGACTCATAAACAACTGACAATAACCACCAACAACTAAGCAAAATGTGGGTTATCAAAGAATATGGCAGATACCCGTATATGAATATCATGCAATAAGCATGAAAAAAAAATTTAAAATAAGTAACACATATATTATTAATAATATAATACTTAAGTGATTTAAACTATGAACTCATATATTGAAATTCTTAGACCAGGTAATGCCGTCATGGCACTAATTGCAGTAGTCCTGATGGCAATTATTGGTAAAACTTATTCTATTGGAATTATATTGGGTGCCATTAGTGTCTTTTTAGCTACTGGTGCCGGAAACACTATTAACGATTATTATGATTGTGAAATAGACAAGATTAATAAGCCGGACAGACCAATTCCATCAGGTAGAATCAAGCTAAAAAATGCCCTATATTATAGTCTTATATTGTTTATCATTGCAACAATCATAGGATTTGCAATATCATTTGAAAATGGTGTTACTGTTATAATCTGTTCAATACTGATGATCTTATATGCATATGATTTTAAGCAAAGATGTCTTATAGGAAATATTTGTGTATCATTACTTACTGGTTTAACATTTGTTTATGGTGGACTAATTACTGGTGACGTAAATCTTGGAATATTTTTGGGATTCTTCGCATTCCTTATGACTTTATCCCGTGAAATCATTAAGGATACTGAGGATATTGAAGGAGATAAAAAAGAAAACGCTAACACTCTTCCAATAAAGTATGGTGCCAAAAATGCAGTTATACTGGCAGTTATACTAAATATTATAACTTGTTTACTAAGTCCTATATTATATATTTATAATGTATTTTCAATAGTCTACCTAATTATTGTTCTAGTGGCTGATATAATATTCATATATTCGGCGATTTTAGCACTTAAAAATCAATCTAAGGCAAACTTACATAAGGTTTCAAAACTTATGAAAATAGCTATGTTAATTGCATTTATCTCATTTGCAATTGGTAGCATCATATAATATTGGGGGAGAAAAAATAATGGATTTAAACGATTTTCTAATGTATGACGAGACAATATTTCAAGATATGACAGTCTTCAATTCAGATTACTTGCCTGAAAACTTTAAGTTAAGACAGCCACAAATGGCGGAAATGGCACTTTCACTAAGACCTGCACTGAGAAAAGGAAAACCTATCAACAACCTCATTCTTGGTCCACCCGCTACCGGTAAAACAACGGCGATAAAAAAATTATTCGAAATGGCTAAGACAGACTGTGATGACGAACTTATATGTGTGTACGTTAACTGTCAACTTCATTCTACAAAATTTGACATATTCTCACAGATACATAAAAAAATATTCGGACACGCACCTCCCGAAACAGGAGTACCATTTGCACGGGTGTACAATAGTATAATGAATGAATTATATGATTCTGAAAAGGCATTGATTGTTGCATTAGACGACATCAATCACCTGTTCCAGGGAAACATCATCAGTGAAGTATTTTATGACATTTTACGTGCACATGAATCCTTTGAAAGCGTACGTACAGGCATATTTGCTGTTTTATCGGATATTGATTTTAGATACATTCTGGATAAGAATGTTGGATCCATATTTAATGCAAACGAAATAAACTTCAACCCATATAATTATGAAGAAACATTAAACATTCTTAAAGAAAGGGCAAGGCTTGGCTTTTTCCCGAATGTTATCAGTGATGAACTTATAGAAAAGATTACCGATTATACCTTTGAAAATGGTGATTTGCGTCTCGGTATTGACCTGCTTCGTACAAGTGGTAACAATGCCGAAGTGAATGCTTCCCGTATTATTACTGAAGAGGATGTTGATAAGGCAATTGAATCTGCCAGCGGTATCAGTTTAGGTTATATTCTTGAAACTTTAAACGAGAAAGAACAGAACTTGTTAAAGTTCATTACAAGAATTAATGAGAAAAACATTACTTCCGGTGACTTGTACAAGGCATATAATCGTGAGAATAAGATTAGTTATGCTACATACAATAGGCTTATCAATAAATTGGAGTTTCTTAGATTGATTGATACGACTTATACTGGTTCTGGTGAGAAAGGTAATTCCCGTTATATCTCCCTAAGATTTGATGGTAAAGAGATTAGAAATAATTTGCCCGGTAAAAAAAGTAGGGTTCGACTTCTCAATTAAAAAAAAATATTTTAATAAATAATGTAATATTCGTTTAAAAGAATTGAGTCGAATATTTTATTATTTTTCTGACCTGTTTTCTTTTTTGTGTTTTTATTTTTGTTTTCGTCTTTTAGGATTTTTGATGTTGACATTTTTTTTATACCTCCCATTTTTTTAGAGGATTTGTATTGTTGAATAATTTTATACTGCTAAAACCATCAGTTCCATTGATAACAGAAATATTGTTGATACTGCTATGATTGTGGATATGGATGCAAGATCATATTCTCTGATGTTGATATCATTTACTATTAAGTTTCTTTTTGGTTCGAGTGTTCTTATTTTGTTGTGTTTAGTGTTTTCAAACATTTTTATCACCTATACTATAAAAAAAATAATCCGAGGAGATGGTTTTTTCTACGGATTTAATCATGTTTCCATACTTTTTCTATCTACTTCTGTTAATATAAAGGACATCTTAAGGGTCTTGAGAAGTAATGGGGGGTCTTGAGAAGTAATGATGGGTGGAAGTGAAAAGTACCTGTAAGGAGTCATGACAACAAATGGCTAAAATAACGAAAACTATCCTTCGAAAAGCAAAATATTAATACAATTCACATGAAAAAGTATTAAAAAAATAGAGGGGTACTGATAACTAATAGCAAAGGGTTCAGGAAAACAACTCCCCAAAGTAATAAACAAACAACAAAAGTTAATAAAAAAGAAGAAAACACAAGGGGGCACCTGATAAGTAACAAAAAGCAAATACAAACAAAAAAATCCATAAAAACAAGCACAACAAAAACAAAGACCAACAAACAAAACAAAAGAAAAACAAACAATAAAAAAAGAAAATAAAATAAAAACAAATA
>JAZUCJ010000115.1:0-12190 GCA_045639105.1 Methanosphaera sp.
TGGGGAGTTGTAAATTAATGACTAATGTGGCAGTATTATTACCTGCATATAATGAGGAAGTAGCTATAGCCAGTATGATATTGTTATCTTCAAAATATGCTGATGAGGTAATAGTAATTGATGATGGCAGTACTGATAGAACCAAGGAAGTATCAGAATTAGCAGGTGCTACAGTTTTAAGTCATAAAACAAATAAAGGTAAGGGCGTTGCTTTAAAAACTGGTTTTGAATATGCAAAAAATTATGATATTATAGTAACAATCGATGCCGATGGCCAACATAATCCTTCCGAAATACCTTTATTGATTAAACCTATTGAAGATGGGGAAGCTGACTTAGTCAATGGAAGTCGTTATATTAATGGTCATGAAACATCAACTCCAAAATATAGGCGAGTAGGTCAAACAGTATTGGATAAAACAACAAATATTGCTTCAGGAGTAAAGCTTACAGATTCACAAAGTGGTTTCAGAGCTTTTTCATCAAAATGTTTTGATTGTTTTAATTTTAATCCGGAAGGATTTGGAATTGAAAGTGACATGTTGATTGAAGCTTCAAATCATAATATGAGAATTACCGAAGTTGAAATAACAGTAAGGTATGATGTTAACACTACAACAGCAAATCCGGTTATTCAGGGAGTAAGCGTGCTTTTAAGAGTTCTTGAATTAATGAGGTTTAACAGGCCATTATATTTCTATGGAATAAGCGGTACGATAATCATGTTCTTCGGGATATTGATTTATCTGTCCGTTCATTTAACAAGTCTTTCCACTAATCTGTATCTAAATGCCGTTGGCATATTCGTAATATTGATGGGAATAGTCCTAATATTATCCGGTGTTTTAACAGATTATTTAAATCGATTTAAACATTAATTTAATAACTCTAAACTACTATTAAAAAAAGATATATATTATCTATAAAATAAATAAATAGTTATAGTAATAAAAAACAATGGAGAATAATTATGAATTTTGAAGATTATAAAGGTAAAGTAATTTTTATAGGTGCTGGACCGGGTGATCCAGACTTAATCACGGTTAAAGGTGCAGAAGCAATAAAAAATTCCGATGTAATCATTTATGCCGGTTCATTGGTTAATCCGGCAGTATTGGATATTGCAAAAGATGATGCCGACATTTATGATAGTGCCGAGATGAATTTAAATGATATCATAGACGTAATTAAAAAAGCACATGACGAAAATAAGATTATTTCCCGTGTACATACAGGAGATCCGGCAATTTACGGTGCTATCGCAGAACAAATTAATCAATTGAAGGAATTGGATATTGGTTACACAATTATTCCGGGTGTAAGTAGTTTATTCGGAACAGCTGCAGCATTAGAATCTCAGTTAACCCTGCCTGAAGTTTCACAAACTATTATAATCACCAGACCTGAAGGTAGAACACCTAAACCATCAAAAGAAGCTTTATGTAAATTAGCCCAACACAATGCTACCATGTGTATATTCTTAGGAATTCATATGATTGACGATGTAGTTGCGGAATTACTTAAAGAATATCGTGAAGACACTCCTGTTGCCGTGGTAAAAAAAGCCACATGGCCAGATCAAGAGATTGTTCGTGGAAATTTAACAAACATTGCACAGAAAGTTCATGAAGCAGGTTTCACAAAGACTGCTATGATTGTTGTTGGTGATGTTTTAGATCAACAAAGTGGGGAACAATCAAAACTTTATGATCCAAAATTCGCACATATGTACAGAGATGCCGAATAAGCATCTAATACTATTTTTTTTATTTTTAATTATCAGTTAAAATTTTTAGAAAGAGCTATTTTTTTACAAAAAATTTTTAAAAAAAAATATTTAAAGGAGATTAATTTAATTTAATTTTTCGTCTCTTAAATCGATTGTATCTGCAAGGTCAGGTCCTGTTGATATGATTGTGATTGGAACACCAACATCTTTTTCTATATCTTCAATGTAATCTCTTGCTTCTTGAGATAAGTCTTCGTATTTATTTACTTTTTCACATTCCGGGTATAATCTGTCAATGCATGTTAGTGCGATTTGGGTAGCACCATTAATCATACAAGAACGTTTAGCAAATTCTTTATCGAATAATCCAACTCTTCTTTTACGTCCGGTAACTACTCCGTATTCTTCGATTCCCATTTTCTCTGCTTCTTCAGGTGATATTTCGGTTGGGAAAGGACCTTCGCCAACTCTTGTCACGTAAGCTTTGAAAATAACGATAACTTCGTCTACTTTGGTTGGTCCAATTCCCACATCAGCTGCTGCGGTACTTGCACAAGTGTCTTTACTTGTTACAAATGGGTATGTTCCGTAGTATAATGATAAACCGAATCCCTGTGAACCTTCGACAAATACATCTTTTCCTTCTTCAATTGCCTTGTTTACTTCGGTAGGTACATCAGTAATATATCCTTCAAGTTCTGGTATGTCTTTTGCATAATCAATTGTTCTGTTTATACGTTCTGCATTTGCAGGTCCACATCCACTTCCAGTAGTTCCTATCTTTTTGGATAGATAGGATGAATCCTTATCTGCTTGTGTATGTTTGTCAGTAATAATAGCACAATTGGAATCCATAAATGTTCGACCTTCAACGGAATACTTGTTCAGATATTCCAGTTCATGTTTGAATACTTCTGGATTAACTAGTACTCCAGCTCCAATCAATAATCTTGCATCAGTATTGAAAAAACCGGAAGGAGTTAGGCGTAAACCGTATTTTTCTCCATCACATTCCACAGAATGTCCTGCATTAGGACCTACTCCTGCTCTTGCAATGATATCTGGTTTATCTTTTGTACAAAAATAAGTTATACATTTTCCTTTACCTTCGTCTCCCCATTGTCCACCGACTAAAATGGTACATGTCATATAAAAT
Source organism: Methanosphaera sp. (assembly GCA_045639105.1). Lineage (GTDB taxonomy): Archaea > Methanobacteriota > Methanobacteria > Methanobacteriales > Methanobacteriaceae > Methanosphaera. The sequence continues at coordinate 2,886 of JAZUCJ010000115.1, forward strand.
CATATCTCCTTTAAAATAATATTTTATTCAATTTAAAATATTTTTCATCTTTTTTCTTATAATTATTTTTTTATAAGGTCGTTTACTTTAATATTTATTTAAAAGATTTAATAAAAACTTTTCGATATTATTATTTTATCATTTAATTTGATTAATTGAATATCAAATAAAAGTTTTTTTTAAGTTATACGTCCGTGTTTAAGTATTGGTTAACTTTTCCGAAAATGTTTTTTCCTTTTTTATTTTTTTTATCAATAAATTCTTCTGTAGAGTCATCATATATTCCAGTTCTTGAATCATAGAGTATGTGCTTTTTATTGTTTATTTTATCAAGTACTTCATCAATCTTTTTATATCCGGTAACTGTTATTAAAACATTCAGGTATTTGTAGATGTTTTTGAAGTTTATATGTTCATTTTTGGCAGGGTGGGATTCGTCATTGAATGTTGGCTGATTTTTTGGGCTGTTTAAAGGATGTATTGTTGAATCTTTTGAGTCCTTGATAGGAATTGTGTAGTATATTATGAAGTCTTCTATGTAACCTTTTTTATAAAAATCAAAGAGTAGGTTGAAGTATATGTTGCTTGTTACGTGATTGGTATTTCTAGTCCAATCGGATATGTTGGTTTTGAAACCTTTCTTGAATAGAAAGACATCTGAATCGTAGTTTGTCTGGTTGATATATACAAATTTGCTACTTAAGAGTAATGATTTGAATAGCAAGGTTCTGGTTTCATCAATACCATCTAAAATGGATGTACCACCTAAACATGTTACGAAATCGAATTTATGTTTATTGTATGGGTTGATCTTTATGTCTAATGGATTATCGTTGATAATTTTATCTTTTGAAAGTTTATCGTTTGATTTGATTTTTTCAATTACGTGTTCGTATTTTCTTGAATCAGATTCAAAACTTATTCCTTTGTTTCCACCTAATTTTTTTCCATAGGTTAAGCCCGTAATTGAATCAAAACTGAAATCTAAATAATTGTATTCGTTTATACTGTTTCTCTTATCCTTTACAGTTTTTTTTTCTTGAACCATATAATCACATTTTCGGTTGTAAATATTATGTATGTGGTTAATTGTTATTATAGTTTAATGAGATAACATATTTTTATCATTTAGGTAAAATATTTATAATATGTTTAAAATATCATTAAATATCTATTAATAATTTGGAGAAATTGATAAAAATATAAACATTATCATAAAGTATTATGAATTATATTAAAAAGTATTATTATGAGAAATTTTCTGTAGAAAATATTGAAATAGATAATTTTCAGAACATTAAACTTGAAAAAATAGTATGTGGCGAGAAATATGGTGAATTTTTCACTGAAGATTCCCTGAATTACTGCATCATATATAAAAATAACTTGGCCGGAACTTTTTCATTAACAATTAATGACAATTCTGTAGAATTGCTTTGTTTATATATTTTTAAAGAATGTAGAAATAGATCTATTGGAACCTACGTGTTAAACGATATAATTTTTCTTGCAAGACATAATTTACATGAGGATATTAAGTATATGGTGGTAAATTCTTTTGTAGACTCATCTATGTTCTTTTTAAAAAAAGGTTTCGATTTTTGTAAAATCAATAAGAAATTGGATTATAAAAAGAAAAATGTTATAAAGTTATATAAGAGGATTTGACACTTAACTTCTTTTACTTTTTCTTTTTCTCTGGCTGTTTAAGTCTTCAAGAACTCTTTCATTCATGTAGTTTCCCTTATTTAATTTGGAATATGAGATATTGTCCACGTTCTCGGAATATTTCTTTTTCGGATGACTTTCACGTAATCTTTGAATGTATAATGAAATGATTTTAGACAGATAGGTGTCCTTGGTGAATCTTCCATCTATTGTGATGCTTTCAATACCCATCTCTTTCAATTCATCTATTTCATCAATCAGACATAACATATCGTTATTGAAGAAGTGACTTTGATTGTTGTAATCAAAATATATTTTATATTTTGCCTTATTTTCCTTGTCTTCAAGAACAACATATTCCTCAGTTTCAATATCCAAGTCAAAGCCTTCATTAAGGTTTGAGAAATTATCCTTGGAAACCATTATTTCCTGATTTCCCTGAACTATTAATTCCAGTTGTGTATCATATTTTTTAGATTTTTTCACCAGTTCTGTTATTTCATCTTTTGATAGTTCACTGGATATTGTTGTTGATTTAAAATTATTTTTATCAAGCATTGCAACACTGTATTCGTTCCAAACATTTAGGTTATGGGCACCGAAGACGTTATTTTCCGGGAAAATCCTGGTTAATGATGGTGAATCACCCATTATTGAAATTTTTATGTTGTCTTCCAACAGATTTCTGTTTATTTCCACAATTTTATTCAGGTCTTCGTCTGATGTGAATGCGGAGAGTACCCAGACTAATTCCTTATCAATTGCAATATTGTATGCTTTTCTTAATAAGTCCTCAATGTTGTTGAAATAGTCCTCTTTATTGTTGTATAGGTATGATGCATCGAAATATATTCTGTCTATGGCATTTCTATTGGCAATAGTCAGCAAGTCAAGGTTGTCTACATATACATTGAGAGCTACATAATCCGATTTTTTTACATTACTTTTATTATTTTTACAATCCTTTACATATTTTTTAATATTTTTACGTATACTGCCCGCTTCATTAGGGTTAGGTTCATAATAGTTTAATAGTTTTTCGGAAGCTATATCTAAAACTTTTCGTCTAATGTTATTAATTTTTCCGATAGGCATGAAAACATTGTCCGGTAAATTTGTTACCTTAACATTTTCAACTATAAACGGAGTGTCTCCACTTTTTTTCATTTGATTAATAATGGTTTGCTCATCAAGAGGTTTATTAATGGCTTCATCAAACTTGCGTTCAGATTTATATCCAAAACTAATGATTTCATCATCTATCCTGAAACTTGCATTAACTGTCATGCTACGTTTCTTATTCGGGGTAATATCCATGGATAAGGGGATGTGTGGCTTAATAATTTCTTTCTGGAATTGCTTTTGCTTATCATGTAATCTTTTTGAATAACTAATGTATACTTCTGAACCGACTCTGATATCACGGGTTGTTTGAATATGAATATAATCCTTATTCTGTTCAACAATCTTATCTAAATATATTCCCCTGATATGATTGTTATGTTTAAATCCTATTCCATCACCCTTTTCCAAAACAGGATGGTCTTCATTATCAAATTCAATAACAACATCTTCCCCATCAATAGAAATGATTTTTCCCAAGTATAATCCCTGGTGGAAGGAACTTTGTCTGCCCATTACTTCTCCGGGAGTGTCATTTAAAATGTAACCGTTAGTATAGTACCTGTTGAAAATCAGATTCAAATCTTCTTCTAATTCTTTGACCAGCCTGCCGTTATCCTCATCATCCATGTGATCTATTAGAGTCCTATACGCATTAACGACAGTTGCAACATAATCCTCTGATTTTAAACGTCCCTCTATTTTTAATGAAATTACACCGGCATCGGATATTGCCTTAACATTTTTATATGTAGCCAGATCATGTGTGGAAATTAGACAACCATTGCTGATACTGTGGTTATGATATCTTAGTTTATACATTGATCTACAAGGCTGAGCACATGCACCCCTATTAGCACTTCTTCCGGAGATAAAAGAGGACATATAACAGTCTCCACTGATACAATAACAAAGGGAACCATGTCCAAACACTTCTAAATCCATGTCAACATTTTCTTCCTTTAAACGATTTGAAATGTTTTTTATTTCATTGATGCTCATTTCACGTGGAAGTATAACTCTTTTAATTCCTTCATCATGTGCCCATAAAACACTATTGTAATCACGTAAAGTCATTTGTGTAGATGAATGAACTTCCATTTCCGGAATAAATTTATTTAACAGGTATATTAATCCAATGTCTTGTACAATTACAGCATCCACTCCTATTCTATAGAGGTATTGGATATATTTTAGAACTTCTAAAATTTCCGAACTGTTAAATAATGTATTAACTGTTACATGTATTGAAGCCCCATTTAAATGTGCATATCTAACAGCTTGTTCTAGTTCTTCCGATGTAAAATTTTGAGCAAATGCTCTTGCACCATATCTTTGTCCAGCAATATATACAGCATCGGCTCCTGCATTTATTGCTACAACTAAAATATCATAAGAACCTGCTGGTGCTAATAATTCTCTTAATGCCATAATTATACTTCCGGTAAAATTTCATAAAATTAGTTATATATTATTTATAAATCTTTAAATACAAATATTTTAGTAAGGATATTTATTTAAACAATTAATTTATCAGATGAGTAAAAAACTATGATAGAACCTGACTTAATAGATTTTTATGCAAATTTGAGCGTAATAATTAAGCTCATTTTAGCCATAATAATCCCTATAATTATTTTAAAATTGTTTAATTTGGCTATAAACAGAGTTGTTGATAAAAATTCAATTACTTCAAGTTCTTTAGTCATGTTAAATAAGATTCTTCGTTATCTTGCAGTTTTCATGATCTTCTTATTAGTTCTGGATGTTTTGGGAATTGATTTGCATTCTCTAATAGTTAGTTTGGGATTGGTAAGTTTAGCAGTTACACTGGCTGCAAAGGATACTTTATCAAATGTGATTTCGGGGATAATAATCATATTGGAAAAAAGATTTGTTATTGGGGATATGATTGAAATTGATGGTTATAAAGGCCAAGTTAAGAAAATAGGTTTCAAATCCGTTGAATTATTCTATAAAAAGAAGTACATGGTAATACCTAATGTTCTTTTTACAACAAAGCCATTTATTAATCATACCAGGAATGGATATTATGCAATATATTTTGATGTGAAAATATTGAACAGATATAATTTTGACGAAAAAATATCCCAGATAGAAAAAGTTCTCGATAATTCTCCACTAATATTGAAGGAACCAAAATATGTGATATTGATTAAAAATATTACCACGGCAGGTGTTGATGTAAAAGTTAAAGTTTATATATCTAATCCTGATGATGATACTAAAGTAACTGCCGAGTTAATTAAAAAAATTAAAAGAGAAGTTGTATTGGAGGACATGTATTAGGAAGTTAATTTGGAGTAGTTAACTACACTTTTTCTGCAGTGTATATTTCTACTTCTAAGTCACTTGCTACTAAATCTTTGATGGACTGTCCAAATTCTATAAATACTTCTTTTTCCATATGTTTTTCGAGACCTTTTTTACATTTCCATTTTTCCACGAACATTAAAGTGTTTTCTTCAACATTTTTGTATAGGTTGTAACTGATTACTCCTTTGTGTTCACGAGATTCTTTGAGTAAATTTTGTGCTTTTTCCACGATTTCGTCTAGTTTTCCTTCTTTTGGTATTAATTTTGCATTAACAATTAACATATATATGCATCTCCATTATCATATAATTTTTAAAATCATTTATTTATATTTTTTCGACTTTTAGATTAACTCCAATTTCTGTGATGTGGGAATATAATCTGCCAATACTTGTACTGTGGATTATGGTATTTCTCACATAATCCGGCGTATATTGGACTTTTTTTTGTTATTCTATATTAAAGAATTTCTTGGTATTTTGAGTAACTATTTTTCCCAATTCATCCGAATCCATATTCATCTCTTTAGCTATTCTTTTTAGGATATGTGGCAGGTATTTTGGTTCATTTCTGTTCTTTTTTGGTTTAGGACTTAAATCTCTTGGTAATAAAAATGGGCCATCAGTTTCAATCATTAATTTTTCAGGCGGAATAATTTTTATTGCCTTTAATAGCTCATCATTTCTTCGTTCATCACAAATCCAACCGGTTACTCCAATGTAACAGCCTAAATCCAAGTAGTCTTCAGCTTCATATTTTGTTCCAGTAAAACAATGCACTACTGATCTGTCTGCAATTTTACCGTGTTTTTTCATAATTTTTGCAAAATCGTCATAAGATTCTCTGTCATGTAGGAATAGGGGCATGTTTAATTCTTCAGCTAATTCAATTTGTTTTTCAAACCATTTTCTCTGAACAGGTTGTGGAGAATAATTTCTATTGTAATCCAATCCACATTCACCTATTGCAACTACACATTTTTCTTTAGCTAGTGTTCTTAGCGTATCAATGGTGTTTTCGTCACAAGTTTTTGCATCATGTGGATGAACACCACATGTAGCATAGACGATGTTGTCATGTTCACGTGCAAAGTTTACTGCGTGTTTACTGGAGTTAATGCTGCTTCCAGTGATAATGGCTTTGGATACACCCACTTCTTTTGCTTCTTGCATAACACTTATTCTATCCTTGGCATATGATTTATGCATTAAGTTTAGGCCTATGTCTATTAATTCCATATTATTTATTCCTTCTCTTGTTGTTATTAATTATATTTTTTTTGATTATATTGGTTGTGGTAAATATATCATTTCATATAAACCTCTACCAATAGGTATTGTTAAATTTGCTTCAATGTATGCTGCTATAATTAGCAGTACTGCTATGATGATTATCATAATAAGGACATCCGAGAGCATTTTACAGCATGTTTCAACATGTTCTATGAATATGTCTCTTCTATTTTCATCCTTAACTTTAATACCGGTAATTAATATGAATATTGAATGGGTAACTCTGAAACCGGCTGCTCCTGCAAGTATTATTGCGAATAATTCGATTATTCCATGAGGTAGCGTGAATGATAGGAAATATCCTAAATCAGTAATACAGGCAGTGTAACCTATAACCAGTGCATTGAATATCAATAAATAAAGGGTCATGGTACTAAAGTATAGTCCGCCCATCAGCATATTCATTGCTACCGTGAAGTTATTCATGAATAAAGGTATTGTCTCAAGTTTTATGGTTCCTTGTTGAACACCTTGATTAAGTCCCTCTACTGATGGTAACACTATAGGCTGGAATATTCCTGCAAAAAAGTAACCCAGCACTACAAAGACTACGAAGATAAACAATGATAGAATCACATAATATTTCATACGTGAAACAAAGCCTAAAATCATGTTGGAGTTAGTTGGTTGGGTATTTAAATAATCCTTCTTATTAAAGCATATTCCTTCAATCGTCTTGTAAATGATATTACTCATAAGAGCAATGACGAAAATAAAGGTATGTGCAGGACTAATGAAGAAGCAAAGACAACTAATCACGAAACCTGCAATGTAGGCTATTTTAGTATATCCTTGAATGGATAATGAAGTTAATATTAAAGTAAAAAAGATTACTAGGGGTAACTCTAAATCTATGACTTCTGTAAAAGCTATTCTTGAACCCCAGGCACATACTAAATATATTAGAACAGCTATGGCGGATGTAATCAGGTAATTATTCAGTGATGTGTTTTCTGTATTATTTTTAAATTCTTTTATACTTGCATCTATTTTTTCATTATCAGAACTGTTTGCATCATTAAAAAATATAATTGGACGATCATTTCTTTCAGTTACTTGATAATTATCGTTTTCGTTATTCATGGTTTACATCTCTAATTTTCGTTAAAAAAAATATAATACATAAAATTTAAAAATATAAATAAATATCTTTGTTGTCATAGTATTAAAATATTTGGAGAAGAAGTTATGAAACTAACCATGTTAGGTACAGGAAATGCATCTGCTACGGAATGTTATAACAGCTGTTTTTTGTTAACTGAAAAAGATAATCATATCCTGGTTGATGGCGGTGGAGGAAGCACTATTTTTAATCAACTCAAAAAAGTATCCGTTGATTGGAAAAAAATTCATAATATAATAGTTACCCACAAACACATGGATCATTTAATTGGAGTATTATGGATTGTACGAATGGTTTGTCAACACATTAATAGGAATGAGTACGATGGAAATTTATCAGTTTATTCCCATGACGAGGTAATCTATTTAATCAAAGATTTTATGAAAAAATTTTTAGAACAACGCGATTATGACTTGTTGAATAAAAGATTATTTTTAATCGAAGTGGAGGATAATCAAACAATAACCTTGTTTGATAAGGAGATTACATTCTTTGATATCTGTTCAAAAAAAGCAAAACAGTTTGGTTTTCAAATTGAATACGAGAAGACTCATAAATTGACTTGTTGTGGCGATGAGCCATTCAACCGGTTAAATAAAAGATATGTTGATAATGTTGATTGGTTAATACATGAAGCATTTTGTCTTAAAAGCGAGGAACATATTTTTAAGGCATATGAAAAAAATCATTCCACAGTAGCAGATGCGTGTAAGATTGCTAATGACTTCAAAGTAAAAAATCTGGTGTTATATCATACTGTTGACAATAATCTTAAAAATAGGAAAGAATTGTATCTTGGCGAGGGTGAAAAGATTTTTGGTGGGAACTTATTGGTTCCCAATGATTTAGAAGAAATTATTCTGTAATTATCTTTTTATAACTATTTCTATTGTTGAAACGTTTGTAACATTACCGTCTTCTCTAATAACTTCTTCTGTAGAAATTTTCACTTGTTCATCATTTGCATCAGTAATAAATCTGTTGGTTACAATTTCGGCTACATCTACAGCTTTACTGATAGTTTTTCCACGAGCTTTAATTGTTAGTTCATCTAATCCTTCTAACATTCTGGAATTGATTGCTAAAACATAATTCATTGATGGTTTTTTACCGATATACATCAATGATTTGTCATATGATTCATTTTCAATATCTGTATCATTATTTTCTTTTGTTTCTTCGGTCGAAATATTATCTTCGTTCTTTGTTCCAGCTTCGCTAATTATTAAACCTTGTTGTCTTAACTCCTGTGTAAATGATAAATTTCCACTCATTATAAATAACCTCTTACTATTATGTTAATTATTTATGTTATTTATTAAATTATATAATTATTGTTTTTATTTTAACATAGATGATAGTTTTCTTGATTAGTTAATATCCATGATTTTCTAAAACATGAAACATTTTATATCGGGGAATCTTCAGAATATCATGAGTGTTCTGCCTGTTATATTCCGTTGAAAGTTGGTTTAGTTTTAAGAATGTTCTACCTTCAGCAATTCTGATTAAAAAGTTAATGTCATCTATCTTTAAAATCTCATCAGGGTTTTCTAACAGTTCTTCAATTTTTTCAGCAAATTTTATTATTTCAACGGCAACATATCCATCGTAATGAAGTTTATACTCAATACAATAAGATAATAAATTTTTATAATAACTTTTTATGAATGATAATTCATTTTCAAAGTCTAAAATATGTATTGTTAAATTTTTAGTATTCATGTTTCTTTAATCCAATTTTTATATACTAATATATTATC
>JAZUCJ010000116.1:0-8842 GCA_045639105.1 Methanosphaera sp.
AAGATGAAAATTTCAGTATAGGAATGAATTTTATGAAATTAAATGTTATATAGATGATTTTTTAGACGGTGAAGATTATAATAAATACCTTTTGCTACCAGGATTAAGGGAGTGGGAAAAACAACAATACTATATCAGTTATATGTTTATCTTTTAAAGAAAAAAAATATTAATCAAAATCAAATTTTATACCTATCATGTGAAAAGCTTAATGAACGTTTCGAATTTAAAATATTGGATGTAATATAAATTTTCTTAAAATATCATCATAATTCAACATTACGGACATTGGATAAAGAAATATTTCTATTTATTGATGAGGCGCAATATGATTATAATTGGGCATTATCCGGTAAAATTATTTATGATGAATCCAATAAAATTTTCATGATTTTCACTGGATTGTCAGCATTAAATTTGGAATATAATGCAGATTCTTCTTAAAACAATGCATGTTAACTTGTGGAATATTGTATTATAGAAAATAGTAGTTTAAATTAGTTCTTTAAAACGTATAAAAAAGAGGGAGATTGGGGGAAAGTTTAAGCTTCAGCTTCCTCTGCAAAAATCTGGTTAATCATCCATTCCGGTTCAAATTCCATTAAATCATCATATGATTGTCCGGTACCAATGAAGAGTATTGGTTTGTTAATAACATGTCCTATGGATATTGCAGCTCCACCCTTTGCATCAGCATCGGCTTTGGTTAAAATAATACCATCAATATTTATAACCTCATTGAATTTGCTTGCTTGTTCTGTAGCATCATTACCCATTAAAGCATCACCAACATACAATACAATATCGGGCTTGGACACTCTTTTAATTTTCTTCATCTCATCCATAAGGTTTGTGTTGGTTTGCATACGACCTGACGTATCAATTAACACCACATCTTTTCCAGTTGCTCTTGCATGTTCTACCGCATCATATGCTACAGCAGCAGGATCAGAATTTCGTTCGTGTTTAATTATTTTCAGATTAAGATTCTTTGCATGATGTTCTAATTGTTCAATTGCACCTGCTCTGAAAGTGTCTGAAGCACCAAATACTGAGGTGTAGCCATGCTTTTCAAGGTATGTTGCCATTTTGGCAATTGTTGTGGTTTTTCCTGTTCCGTTAATTCCTACAAACATTATCTTGTATGGTTCACCCTTTTGTTTTGAAGCTTCAATATCACCAAGCAGGTCATAGTACCCATTATCTATGATTTCAGTTATTGCTTTTTTAAGAGCATTTGTTGTGAAAAGTTCCATGTCACCACGGCGTTTGATTTTTCTTCCAACAAGATCTTCCTTAACTGATTCGACAATTCTTTCGGCTACATCAAATGCCACATCACCCTCGATGAGTGAAAATTCCAGTTCTTCAAGTATGTCCTCAATATCGTCTTCTTTAATTGTTTTCTTTGTTATGAATGAGAATTTTCCACCGCTTTCTTCATCCTCATATTTTGGTTTTTTATCTTCCTTTTCATCTTCTTCTTTGATTTCTTCCGTGCTTTCTTTCTTTTTATCTCTTCTTAAAAAGCCAAACCTTCCTTTGCTTTCTTCTGCCTGTGTTTCTGGAACTTCCTCTTCATTTTCTTCACTGGAGGCTTCCTCAACTGTTTCTTCACTTTCCTGTGATTCTTCAGGAGGTTCTTCTAAATCCTCTTCAACCTCGAAGGTATGTTCTTCTTTTTTGTTTTTGTCATGTTTTAAAAATCCGAAGAATCCTTTTTTCTCCTTGTTTTCTTCATCAACACTTGTTTCTTCGTCATCCTCTTCTATGTCTTCAGTTGTTGTTTCTTCAATACTTTCGACACTTTCTTCAGGAGTTTTGCTTTCTATTGTTTCTTCCTGGTTGTCATCTATAGCTTCTGTTTCTTCAAATTCTTTCGTGGTTGTTTCTTCTTCTGTTTCTTCTTCTGCGGGTGATGTTTCTTCAGCAGTTTCTTCTGTTGTAGTATCGGAATATTTTTCTTCAATAGACTGAAGATCTGATTCTAAATCATCCAATTCCTGACTAATTTTTGATGGTTCTAACTCTTCTTCTGGAATACTATCTGATGCATCTTTAATAGTTTTTCTAAGTTTCTTTCTAAGTGAATCAAACAAGCTTTCACAATCCTTAAATATTTATTAGTTATATTTATGTAATTACTTAGTAAAATAACTAATTAAAAATAGTTTAGACATATGATGAAATAATATAAAATGAAAACATATATTAAAAAAAATGTGGAGGGGAATATATTAAAAGTTGTCTATTTTTTCAACCTTTTTAATTGATATGATTTAACATCATTCAAAGTCTGTGTCAATAAAAGTCCTATGGCTAAAAGTCCCGACGTGAATGACATAACCATCTTCATAGCATCGGTTAAAACATTATCAACCGCTTGTTCATAGATATTGTTGTCTGATTGTAATTGGCTAAGATTTACCTGTCCCATCTTCTGAAGATATTCCTGACTTTCAATGTTTAATTGTTCATCACTTATCTCCTCTTGTGCATTGGTATTGATTGCATCATGCAGACCCCATGTTGCACCAACAATTAATATGCATCCTATAATGGCAGTACCCATTGACATACCAAACGTTTGGCCAGTAGATAAGATGCCTGATGCAGAACTCAGATTTTTATCCTTAGTTTCAACCAATGCAACCTCTATTCCTAATGATAATACAATTCCAATTCCAAATCCTAGTAAAAACATTCCGGGAGCAATTGTTGAAAATGTTGTACTAACTGTAAACTGTGTTGAAAGGATTGTTGATGAAAACATGGCAACAAGAAATCCAATGCTCATCAGAATCTTATGATTGATTTTTCCAGCTAATCTAGGAGCAAGCAGTGAAGAAAGTAGTATGGCAATCGTTAGGGGTAACAGGTATAATCCCGTTGTAAATGCGTCAAATTTTAAAACACCCTGTAGGAATATTGGCATGGCAAACAATGAACCTGCAATGGCAAGACATGTAATTAATCTTATCAATGTTCCAATACTTATATTGCGAACTTTCAGCATGTTAACATCAAGAAGTGGCGTTTTTTCCCTTTGTTTTATCCTGTATTCATATGAAGCAAACAATGATAATATTATTAGGGACATCACCACCAGACCAACGGTAATCAAAACATTCTCTTCTAACAAAAGAACACCAAATATGAAGCTTGTTAATCCAAAAATTAATAATATTGAACCTGTTATGTCAAAATCTTTTTTTGTTAATGATGCTTTGTAGTTTTTAATCTTTCCAGAGCATATGAATATGATTAACAGGACAATTAATTCAAAAGCAAATCCGTATCTCCATGTGAGAAATGTTGTGACAATTCCACCAAAGAGTGGACCTATTGCAACTGCTACTGCGGTTACTGCACTAATGATGGCTAATGCAAAGACGCGTTTATCAGAGTTATAGGCATCTTTTGCAATTGATACAATAGGTGGTATCATTAATGATCCGCCGATACCCTCCAGTAATGACCAGCCCACAAATAGCATTAGTGAGTTCTGGCTAAGTGCAGCAATTAGTGTACCCACCGCATATATGGCGGCACCAGTTAGGAATATTTTCTTTTTGCCAATTATTTCCTGTAGTCTGGCACTAATTAAAATTAATGATGCCATGATAAGTGTGTAAAAGCTAATGATTAACTGTATCGTGCTTATTGTTGTATTTAAATCCAATACTAATTGTGATATTGTCACATTCATGAAAGTAGTGTTTAATGTAATAATAAATGATGCCAGTGAAATCAGTATCAGGGGAATCCATTCTACATTTGCAATCTCATTTTCATCCATATAAAATAATCCTCCAAGTGTTCATATATTAATATATTGGATGAAATGCTTCTATAAAATTTTTGTTAAAAATAAACCTTTTTTGTAAAAAATTTTAAATTCAATCATTATTGTTAGAAAAAATAGTCATCTGTATGTATAAAGTGGGAGGTTATAAACAATATAAAAAGAAGAATTTTAAGAGTAATTATTGTACTCCCTGTTCTTTCATTAACTTTTCTACTTCCGGTCTTTTCTGTGTAATGTAATCATTGATTTTCTGTAACTGTTCAGTTAATGATTTGATTAATTTTTCTACTTCTTCTTTATCATTTTTAAGGGTTTCTTCTGTTTCTTCTCTGCTTCTTTTGATGGCAACATCAGAACCTACACCTACAATAACGTCTTCTGATTTAAGTTCTGTTGTGATGAAACATCCTGCACCTATAGGAATTAAGGTTTCTTTCCCGGTTGCTCCTTCTAACCCTTTCACTGCACTTTCAGCAGAACGAATATCATTTAATGATACATTTAATTGTTCAATTTGTTGGGCAATCGTTTCGCCTTGTTGTTGTAACTGATTGATTTCATTAATCATCTGTTCTAATTTTTGTCTATCTTCCATTGGAACACATCCTATGTTTAATGCTTATTATGACACGCTTATAATAAACTTTGTACGATAGGGTCAGTTACTTCATCTGCTGATATTTCAGTAATTTCATCGAAGATAATTTGATCTCTGTTTAATCTGTGTTTACTACCAAATTCAGAGTATAATTTTTCCTGTACATCTTCTACTTTAATTGCTTTTAATTCTCTTGTGAATACTTTGGTTTTATCAACATCTAATAATTTTCCTTTTACTCTAAATATTTTTGTTTTCATAATGATCCCTCAAATAAGTTGAATACTTGATCAATCCTTGCTAGTTCGGGTCCTGTAGTTTTATTTCCTACAATGACACCATTAGAATTTGCAATGATACATGCTCCTACGAGTTTAACTCCACGGTTAACCGTACCAATTTCTGCAGGTACTCCTAAAACATCTTCAACAAGATCTAACTCTTCATCTGATGCATCAGGATGAACTAAAGCACCTTTATTTGTTGCCGCAATTGTTGAACCAACAATATCCAACCCGGCAATGGTACTTTCTACAATTTCCACATCTAAAGTTTCTTCAATGATTTTTTTTGCATCACTTGATAACTCTGGATTTACAATAGCTCCATTATCGTTAGCTACAATAATATTACCTATTGCAGTTAATTTGTCTGGTATTATTTCTACGTTAATATCATGTTCACTTAGTATATCTACTTCATGTTGGAAGACATATGGTGATACAAGTAGACCGTTAGAATTTCCAGCCATTAATGCTCCTGCTAGATTACTACCACAGATTGGCGTTTTTATTATTGGTACTTTCAATGTTTCTTCGATACTTTTTAAATATGTATCTTGGAGTCCCTGTGAAACTATAGCAACAGTATCTTTTGCCAGTATAGAAACACCTAAATTAGGATTTCCATCAATATCGAATCTTTGTATCATTTTATCACTCCATCTGTGAGGTTTATTAAATATGTATCAATATAATTAAAACGCCCACCTCTCAAACATTTCAATTATATTAGTAGTAGGAAGAGAGTTGATTAAGTTCTCTTAAATTACATGTATACATTATTATCTAACTCTTTAGTAACTCGTATTTTTATGATAAAGAGGTTTAGATAACATAATAATCTCATAGTTAGCATTTAGTAAAAAAAATTATTCATCTACTAATGTTACTTCTACAGTTTCATCTTCTTTTACAGCTTTAACTTTGATTTTTGATGGGATTTTTTCTCGTCCTCTTTCCCAGATTTTTTCGTTAACAGCTGTGTCGATGATAACATCTTCAGCTTTCATATGTTTTTGAATGAATTCTCTGATGTATCTTATTGCTCTTGGTGACCTTTTTGTTCTAGGTACGTTTTTTACATCTCTTAGAGGAATAGTGTAAATTCTTTCCATTCTAGTACACTCCTATAATTATTATTAAAATCTAAAGTTAAACTATAAAGTTTATACTTTAATTTTGCTTCTTCTCCATTGTCTGACTTTTGGATGAGTTCTTAATTTTCTTGATGTTTTCATCATAGCAAAGATAGGAACTCTTCTGTTTTGTTTGCCTTTTTTAGCTAATCTTAATTTTTTTGGTAAATTTTTGTTACGACTCATTTTACTTCCATCCTATAACTCTTGATTGAATATGTTGGGGAAATATCTCATTAATGTCTTGTCCCTTTTGTTCTAGCAATACCCGGATTTCCATTTCATAATCCGAACTGTTATGGATATCGCTTTGAGCTTTTTGAAGTTCAAATAATCTGTCACTAGTATCATTTATTGTTTTATATCCAATACCAGTTAGATTAACATACTGGACACCTTTTCTGTCTTCTAAACTTTGAATTTCATTCTGTTTAAGTTTAGGAATCCTGTCTTCACGTCTAGTTCCATCGGCTATCAGATCATATTCGTCTGCCAAGTGTTCAATTACTTTATGATGTATATGATTTATCCCATTGTTTGGAAACTGGTCTTGAATAATCATTTCCACAGCATCAGTTAATATTTTAGTATCAAGTTTCATGACTTTATGCTTAAATCCTAAACTATTAGCCGATTTGACTGCCGGTTTTGAGGAATCATACACTCCAAAATTTATAGTAACTAATTCCACATCATAGCCAAGCTTGTCCAGAATAACCGCCATTAATGAACTATCTTTACCGCCACTATATAATACAGCTGTTTTCATAAAAATACACTAATATCATATAAATTTAATGATTATCTTCTTGTGATATGAATTTCACGTTTATTATTAGTTGTTTCTCTTAAGATTTGTTTTAATGTAGCATCTGATACTGGAACCTGTATTCTTCCACTTTCGGCCATTTGAATCAGTTGCATTTCAATAGCGTTAACAAGTTCAGCTTTTGTTAATCTTAAGTTAGCGAGTCTTTGACGTGCTTCTGGTGTTAATATTTGTCTAAGTGCATTCTTCTTTTGTTCTTCGTATTGTTGTCTCATCTGTTCTTCTTGTTGTAATTGCTGGTAGTTTACACTTTGTTGTTGTTGGGCAGCCATCTGTTGTTGTTGAAGTTGTTCCATTCTTCTACGCCTAATTTCGTCAAGTTCACTCATTTAACACAACTCCTTGTATAGATTATATTTATCATATCAAAATTTATTATACAAATTAGTATTTTGATAATTCAGGAATATCTTTAATGATTTCGGCAGCTTTTTTATCTAAGTAAGATTGACCTGCAGGTGATACAATTCTGCCTTCTTCTGTTTTTTGAACATAACCTGCTTCTTCAAGTTGTTTTAATGCAGTTCTTATGATAGATCCACTTCCTTTTCTGAATTTTTCAGGACTGGTTCCTCTATCTTTGTTACCACCATATTTGGTTTGTAGTCTGCTAAGTCCTACTGGACCATCTACATATACTCTTCTTAATAATGCTGCTGTTCTTACATACCACCAATCTGGGTTTTCAGGTCTGCGTTCTTTGTGAACTCCAGTTTTAACAAATTGAGCCCATGCTGGTGCACTTATTTTATCATTTTCTTTAAAGTCTTCACTTAATGCGCTGATTAAACTTTCAGCAGGTACATCGAATGCTGTTGTCATTGTTTAATTAGCCTCCTATTAAATTATTATATTTGTTTTAAAAATTGACTATATTTCAAAGAGATATTTATTTTCTCTTATATAATACTGCAACATTACCGCGAACATCAATTAGTTTGGATTTTGTGTTGGATACGATTTCTTCTAAAAATTCATCCTTATTGGATGCAATGTTTCTGGAAAATCTTATCTTAACAATTTCATTATTTTTTAACTGACGTCTGATTTCTTCAATAACATTTTCATTAATACCATTTTTTCCAATATTAATTTCAATTGCGTTTAAAGAATTTCTCATTATTTCTTTTCTACTCTGGCTTTTGCTCAAATTATCATACTCCAATAAATTTTATTTTATAAAAGCTAGTTTTTCTTATGAGTGTAAGGAACTTTAGTTAAATGTCCACATTCAAGACATTTTCGGGTAATTGTATTACCGGAAAGTCTTACTCTTAAGTTAGCTCCTGGTTTAAGGAATTTATTACAATTTTTACAAAACCTTCCTCGCCAATAATCAGGTAATGTTAGATTATATTTAGTAGAGATATTACGAGTTAACTTAACATAACGATCAGAACGTTCTGGGTGTAAAGAAAACTCCTTTTCTGCTTGATTAAACAAAATTTGCATCCTTTCCAATGCAATTTTATTAACATAATTAGGTCGTTTTCTTCTACTCAAAAATATCTAATCCTCTAAAAAATATAGAATATTCTTCTTAAGTGCAAGGAATGAAATTATGAAAAAATACATAAAATCTAGATAGTAAACTTAAGAATAATGATATAATTTATGTAATTAATTACTTAAATATGTTTTGTTTCATGATTGTGACACTACTCTAATAAGATAATAAAAAACAATCCTTTGATTATTAACAACCATAAAAAATTAATCTCATAATCGCCTTTAAAATGAGATTCTTAGAACAATGCTGATATAATGGATTCAAATCTTGAAAATAAGATTCACCTATACAAAAAATCGTGATTATATAATTTACTACAAGGGGTATCCATAATTTAAGCCGAGTTTTTAGTTATATTTTAAATCATGGATTAATTTTAAATAAATCATTACTTTATTAAAATGGGATATGGCCTATTTTTATTTAAATAAAAACCAACTTGCTTTTTTCTAAAATATTCTGATTTTCATGATTAAACCTTGTTTTTACGTGTTTAAATTAAAATATCATGGAGGATAAATAGTTTGGAAAACCTGGCAACTTCTTTAATTTTTAATTGCCATAATATTAAAATTATTCAGAAATAATTCATTCTCAGTTCATATTTATTAAATATTAACAAGAAAATATTATATATTTACGATATATTATTTTAAGAAATAATAATAAGGTGGAGGAGC
>JAZUCJ010000117.1:0-2495 GCA_045639105.1 Methanosphaera sp.
AAAAATTCAATTTACTAAAAAATTTGAAATAAAACTATTAAAATACGACGACATCATCAATAAAAGCTAATCAGTAATTTTAATACTCTGAGATTTTAATAAATAAAAAAAATAAAAAAAATAAAAAATAACTAGATAAAAATCTAGTTATATATTGTATTTTGATTATTCTTTCCTGCATCTTAGAGCAAAGCTTCCACACATAGCCATTAAAGCGATTAAAAGAACCACTAATGGGTTACCTGTTTTCAAACTAATGTTTGGAACATGTTTAGGTGGAATTGGCTCTTCTGGAGTAGGTTCAGGCGGTTCAGGGACAGGTTCGTCCTCTTGGACAACCTCAATAGTAGCGTTATCATAGTTATTTGAAGTGTTAACATCGTAAACAGAATTGTTTACAGTCGCATTGTTTGTAAAGTTTCCAGCGGAAAGTGCTTTACAAATTATGTCTAAAACAACTTCTTCACCATTCGCTAAGTCACCGATTGACCAAACACCAGCAGCCGCATCGAAAGATCCTTTAGATGAAGTGTAACTTACAAATTCAGTACTTGAAGGTAATACATCGAGTACGTAAGCATCAATTGCATCACAAGGTCCTCTATTAACGACTTTTATAATCCAATGCATTGTATCATTCACATTATACTTAGGTTTATCAGATGATTTGATTAATACTAAATCGACGTAAGGAAGAACTTCTGTAGTATCATTGTCATTATTATTAGTATAATTAGACTCATGAGTAGTAGTATTTACAGAAGCTGGGTTTGTAATGTTTCCTACACCTGAAGTATTAGTTTTTAAAGTAATGGTTTCACTAGCGCCGTTAGCTAATGTGCCAACAGTCCATACACCATCGACATATTTACCTTTGGATGCTTTGTAACTAAGTAATACAAGGCCATCAGGTAAGATATCTTCAACTTTAACATCTAAAGCTTCACTTGGGCCGTTATTAGTTATTTTTATAGTCCATGAGACTATTTCACCTAAATAAACTTTCTTAGAATCAACAACCTTTATTATGACTAAATCACAAATCGGATCAGCTCTTGTAGTGTTATTTGCTTCATTATTTGTATAATCTGATTCTGGAGTAGTAGTATTAACAGTAGCAATATTAATAAAAGTACCATCAATAAGGACTTTAGTAACTAAGACAAGAGATACCGGAGTATCCTTTTCTAAAGTACCAATAGACCACTCACTAATAACCTCATTAAAATTACCAACACTAACTCTATAACTAATTAATTCCATTCCTTCTGGAAGGATATCTTTTACAATGACATTAGTTGCGTTATGTGGACCGACATTTACAACTGTAATGTTCCATTCCACAACATCAGAAACATAACAGCTTGTACAATTGACTGCTTTTGTAATGACTAAATCACAAATGTATTCAGCTTCAGTTACATTGGTTGCGTTATTATTTGTATAGTTAGTTTCATTAATAGTTGTATTTACGGAAGCATTGTTTCTGATAGTACCATCAATTAGAACTTGGGTGACTAAGACAATGGATACAGATTGATCCTTATCTAAAGTACCGATGATCCATTCATGGGTATCATTATTATAAGTGCCGCCTCTTACATCTACTAATTTAAGACCTTCAGGTAAAACATCTTTTACAATAACGTCTAAAGCAGTGCTTGGGCCGTGATTGACAACAGTGATATTCCATTCTACCAAGTCATCTACATAACAATGTGTAGTGTTAACAATTTTGGTTATAGCTAAATCACAAATAGGTTTACCAGTGGTATTGTTGGTATTGTTTGTTTCGTTGGTTAAATTGGAACCAGCGGTAACATTGTTTACAAAAGTACCATTGGTTAAAACTTCAAACCATACTGTAAAGTTAGCTTTTTCGCCTACAGCAAGAGTACCGATTAAGGTCCACTTACCATTATCATCATAATTCCAGTTACGACTACCATTTTCGTATCTAAGATATTGTAATGCTGAATGATCATAATCAGTATCAACAACATAAACGTTATCTAATACACAGTCCCCTGTGTTTTCAACTACAATAGTAAATCTAGTAGTATTTCCGACATAAACTTCCTTATCGAGTGTTACTTTAACAACGGTCATGTTAGGAGCATATGCAGTAGTGTTATTGGTATTATTGGTCTCATTGGTCAAGTTGGAAGTAGCGCTTACATTGTTTACCAAAGTACCGTTCATGGTAACATTGAAGTAAACAGTAAAGCTAGCAGAATCACCAGCAGCAAGAGGACCAACTAAAGTCCACTCACGATCGCCAGTTAATGTCCAAGTACCTTTAACATCCACATAACTACCATTATATACTAAACCAGTGCTGTAATCTCTATCAGTTACAGTGACATTACCTAACTCACAATCACCAGTGTTGGTGACAACAATAGTGAAACTGGTCACATTGCCAACATAAACAATTTCATCGTTAGCAATCTTTTGAACAGTCATGTTAGGTAAGTAAGCTTTAGTTTGATTGG
>JAZUCJ010000118.1:0-14452 GCA_045639105.1 Methanosphaera sp.
TTTGTTAAAGAAAATATTTTTTGAAACAATAAATATGGAAATATATTTTTATTAATAAATTATAAATTAATTATTATAAGAATAAGTAGTTACACTTGCAATCTACCTCTGTAAATTAAATTATTAAGTTGTTGGTGTATATGTCATATGCGATAAATGAATCTAAATTACCCCTATTTTTGTCACTTTTTCAACTTTGATGAAAAATTTAAGAATTTACTTCGTTATATCTATGTATAACGAATTAAAGATAATCAAAAGTAATACTTTTTTAGTTATTTAAGGCAAAAAAGTAATACAAAAAAATGTTAACCACCAGCAGGAAAAAAAGTAATAAACTCCTTTTTTTAAAAAAATATTGCAAAAAGCAAACATGCCTAAATTATCAAAAATCAACCAGTACATATATATCAAACAGTATCAAAATGATAATTTTAGTAAAAAAAGAAAATTTTGGAAAAAATCATAAAATACGTAAAAAAAATACTATGAAAAAATTCATGACCACCAAAAAAAAATTATTATATTCCAAAAATTCCAAAGCAAAAAAAATTATGTAAAAATTTTATTAGATAACCAATTAATAAAGACAATAATGTATATTTTAAAGAAATTAAGAATAATACGACAATATATAGAACAAACACCCGAATAATGAAAATATTAACATAAATCCCAACCAGACACTGATAAATATGCCTAAAAACTAAAAAAGAGTATAACGTAGAATCACAAACCCCAATATTAAAAAATAAAATAGAACGCCATAAAATTCCATCGTATTATACCATATTTGAATTTATACACCCCTTAGAACCGTTATACTTTAAAAAAAATATACGAAGATATTATTTTTTACTTAATAACCCATAACAATATTTTCAGTTAAAAATACCCCCCACACAAACTTTAAATTTAATTTCAACATAAATATTTATAAATTAAATAATAAAAAGTAGATTATAATACAAGAGTAGTGATTTTATGAATTCAAAAACTGAAAATTTAGATAAAATTATTTCTTCATTCGACTATACCACAACCATATCACCGGATAGAAACAACGAAAAGAAGGAATACAAAGTAGGAGTACAGAAATATAATTCACAAATAAAAAACTTAATGAAAAAATATGAATTAACAAGTGACAATACATTTTTATCAATATTTTTATTTAATTTAGTAAAATTCTCATTTTCAAAAGACATATTGATTGCATATAACAAAAAACTTGCAGGATATCATTTCAACACGGACTTATCTGTTAATGAATATATTAATGACTTCAAATCCCAATTAGAGGAATATCCTGATCTTGAAAAAACAGATTTTGAACCTGAAATATTATTTGCTACAAAAGAATATACTAATGCAGATTATAAATTCATTTTTTCATTTAATGATGAAGAAATGAAAGTAGAATACGATTCATCCTATTATTCTGATGAACTTATTAATGCATTTTTAGATTCATTTAATACATTAATTACTAAATTTGACGATGAAACTGAAGTATTGAAAAATATTTCCATAGTGGAGAATATTGATTTAGATGAAGACTTTGAAATTAAATTAGCAAATGAAGGATTAATTAATAAAATTTTTGAAAACACAGTTAATGAAAATCCAAATAAAACTATCTTGTATGCCGATGACGGAGAATTCACTTACGACGAACTTAATAGAAAAGCCAATAAAATAGCTAATGCATTACTCAAAAGAGGTTTAAAGGTTGAAGATAAAGTAATGCTGATGATGAGACGAAATAGCGATTTAATAGCAAGTGTTTTTGGAGTTGTTAAAGCGGGAGGAGCATTCATTCCAATAGACCCAAATTATCCAAAACAGAGAATTAATCAAATGCTTGAAGACAGTGAATCCAAATTTATCATCACCAATAAGGATATAGAATATGAGGGTGTCAACGGAATTAACATATCCGAATTACTAAAAGAAGAGGACGACACCAATCCAAACGTTGAATTAACACCGGATAACTTATGTTTCCTGATTTACACCTCCGGTTCTACAGGAAAACCTAAGGGAGTGATGATTACACACAAGGGAATTTCAAACTATATTGCAAATCATCCTCAGAATGTACCAATTTATGAACTTAACAAAAAATGTTCAAAATTCGTGTCAATATCCATGATTTCATTTATCGTATTTTTAAGGGAGATTTTCGGTACAATCCTTAACGGATTGCCTGTTGTATTCACAAATGACGAAGAGCTTGTAAATCCGTTGGAATTTTATAAACTATTCAAAAAACATGATGCAGATGCGTTCGGTGGAACCCCTACAAGATTACTTGAATATTTAAGCTTCAAGGAGATTCAGGAACTTGTAAATGAATGTAAAGTAATTATTGTTGGAGGAGAAGGTTTTCCCCCAGTATTATATGACAGATTAAGAGAGTACACCGATGCCGATATTTACAATTCATATGGGCCTACAGAAGTTACAATTGCTTCACATTATAAATTAATTGAAAGCAATAAGGTTACTGCAGGTTGGAAGATGTTAAATGTTGTTGACAAGATAATGGACATTGATGGAAATCAACTGCCCCCATATGTAACCGGAGAAATCTATGTTGGTGGTGCAGGAATAGCAAGAGGATATCTTAACCAGCCAGAACAGACAGACAAAGTATTTTCAACAATAAACAACATTTCCTACTACAATACTGGTGATTTAGGTAGAAAAGATGAAAATGATGAATTATACGTACTTGGAAGAAATGATAACCAGATAAAGCTAAGAGGATTAAGAATAGAATTATCTGAAATAGAAACGGCCATATCCAACTATGAAGGCATCATATTAGATAAGGTTCTTGTTAAAACCATAAATGGTGAGGAACACTTATGTGCATACTATACTGCTAAAAAAGATATTGATGTCGACAAGCTCAAAGAATATTTGACCGATTTACTTCCAAAATATATGATTCCCTCATATTTCACGCAACTTGACGCTTTTCCAAAAACACCTAACGGTAAAACAGACTTCAAAAATCTGCCGGATCCCGTTATCAATACTGAGGAAATCATGCTACCACGAAATGATCTGGAAGAAAAAATTCATGCCATTGCAAGTGAAGTTATTGGAACAGAAAAATTTGGTATTAAACATGATCTTTTTACAATGGGTTTAACTTCATTATCCGTGGTTAAGCTAGTATCAGATATTGATAAAAAGCTCAACATACAATTAAATGTTACTGATGTTTTAAAAGACAAGACAATTTTGGAAATTGCATCCCACATTACGAAGGAATTAACTGTTGAATCATCTGTTCAGGAATATTATCCTTTGACATCCAACCAGCTTGGAATATATTTTGAATGCATGAAAAATCCGGACAGTTTAGCATATAATCTACCTAAAATAATCAGATTTGAAAAGGAAATTAATCCCATCAAACTAAAATCATCAATTAAAGAGGCAATAAACAACCACCCATACCTTAAAACAAGAATTGTTATAAAAGAGGGACAAGTATACCAAAAACGGAACGATAACCTGGAAGTTGACAATCTAATAAAAATTACTGAAAAAGCAGATATTGACGGGTTTGTTCGGCCATTTGATTTGAGTGAAGGATTATTCAGGTTCGAAATTGTGGGAAATAATATTTTACTATCCGATTTCCACCATTTAATAGTTGATGGAACATCCCTCAATATTTTCTTTGATGAAGTAGCAAGAATATATGACCAAAAGGATTATTCTTTAGAGGAAATGGATGGATATGAATACTCATTGAATGAATTGAAAATAGAAGAATCCCCATTATTTAATCAAGCAAAAGAATTCTTTGAAAACAAAATCAGACAATTCGATGAAGCAACTGTTATTTCACAAGACATTAATGGTGATGAATCAGAAGGAAAAGTGGAAGTAAATGAAATACTGGTTGATAAAACAATGGTAGATAATTATTGTTCAGCTAATAATATTAGCCAAAACAACTTATTCTTATCTGCAGTATCATTTATATTATCCAAATTTGCATATAATAAGAATTTACTGATAGCAACAATAACCAATGGTAGATTCAACCCTAAAGAAGAAAAAACAATAGCAATGATGGTTAAAACATTACCATTAGCACTTCAACTAAATACTGATTTACCAATTAGTGAATTCTTAAACTATGTTAACAAGGAATGGTTAAATGTTCTTACATATTCATCATACCCTCTAACAAAGATATCTGATGACTTTGATATAGTTCCCGAAATATTATATGCTTTCCATGGCAAGGATATTGAAGACATTGAAATGGATGGAATGACTCTTAAAAGAGAGGCTATTGGAGATGCTGACGTTAAGTTTAAGATAAGTATTAATGTAAAACAAGTGGATGATAAGTACAATATTAACTGTGAATACAACAATCAACTATATTCAAACGAGTTAATACAAATATTACTTGACTCAATACAAATAGTTTTAAAGAAATTCGTAAGCGTTTCTCAGGACACTCCTTTAAAAGAGATTTCAATAGTTGAAGAAGACAATTGGAAGCTTGATGATTTAGAATTCGTTGATATTGGAGAAAAAAGAGTTAATAAAATTTTTGAAAACTGTGTGGATAAAAATGGCGATGATATTGCATTATATGCAACCGATGGAATATTAACATTCGAGCAGTTAAATATTAAGGCCAATAGAATAGCCCATGCACTTATTAAGCTTGGTGTGGGCGTAGAAGATAAAGTGATGATTGTTCTTAAAAGGGACAGTAACTTCATTGCTTCAATGTTCGGAATCCTTAAGGCAGGCGCAGCATTCATACCAATCGACTCAGACTATCCAAAGGACAGAATAGAACACGTGCTAACAGACAGCCAATCCAAATACATAATCACCGATGACATAATCGAAAAGAAAAACATCGACCTAAGCAACTACAAAGAACACCTGATAAACATCGACGAACTATTAAAAGAAGAAAACACAACAAATCCGGAAACCGACGTTCAAGGATGCAACCTAGCATACCTCATCTACACATCAGGATCCACCGGCCTTCCTAAGGGAGTAATGCTAGAACACCAGAACCTTGCAAACTTCACATATCCTCATCCAGACAACGTATACACATACGAATTGGCCACAAACTACAAAAAAGAAGACTACAGAGTTCTTTCAACCATTACTGTAGCCTTTGACGTATTCTTAGAGGAAGTTATGTGTGCCTTGTTGAATGGGGTTCCTGTTGTCTTTGCAAATGATGATGAATACAAGGATCCGAAAGCTACAATGGAACTAACGAAACAATACAAAGTAAATGTTTACACGGCAACGCCGTCAAGAACTCTGCAATATCTGCAGCTTGATGACATCAAAGATGACATGCTGAACTTCAAGGTATATGCAATTGCCGGAGAACCGTTCCCTATGAGGTTATACGAACAGTTAAGTCAAAATAGTGATGCCAAAATATTCAATGTCTATGGTCCGACAGAAACAACCATAAGCTGTAACACAGCCCTGCTAGATGATAGGGGCATAACAGTTGGAAAGGAACTGTTAAATGTCAAGGAAGTCATTATGGATCAGGATTCCAACCCATTACCTGATAATGTTATTGGTGAATTATACATTGCAGGTCATGGTGTTTCAAGAGCATATCTTAACCGTCCGGAAAACAATGCAAAATCATATACAACAATCAATAACATCAAATACTATAAATCCGGTGATTTTGCAAAAAGAAGCTCTGATGGATTAATACATGTTTATGGACGATTAGACAATCAGATTAAGCTACGTGGACTAAGAATAGAAATTGGTGAGATAGAATCTGCAATATCAAATTATGATGGAATAAAGGACGTTGCAGTAGTAGTAAGAAACATTAATGACAATGATTATCTCTGTGCATTCTATACTGTATATGATGAATGTTCCATAGATATGGATGATCTTAAGGAAAAACTAGGTGACAAACTGGTTTATTACATGATTCCTACATTTTTCACCGAATTGGATGAATTCCCAAGAACACCAAACGATAAGATTGACTTAAAGAACTTGCCTACTCCAGAGATTAATCAAGACGATTATATATCACCACGAAACGAAACAGAAGAACAATTATGGAACATCCTATCAAATGTACTGAACATCACCACATTTGGTGTTGATACTGACTTATTTAATGTTGGTTTAACTTCCCTTACGACAATGCAAGTAGTATCTGACATATATAACCAATTAGGCAAACAATTGATGATTACGCAAATCATGAAAAACAGAAGCATTGAAGAAATTGCTAATTTAATTAAACAAGAGGATGAAGAAGAAAGCGTGAGTGAAGAAGAATTATATCCACTTACTCCAAACCAGCTGGGATTATATTTTGAATGTGTGAAAAATCCTAAAGATCTTTCATATAACATGCCAATAAAAATAGAATTTGGTAGTGATATTAATCCGGAAAGACTGAAAACATCAATAGTCAAGGCCATAAACAACCATCCTTACCTTAAAACCAGGATGATTATGAATGATGGTGAAGTATACCAGGAAAGAAGAGATAATCTTAGAATTGAAGATTATGTGGAGATTATTGATGATGTTATGGACGAAAATTCATTTGTAAAACCATTTAATCTTAATGAAGGACCGCTATTCAGATTTAAAATATGTAAAGATACCAAACTTCTGGCAGATTTCCATCATATAATTGTAGACGGAACATCATTAAACATACTCTTTGATGAAATTGCAAGAATATATGATGATAAAGATTACGCCCTTGAAGAAATTGACGGCTTTGATTATTCATTAACAGAGGCAAAAATAGAAAACTCAAACATTTACAAAGAGGCAGAACTCTTTTACTTCGATAAAATCAAGGAATTTGATGAAGCAACGTTTGTATCTCCGGATTTAAATGGTGAAGCAAACGAAGGAGTATCACTAGAAAAGGTCACATATGTAAATAAGGATGCTGTGAATAATTTCTGTCAGAAAAGCAACATCAATCCAAACAACCTTTTCTTAGCCGTAACTTCATTTGTATTGTCAAAATTCGTCAACAACAAGAACCTGCTTATAGCCACATTATCTAACGGAAGATACACCAAATTACAAGAGAAAACAATTGCAATGATGGTTAAAACATTGCCATTAACACTTAAATTGGATACTGGACTGTCCATAAACGATTATTTCAGATATGTTAATGATGAATGGCTAAATGTACTCTCATATTCTTCATATCCATTGACTAAGATTTCCAGTGATTATAATATTACACCGGAATTCCTCTACACTTATCAGGGAATGATAAATGAAAGTTTTGAAATAGCTTCAAAGACTGTGAAACGTGAATTTATAGATTATAATTTCCTTAAATTCAACATGGAGGTACAGGTTGAGGACGTTGGAAAAGAATATGAAATTATCTGCCAATACAACAACCAGTTATACTCAGAAGAATTAATTAACACGTTCGTGGAAAGTTTTAACACTGTGCTAAACAAGTTCATAACATACGATGAAAAAACTCCTCTTAACAGCATATCCCTAATTGAAAGGGATAACATAACAGAAGATGATATTGAAATTGAAGAAATACCAGAATATCTGATTAACAGGATTTTTGAAAACTGTGTGGATAAAAATAGTGATGATATTGCATTATATGCCACTGATGGAACGTATACTTACGACCAATTAAATGTTAAGGCCAATAGAATAGCTAATGCACTTATTAAGCTTGGTGTGGGCGTAGAGGATAAAGTGATGATCGTTCTTAAAAGGGACAGCAACTTCATTGCTTCAATGTTCGGAATTCTTAAGGCAGGCGCAGCATTCATACCAATCGACTCAGACTATCCAAAGGACAGAATAGAACACGTGCTAACAGACAGCCAATCCAAATACATAATCATCGATGACATAATCGAAAAGAAAAACATCGTCCTAAGCAACTACAAAGAACACCTGATAAACATCGACGAACTCCTAAAAGAAGAAAACACAACAAATCCGGAAACCGACGTTCAAGGATGCAACCTAGCATACCTCATCTACACATCAGGATCCACCGGCCTTCCTAAGGGAGTAATGCTAGAACACCAGAACCTTGCAAACTTCATATACCCTCATCCAGACAACGTATACACGTACGAATTGGCCACAAACTACAAAGAAGAGGACTACAGAGTTCTTTCAACGGCTACTGTAGCCTTTGATTTGTTCTTGCATGAAGTTATGTGTGCCTTGTTAAATGGGGTTCCTGTTGTCTTTGCAAATGATGATGAATACAAGGATCCTAAAGCAACATTGGACCTGATTAAAAAGCATGATGTGAACGTTTATACTTCCACACCATCACGTTTACTCCAATATCTGGATATTGATGAGATAAAAGATGACATGTTTGACTTTAAAGTCTATTCCATTGCTGGTGAAGCGTTCCCTAAACGATTATATGATTTGTTAAGAGAAAAAAGTGATGCCAAAATATTCAATGTCTATGGACCAACAGAAACTACCATAAGCTGTAATACCGTTAGATTAGATGATGATGACATAACCGTAGGAAAAGCTCTGTTTAATGTTCATGAGGAAATAATGGACTTTGATTCCAATCCTCTTCCTGCAAATGTTATTGGTGAATTATATATTGCAGGTAGTGGTGTTTCAAGAGCATATCTTAACAGACCGGAGAAAAACAGGGAAGCATACACCGAAATTAATGGAGTAAGATTCTATAAATCAGGAGATTACGCAAAAAGAGTCGATAATGGAAATGTTTACATTTATGGACGTTTAGACAACCAGATTAAGCTAAGAGGACTTAGAATAGAAATTGGTGAAATTGAATCGGCAATATCCAAATTTAAGGCCATTAAGGATGTTGCAGTGGTTGTTAGAAGTATTAAAGACAACCAACATCTTTGTGCATACTTCACCGTTCACGATGAATACGTTGATCCACATAGAAAATCATATGAATATTCATTTGACATTGACGAATTAAAAAGAAGTTTATCAGAAAAGCTAACATATTACATGGTTCCTACAGTATACATGCAGTTAGATGAAATGCCGCAAACATTAAACGGTAAAACGGATTTAAAGAACTTGCCTGAACCAAACCTTATAACCAAATATGTTGCTCCTGAAAATGATGTTGAATCATTCTTTGCCAACGTTTATGCAGATATTTTGGGCTTGGATAAGGTAAGCGTAACGGATAATTTCTTTGAAATCGGAGGTACCTCATTACTTGTAACTAAAATAACCATGGCTGCCATGAATAGAAACTATAACGTATACTATGGTGACGTATTTAAAAATCCTACTCCAAGGGCGCTTGCAGACTTCGTTTATAACGGTGACGCATCAGTTAGTGTAGAAGAAAGTAAGTATGATTATGGACAAATAAATGAGTTATTAACCAAGAATACGCTTAAATCACTTGTTAATGGAAAAATGGAGGAAACATTGGGTGATGTACTACTTACTGGTAGTACGGGCTTTTTAGGAATACATGTTCTACAAGAGCTGATAAATGAGGAAGAGGGCAACATATACTGTTTCGTCAGATCCAAAGATAAGTTGTCTGGAGAAAACAGACTTAAATCGTTGCTGTTCTATTATTTCTCAGAGGATTATTCCCAACTCTTCGGTGAACGAATACATATAATTGAGGCGGACATCACATCAATGAGTGACTTTGAAAAAATGGTTTCATACAATGTGGACACAATAATTAACTGTGCCGCAAATGTAAAACACTTCTCAAGCGGAACGGACATTGAAGACATTAACCTTGGCGGAGTAATTAACGGACTCAAATTTGCTAAAATGAAAGAATGTAAATACGTGCAGATTTCCACATATAGTGTGGGAGGTTTAAGCATTGACAATTTCCCACCTGAAGATGAAGAATTCACTGAGAATAAAATATATATTGGCCAGAACCTGGATAACGCATATCTTAACAGTAAATTCCTGGCAGAAAGAGCAATTCTTGAAGCTGCAGTTGAAAATGGATTGGACGTAAAGATTATGAGAGTGGGAAATCTAATGGCAAGAAGTTCCGACAGCGAATTCCAAATAAACTTCAGTTCCAACGGATTTATAAACAGACTAAAAGCCTACATAAATATTGGAAAAATGTCCTATGATAAGTTAGACCAACCTGTTGAATTCAGTCCAATAGACATTACCGCAAAATCTATTGTTAAACTAGCTAAAACTCCTAGAGAATGTGTACTATTCCATCCATACAATCCTCATTCAATAATGTTTGCGGACATTATTGATATTATAAAGAATTTGGATATTACTATAGAATGCTGTGAAGAGGATGAGTATAAACAAAGATTAGACGAAGTATTGAAAGATAAAAGCAAACAGGACACTATTTCGGGTATAATAACCAATGTGGGTGAAGGTCAACTTAAAAGCAAGTGGATTCCTGTTTCAAACAGATACACTATACAAGCATTATATCGTCTTGGAATTATGTGGCCAATGATTAGTGAAGAATATATTTATAATTTCATTAAACATTTGAAGAAAGTTGACTTTTTTCAATTAGGTGATGATGATAATGTATAATAGAAACTATGAACTGATAAGCCGTAAGTTCAGGGAATTTCTATTACCCACCTTTTTTACTTCAATGGCGGGAAACATCAGTATTTTTATAGATGCCATACTGGTGAGTTTCTTTATTGGAGCAATTAATCTGTCGGTTATGCAGATTATTGAACCTGTATCAACATTTTTAAACCTGATCTATTGGATGATAGGTTTGGGTGGTAGTTTAGTATGTTCTATTTCAAAAGCTGAATTTGACGAAAAAAGAAGCAATGGTCTCTTTTCATCGGCAATAATTGGAATGATAGCAATCAGTATAATTATTGCAGCTTTTTCGTTAATATTTTCGGATAACATATTGCAGATATTATGTGCTTCCAATGAATTAAGACCACTTGTTGGCCAATATTTCCATTATTATATCCTGGGAATACCATTTCTTTGTTATATGATGTCAATGTCATACTTTATCAGAGCGGACGGTTTTGTAAATTTACCATTTGTATCCCTTGTAATATCAAATGTTTTTAACCTATTATTGGATGTTATTTTTATAGGATACTTTGATTTAGGTATTGGTGGTGCAGCATTAGCAACAACAACAAGCTATGTTGTTGGATCACTATGTATGTCAACATATCTTTTTAAATCAGACAGAACACTTAAATTTATTAAGGTTAAATTGTCAACATTTCTCAAATATCTCAAGGATATTTCAAAATCGGGTTATTCTACTGCATCAACACAGTTATACCTTACAATTAAATTATATGTGTTCAACCTCATTTTACTGGCCGTATCCGGTGAAATAGGATTAACTGCATTTAACATGTGTTACAACACATTATTTGTTATTTCCATATTCATAATAGGTATTTCCCAGTCCATGTCCCCAATAGTGAGTGTATACTATAAGGAGAAGGATTATGAGGGTGTTGATTACCTGATTAAAAAATCATCAAAATTGATGATTATAGTGAGCATTGCCTTTGTTGCAATACTGGCCATATATCCACAAATAATGTTATTGGTGTTTAATGTGGAAAATCCTAATGATATAGCCTATGTGATGAATGCGGTGAGAATATTTTCATTGAATTATATTGGATTAGGTATTAATTTCATGTATATCTTCTATGCACAGGCAATACAGAAGGATAAATTAGCTAATATAATACAAATTCTTGAAGGATTGATTTTGCCGATTGCAACGGTTTTAATATTTACTACTGCATTTGCTGATTTTGGAATATGGATTTCATTTTTCATTACGGAAATGCTAGTATTGGCGTTCCTATTTGCCTATTCCAGATATATCAGCAGAAAAAGTAATGGTGAATACCATGGATTTTTCATCAATAAAAGCAATGATGATAATTTCATTTCATTCAC
Source organism: Methanosphaera sp. (assembly GCA_045639105.1). GTDB lineage: Archaea > Methanobacteriota > Methanobacteria > Methanobacteriales > Methanobacteriaceae > Methanosphaera. Next base: position 11,977 of record JAZUCJ010000118.1, read on the forward strand.
AATTAATGCAAATATTGAGGAAGTAATGGGATTATCATCGAAAATAAAAGAATATTTGGGAGAAAACATTGAATCTACGCGTGTAAGTCTTGCTGTTGAGGAAATATTAGTGAACATTATTGAATTAAACAATTCCCTTAACACGATTGATTTATATCTTAAAGAAACTGAAGACGAAATAATACTGTCCATTAAGGATAATGGAATAGAATATAATCCTATTGTTAAATCTGAAGACTTGAAATTTGACAACATATCAATGTTAAATAAAATATCGGATAAAATAGATTATTCACGAGTATTGGGTTTAAACAGTACAGTGATTAAAATCAAAAAATAACCTGTGCTGAAGATAAGATAATCAAATAGGAGAAAAATTATTATTGTTATAAAAAAAAGAGGGTGGTTTGTGTGAAGATTACAAAAATATATGATGAAAAAGATTTAACGGTAGCTGTAGATGACCGTATCGATACGATTACTTCCCAAGAACTGGAAAAAAGTTTAAACGATGAAATTGACAATGTTACTTCCCTAACATTTGATTTTACTAACCTGGAATACATTTCCAGTGCTGGTTTACGTGTTTTAATAGCTACCCAAAAGAAACTGAAACAAAAGAATGTTCCCATGACCATTACAAATGTAAACGACATTATTAATGAAATATTTAGAATGTCCGGGTTTGATAAAATACTTGAGATAAAATGAAGCCCATAAAAGATGGAAGAAGTAGTTGATTTTCGATTTTTTTATCTTTTCTTTTTTGTTGTGAATGGTCTAATAGCTACATCATCAAAATCCTCCTTTTTTTACCCTATTTTTAAAATAACTTTTTGAATTATTTTCTTTGTATTATCTCAAAATTTATATTAGTATTTATTGATATATAGTAATATAAATAATATATAAAATACGTAATAACATTATTTTTAGAGTTTATGGTGATTTAATGGTAGAAGAAATTGTTATGTTATCTCATTACTTAAGAAATGAAGGCATGTTTGTTAGTATTAGAAGTACCACACTAGCATGTACCCTTTATGATGCAATGAGGGACATAATGACATTTGATGAACTAAAAAATTCTTTAGAAGCAATATATGTGAAAGATGTGGGAGACCACGTTAAATTTGAAAGGGCTTTTAAAAAAGTGTTTAGTAAAATCGAATTCCAAAAGGAAGAAAGTGATGCTCCCGAAAAAGAAGTTACCGTCAGGGAAATAACCGAATCATCAGAACAATCAATGCCAGTAAATCAAAATTTAGAACAACTTCAAGAACTTTATGATGAAATGATCCGCTATCGTTCCGAAACGAAAGCCAAGGAAGGAAAAACTGTGGATGGAAGCCTATTAACTATTGATAACTTTGATCCAAGAGTATTTGAATTATGTAAAAAATTAAGTCGTAAGATAGCCAATAAACGTTCTTCAAGGAGAAAAAAATCAAAATCACATAATTTAGATATGGCTAGAACGATACGTGCAAATATTAAAAATGGGGGACATTGTGTCAAATTAATATATGCCAAACCTCCTGTCAAGAAGACAAAACACGTATTCTTATGTGATGTGAGCGGATCTTGTGAATGGGTTACCACCTGGTTTTTCATATTGCTATATGGATGTAAATCAACATTTAACAAGGTAAAAATATACGATTTTGACAATAAAATTACTGACGTTACTGACTTATTAAATACTGAGACTTTTACCAGTGCAGGACAGGTTAATGTTGCTCAAAGAAGTAAAGGATTATCAATGTTTGGCCAATCAGACATGACAAAATCATTTAAAGAGTTTTTGAAAAAGGCAGATATCAATAAGCGAACAGACATAATTATTATGACTGATTGTCGTGACTGGAAAGGAAAGCACATAAACGGCGTTTTAGAAAGTGCATTAATAGTTAAGGACATGTTAAAAAAAGCACACAGGGTTATAATATTAAATCCTGAAAAAAAGATACGCTGGAACAACGCTGCAAGTTATGTTAGTGAGTATGAAAAGGCCGGAGCAGAAGTGTTTGAAGTTTCTTCACTAGAAAAATTCGAGAAAGTTATTTCGGAACTATAAAAACTTGTAAAGTTTAATTTAAAAAAAGGAAATGCTATAATAATTAAGATAAAAAAAAGAGGAATAAAATAGGTATTTATTCTTCTATTTCAATACCTGCTTTACCAACTAATCTACCAATGAATAATGTTACTACTACAGCGATAATAGTTACAACAATTGCGTAAATTAACATTCCAGATACTGCAGAACCGGATTCTCCGATAAATTCTTTGATTAATGTTTGAATTGCTTCATTCCATGCAGAACCTGCTACAAATGCAAAAGCGGTTGTCATTAATACTGAAATTGTTTTTAAAATTTCTTTATGTACTTGATCAGCCATATAATTTACCTCCTCAATATTTAGTATAACTTATTTTCAAGTATAATATATAATATATTTATTTTAATATTTAA
>JAZUCJ010000119.1:0-2008 GCA_045639105.1 Methanosphaera sp.
AACCAAACTTTTACTATAAATAGATGACACGATAATTGATTAAGTTCAGAAAAATCCATAAAATTGATATTCATAAAAGAATATGACTATTACCCTGTTGGATGAGGAAATGAACAAATATGTTGCTTATTATAGAATCATTACCAACATCCAATTGCTACAAAGTTGCTATGAAAAATCCATCCTACATGCAACAGACATACTTAATATCTCTTAAAGCATAGACGGATTGGCAAACGTGCAAAGAAAAAGAATTAGAATGATTAAAATAAGACTTTAGTGGTGAAAGACCATCAAAAATCATATGAACTTATTTAATAAATCATCATTTTAGTTAAATAAGGGGTATGTTAACTTTATAATAATAGTTGGGTATCTTAAAATTTATCACATATTTTGATTTAAAACTAGTTCTATAAAAAAAGTTTGTGTGGTGGGGTTTAATCTATTATATTTTTAATCCTTTCTTCGGTTCGGGTAATCATATATAATACTCCCAAGAATAGTGGCCATACGCTTATCCTTCCAACCCAGAAATCTATTATTAAAACCACCTTAACCATGAATGGCATGCTGGCAGATATATAACTTGTTGTAATTCCAGTATTTCCAATGGATAATGCTGCTACTGTAAATGCTGTGACAAAATCATTACAATAGAATAATATGACGAATGTACTCAATAGAAATATGAGTATGTATGATATTGCAAATATTAGAATTGTTTTTATTGTCTTGTTTGATATTTCCCTAACCTTTTTGTCGTGATTTATTTTTTTAGGTTTAATCGTGTTTTTTGGAAGCATCATCTCTTCTACTTCCCACCATATTGACTTGAACAATATTACTATATTGTATAACTTTATTCCCCCACTTGTAGAACAAATTGAACCTCCCACAAATGTTAATATAATCAGGAGGAAGAATGAAAACTGTGGCCACGTTAGGATATCCTGTGATACAAATCCTGTTGATGACATTACGGATATTACCTGGAATAGGGAATGTCTGAAGATTACCGATATGTTGTGATCGTAGTATCCTTGAGTATACAATGATATCATTATGAGTATGGTTGCTATTAGAACAATTATAAACATTGCCCTTAATTCAACATCTTTAAGCAGGTTTTTCGTATTTCCCTTAAGAATTCTGTAATGAATAACAAAGTTTGTACTTCCCAAAATCATTAAAAACATTGTAACTGCCTGTATTGGCCCTGAATCAAAGATATTTGTATTTGTTGAATATATTGAAAATCCTCCGGTAGCAAATGCTGTGAATGTAAAACATACCGATTCGAAGAGGTTTAATCCAAGCAATAAGTATAAGAGAATTCCGAATGCCGTTATTGATACGTATAATTTTAGGAAAATCATGGTTGTATGCTTAACGTTAGGTGTCATTTGTTCTGTTCTTCCTTCTGCAAAAAATAATCTTTTTAAACTTACTGATGATGGAACTATTACAAGCAACAGAACTATTATGCCCAGTCCACCAAACCATTGTGTTAATGCTTTCCACATTGCAACAGAGTAGGGGTGGGTTTGTTCCGGAATTAGTGATAATCCTGTTGTTGTAATTCCGGACATTGCTTCAAAAAATGAATCAAATATTCCCAATTCTCCAGATAATAGGTAAGGCAGACCACAGTATATTGCTATTATACCCCATATACTGAGTACGAAAATTAGAGATCCTTTTAAAGAAAGGTTGGTTAATTGTTTTCTTCCAAACAATGATATTAATATAATTCCGGAAATGAATGATATTACTCCGGATATTATGAATGAATTTACAAATCGTTCAGGATCATGATAATATATACCACATACTGATGGCACCATCATCAATAATGACAGTATTAAACAAACGTATCCCGTGTAATGGCCGATTGTTTTAAGCTCGTTAGGTTTTAACTTATTTAATTTATAAGTATTCATTCATATCCCTTTAAATATTATTTACATATAATATTATTGTAAATTAAACTATAAAAAAATTATCA
>JAZUCJ010000120.1:0-60223 GCA_045639105.1 Methanosphaera sp.
CCCCCATTCTTTCACGTTAAAACTAATTTTTATTTTAGATTCCAGGCGGACACTTTTCTTTAATAATTATAATGAATCTCTTTTTTTATCGATTTTTGTTATTTTTCACAACCTTAAATATTTCATCTTTTATGACCATAAATATTATTTCATAGATATCATTGGAAATAAAGAAATCCTTTGTTCAGGAAAAGATAGTATATTTTAATATAAACTATCTGAAATTTAAATGCAACAAATAATAGATTTATTATTAAAAAGAAGACTAATCAGGAAAAAAGTATATTATCTTTCTTTTAATATTGTGGTGTTGGTAATTGAGTTATATCCTGTATGTCATTGTATGATGTTGTCACATATTTTATGTCCAGTATTATTCACAGGTAATCGTTAACATTAACATTCTAGTATTTTAATACATAGATTAAACTCTCGAATATTAATTATGGGATTAAATTTCCTAAGATTTATATGATGTTTGGTTATAAATAATTAATGACAAAGATGTGATTGGAGAATATATTAATTCAAAAAAATGCTCTTAATGAACATGGATAACAGTAATTATAACAATTCTTGTAACTATAGTGTTAACAGGTTTCATCTTTATAATCGGGGATAAAATAAAAAATTAGTATAAATTTATGGAGGATTTAATTTTGACAATCATTAAGCTTGAAAAGGAGATATATACCTCTGATGGCAATGTAAATATAGTTTCTGAATGTTTAACAGATGATTTTAAGCCAGTAACTTCCGGTAAAATTGCTTGCATACTCAACAATAATCTGATTGTGGATATTCAGGAAGTAACAAGTGGAAGAAACGTCTTTAATTTTAACATATCAGGGCACCTGCAGAAAAACAAGGAACATATGCTAAGACTACAGTACTCCGGTTCAACACAAGCAGAGAAAAAAACACAGTCCTCTGTAATATTCTTTGATAAAAAATATGATCAAAGATTGGAAGCAGAAGTAATTGCAGAAGATTATTTTGCAAATAGGGCTGAAACCTTTAAATTCACGTCACACATTAAAGTCCCCGGCCAAACACCACTTGAAGGAAAAGCGATTTTGAAACTGAATAACAAGACCATAGATCAGACACCGATAGTGGATAATAGGGCAGAAATTGAGTTTAAGGTACCTGGGATGATTTTAGATGAGCACGTAATGTTTTGGATGTATTTAACAAATCAGGGAACCTTTGCAACGTCCTCCATACTTCACTTATCACCTAGAATACCCGTGGTGTCCGCACAATATTATGAAAACAAAGGTGTTACAAAACAGATTAGACAAGTTCTAAAACAATCAGGTAGTGATACAACATCAACTTCCGAGGATACAATAATAAGCAGGGTTAAAAAAATGTTTGGAGGATAGAAGCGCATGTCTTATGATGATTTGGATTTAAGCAAGGAAAAATTTGAAATGATAAAATGTGTAGGGTTGGATAATTATCTTTTTCTGACAAACGATTCAAATTATGAAATAATACAACACTACTCTGAGAATTTCGAGAACAAATTTGATGAAAAACGTTTCAGGGAAAGTTTTAATTCAAAAAAGGAATATTGTGAAGAAAGAGGAATAGAATACAGGTTTTATGTTGTTCCGGATAAGAGTGTTATCTGTAGGGACTATCTTCCCTTTACTCCCAAAGTCTTAAAAAGAAATTATGATTCAATAAGTGACATAGTAGAGGATTACGATGAAGTACTGGATGAGACGGATTTTTATAAAAGTGATTCGCACATAAACTTTAAGGGAGCATTGAAGTATTCTGCCGAAATAATGCATGACATACGTGGGGAAGTTAGTAGCAGCATGTATTTGGAAGCATTAAAGGAAAACCTTGTGCATGAGAAAATTCGTGTTGACGGGGATTTATGCAGGTTTAAAGATAAAGATGAATCAAAAAAGGAAATAACAGATTATTATAAGTTTAATTTAATGGAATACTCTAACATATACCAGTATTTTGATGAACCCTTTGAAATGCCACAGGAATTTGCTAAAGTAGGTAAAAGAGATTCCTTTTACATGAGAAACAGGTTAAGTTTAACTGATATGAATTGTCTGGTTTTAAGAAGTTCAACGGTAATTCGTTTTCTTGACCCGTTAAACGTATTCTTTAGGAGCATATTTGCCTATTGGGATCACTGGTATTTTAATACTGATCTTATCGAATGGTATAATCCGGACATTCTCATCGAAATAAGGCCTGAAAGATTTTTAGAAAATATGAAGTATGAGATAATAGAATGAAAACATCTCTTAGACATTTTCATTTTTATTTCTTTATTTATGTGCCGTAATCAGCGTTATATCTTCAAAGAAAATGTGTTCAATACCCGTAATCTCTGCCTTAAAGCCTAGTTTTTCAAACATTTCCAGGGTTTTTTCATTATCTGAGAGTGATGATTGTACCAGCTGTATTTTTCCACCATTTTTCAAGTACTTCGGCGCTTCTTTTATGAACTTGTCTATGACTTGTCGACCACTTTCTCCGCCATCCCATGCCTTAGAGTAATCGTCATCAACATGTTCTTCATCCATTACAGGTAGATAAGGTGTGTTAAAAATTATTAAATCATAGTTTTCATTAATATTTTCAAACAAGTCACTCATAATTATTGTAATATTTTCCCTATTGTTAAGTTTAATATTAGCTTCTGCACATTTAATTGCAGATGGATTTATATCAGTACAGGTTACTTCACTACAATTATAAGATGCACTGATAGCAACAAGCCCGGTACCCGTACCAATCTCCAAAACAGTATCACCAGAATCGAGGAGCAAATTATCAATTAAAAGAAAGGTATCCTCTGCAGGAGGATAAACTTCATCACATTCAACGTATTCAACACCATTATAATTCATGTTTAATCCTCCATACAATACCGGATATTTCAAGAATTTCCTCCGGACTAAGTTTAAACACCTTTTGTTCAAACAATGGATTATCAACAGTATCTAAAACATTCTTCAGTTCCCTTTTATCATAGTTTATTTCATGGGCAGACTGAACCAAAGCCTTTTTAGCCTTTTTATTCCTATGCTGAAACAGGGCTCTGACTACATCATCAAAAACATCGTTAAGAACAACATCACTCTTAGGTACCAATCCAATAACTGCACTGTTCACCTTAGGTTGAGGAATAAACGCACTCGGCGATAACGTATCAAGAATAGTGATATCTGCCCTGAAGTATAATGCTACAGACAACCTTGAATAATCCTTCGTATTGACCTTTGCATTCATTCTCTTAGCAAATTCCAGCTGATACATTAAAACTGCCCTATCAAAATCATATTCCAACAGTTTAAAAGTTATCGGCGATGAGATTTGGTATGGTAAATTAGAAACAACCTTATCAAAATCCGGAAAATCAATTTTTAAAGCATCATCATTAATTACTTCAACATTAGTAATCTTTTGCTCATTTAGTCTCTGGCTTAGAACATCTGCTATAACAGGATCCTTTTCAATAGCAACAACCCTGGATGCTCTTTTTGCCATTGGAATAGTCAAGGTACCAATACCCGCACCAATTTCCAGAATAACTTCATCAGACCGGATATCAGCATATTCCAGTATATTATCTAGTTTATCGTTATCAATAAGATAGTTTTGACTTTTATTCTTATCCAATCTAATATTATATTTGTCTAGAATTTCTCGTGTATTGTTAGGCATAATAAATGTCTCAAGTTAATTAATGTGAAAAATAATCATTTAGAAATAGGGTGGTCATAGTATTTTAAGATAAAGAGTAGAGGATTGATTTATCGGTATTGATCCAATAAATCTAAAATATTTTGCAAAATATCTGTTTCAAATGTTCCTCTTTCTTTTGCAAATATTAATCTTAAGTCATCAAGATCTTCTGGCATCAAATCCACTACTTTCACTGCTTGAGCAGTAGATAGATATTCTTCGAGTTTACTAACCAACTCTTTAGCATCATCTGCATCAAGAAGTGCAAACTTACTGACATAGTCAATAGTTAAGTTTTGTTCATATGTAAATTGGTGGCCATCGACTTCGTTATTTTCATCAGCTTTTTCTTCTACTTGTTTCATTAGAATCTCTTTTGCTTCTGATATTGTAATAGGTTTGGTATCAATGACTTTTTTTCCAATCATCATAATCACTCTTGTACTTGTAATTTGAGATGTTCAGGTCTAATAATTAATTCTTTAGCTTTGTTACCGTCTTTAATAGCGACAAGGTATGCTCTTCCTTTTTGTCCTACAACTTCACCAGTTTTTCCGTGGAATCTTGGGTGTGGTTGTCCTTTTTGGAAGCTTGAATCTGTAATTATATGTACTTTTTGACCATTTTCAAATACTTGTATTTTTTTACTTATAATATTAGCTCGTTTAGGTCTGATACTTTTTTTAAGTTTATATCTTGATCGACTTTTAAATCCTTTTGATTTTTTCATCTTTTATCATCTCATTTTTTAATGTTAATAGAATTTATAGGTTTTATTGTGAGTTTATAGGTTTTTTCACAAAATTTAGGTTTTTAGTCTTATAGGTTTCGACTATTAGCTAATTATTAGTATGACTAACATTTGAATACTAAATTCTAATTATCCTTAATGAGTTATTTCTTCTTATTAATTTCTTTAGAGCTAAGAAAGAAATTAAAAAATTAATTATAACATATCCTGTAAATACTTATCATAAAAACAAGAATTTATCCTATGTTTTAATATTATATTATATATATGGTCATCATACTTTATAAGTATAACTAATTATACCAATGACAAAAACACATCAACTCTACAGAAAAAATTCTATAATATAATAATCAGAACAATTCATGAAAAAACATGGAAAATTACATTAGCCTAATTATTGCTTTACTGAACCGCGGTCAAATAATGGCTAATCTTTTTTAATTTATAATTTCACTACATTTTTTCTAGTTTTTAGGCGTATGGTTCGACATTTCGCTAATATTTTTTTTCAACGTCGCGTTAATCTTATTTAACTTGTTTTTACCTTTTTTCGTTTTTAATTACTTAAACATTTTTGTAAACATTTAATTAACTTGTTCAATAAAAATAATATAAACTATAAGGTAACTTTTAATAATTTTCAAAAATTTTTTATTAATTATTTATTTAAAGGGTTTCTTGGGGGAAGATTACCTATGAAATATTATAAATATCTTATATTTTTCACATGCTTATTGTTATGTATGGGAATTTCTTTTGCATCCAGTGTAAATGACAATTCCACAGATTCTAGTGATAATAATCTGAATATTCAACATAATACCAACATTGAAAAATATACAAGTACTCAAAAAAATAATGATTTAAGTTCAAACAATATAAATTCCACAAAGAATATAATTAAAAAAACCAATGCTTCATCAGAAGTATCAGTAAAAAAAGAGGCTAATCAAACACAAACCTTACCAACAAAACACATTTATGTAAAGTCCACTGCAAACAATTCCCTATTATATGGAACAGCCAAAAATCCATATACAACAATTGAATTGGCAATTAACAAGTCTGCAGTAGGCTATAATAACATAATTCACATAACTGCCGGAACATACACGATTTCACCTAAGATAATAATTAACAAAACAATTACGTTGATTGGAAGCAATAGGAACAAAACAATAATTAACTGTAATTATAATCAGGCTTTCAGAGTAAAGAATTATGCCAACTTAACGCTTGAAAATTTAACATTTCAAAATGCAAATTATTCTCAGGGAGGTGTAATACTTCTCTCAGAAGGATCAAAATTAGTTATAAATGAATGTAATTTCAAAAAGAACAAAGCAAATAATGGTGGTGTATTGTTTGCTTCAGCAAATAAAATTCATGCAAATATCACAAATTCCATATTTGATTCAAATACGGCAGTAAGATTCGGAGCCGCATTACAGATGGGTGGTTTTGACTCCGTGTATAATATAGTTAACTGTACATTCATTAAAAATAAACTGACGGATAAAGATTATTCACACAGTACTGGCGGAGCCGCAATCTATGCTTCATCATATTCAACAGTAAACGTAGAAAATTCCGTATTCAAAAATAATGAAGCAATATGGGGATGCGCAATATTAAACGGTAATCATGCAACATTAAAGGTAAAAAATTCAAAATTTACAAGTAACATTGCAGAAAAAAACATTAAAGGTTCAAACAAAACTAAAGGTGGAGCAATAGCAATAGGAAGTGGGTATGCCGAGATAACCGACTGTTATTTTGAAAATAATCAGGCAGATGTAGGTGGAGCAATATCCATAAATAGTGGAGAGAAGTCTTTAATCTCATCATGTTTGTTCCAGAAAAACATTGCATATTTTGAGGCAGGTGCAATAAACAATTACGGAGCATTAACATTAAAAAATAACTCATTTATAAAAAACAGTGCAGATAATTATGGTGGAGCATTAGTTGATATAGGATTAAGCAATATTGTAGTGGATAAATGTACTTTTAAAAACAATAGGGTTTCAACAAGTAAAGCTGCAAATGGCATAACTCCAAGTGGTGGAGCAATATACATAAAAAGTGCAACTCCACATTTTACTATAAAAAACACATTATTTGATCATAACAGCGCTTACTACGGTGGAGCAATCTTTTCACACAATAAGGTACAATGGGTAACACTCACAAACAACAAATTCAACAACAACACGGCCTGTTACGGAGGAGCAATGTATGTAATCGGTGAAACAATGTTTGACGTTGATAAAACTACTTTCACATATAACCGTGCATTAAGAAGGGGCGGATCAATACTAGTATCAGCAACGGCACAACTAAACTTTGCAAATACAAAGTTTTCAGGCAATGTTGCAAATCAGTCAAATGATGGTTATGGTGGAGCAGTATATGTAAACTCTTATTCAAGGCTATGTTTTGAAAACTGTCAATTGGAAAACAATTATGCCAACATATATGGTGGAGCAATATACGCATCCACTTCAGTCAACATGAGAATAATCTCATCAAACATGACAAATAACACAGCCACCAAAGGAAGCGTAGTGTTTTTAAACAATTCTGCCACTTACAAAAAGGTTAACAGTCAAATTGTCGTCGACACATCCTCATTCGTAAACAATAACGGAAAATACGTAATGTATTCGGTTAAAGCATATAATGCAACATGTAACAATAACCTGTTAAGAACCAACTGGTGGGGATCAAACAATGTTCCAACCAACGTTACCTACAACTTCAAATTATTGAATCATCATATTCTCCAAATAAAAATAAATGATTTTGCAATCGATACCAACTGGATAAAAAATGATGTAACGGTTGTAGTAAACAGAACCACACTCAAGGAAAAAAATCTGATAGTCAGTCTAACCACTATTAAAGAAGGAAATACTTTTAGATACACGGATGCATTTTTACCAACTAGAAAAATAAGCATAAAGGAAAACAATAAAAAAGAAACAAATAAGAACTTCTATGTTCATTATCTTATAGATAAGAGCTTGAACACCGTTGTTGTAAAATTGGATAATCAGAAAATAACAATAAAACTAGTAAATTAGGGAATGAATAATCATTCAATTACTTTAAAATAAAAAAAAGGTTTTATTCTGGTATATGAACCTTTAACACGTCCAGTTGTGTGCATAAAGCTTTATTATGTGTAATGCTACTTACACTGGGCTTTGTTCTTCCCTCATCACCAGATATAAGTTCCTTAATGTATAATCCCCCTTCACACTTTATTTTTAATCTGAGCTTTTTACTGTTAATTCTTTCAACCGTCAGAGACCTTATTTCTCTGGTTCTAACTTTATCAGCCCTTCTATGTGAAACGCGTAGGGGAGTTCTCTGGTCAATAACACGTAACTGTTCTATTCTTTTTATATCGTTACTTGTCACTCCATTTTCAAATTCGGCTATTGCAGAGTATACTTTATAGCTTTCCACCGAACTGTTTTTAATACTTGCACGTCTATTGTTGTCCACAAATTTCAGGTCATTAATTTCTATTTTTCCATCACTATGGCTATTAACAACTCTTCTAAATAAGTTAAGATCTATTTTTCGTATAAAAGGATGTTTTACCTCAATAACAAATGGTCTTCCATCCCCAAGCATTAAAACATCTATGTCCTCTCTTCCGGAACCATGAAATTTAATGTTTTTTCCCCTTGTCATGGGCAACAGGTGTTTTCCTATTAATCCTTCAACAGTTTCAGGATATTGTTGACCTGTCCCGTCACATAATTCACAGCCCTTACCCTTACAGTTAGTGCATGGCCACTTTGTCTGAGGTATTCCACGAACCAGTTTACGATACTTTCCCTCTATAAACAATGGGTTGGAATCAATAAATACGGTCAAATTATTAATTTCAGGGTATGGTGTGTGAGGATATGCCTTTTTCCTGATTTTAATATTGATAATGACTTCAGGATTTTTATAGTCTAATGTTTTACCCATCTTATTAATTATCATTTCAGATAATTCCTTTCTAAGTTGCTTTTTCAGGCCATTGTTTCCCTTATAATTTACTTGTTCATGTATTTCCTTCTCGGCCCTGTTCAAGTCATCATAGTTTACCTGACAAGCAATATGGAAGCTTTCAAATTCAATGCCAAACTTATGAATTTTGTTGTAGATTACCCTATAGATTTTATCCACGTGTAATAATAGGTTGTCACACAGGCTACATTTTTCATTGGCTGATGTCTGAGGATATTTTCTGCTTATTCTTTTTAAGCATTTAGAACATAGTTTATAGTCATTTATTTCTGACATGATAAATTATTCCTTGAAATTTGTTAAGATTAAAAATAGTTTACTAAAAAAATAATATTGTAGGATAAGAGTTAAATTTCTTATCTGTTCATTCGTCTCATGAGTTTACCCATCGGGCCACCCATATTACGTTTACCCATACCTTTAAGTGCTTTTTTGGTAACGCTGTAATATTTAAGTAATTCTTTCACATCATCATTAGTTAATCCTGCACCCCTACTGATACGGTTTATTCTGGATTTTTTGATGACTTCAGGATTTTCTAACTCATATTCTGTCATGGAGTTCATCAGTATTTTGTATGTTGCCAGCTTCTCTTCTGTTATCTTTGATGCATTAGCAGGCAGCTGGTTTCCTAGTCCTGGGATAAGTTTCATTATCTGTTGCATTGGACCCATTTTGTTCATCATATTCAACTGATTTTCCATGTCTTTTAGGGTGAATTTACCGCTGATGATGGAGTCAATCATTTCTTTGTCTGATTGTTCGGATGTTACTTCTGCTGCTTTTTCTATTAAAGTTTCAAGATCTCCCATTCCAAGAAGTCTTGAAATGAATCTTTCAGGGTCAAATGCTTCGAAATCATCTACCCTTTCACCAGTACCGATGAATTTTATTGGTGCTCTAATTTCTGCTACTGCAGATAATGCACCCCCACCTTTTGCTGAACCGTCCAACTTACTTACTATGATTGATCCAATGTTTGTTGTCTGTTTAAATGATTCTGCCTGGCTTCTTGCCTGCTGACCTATTGTTCCATCTATAACCAGTATTACTTCATCCGGTTCAACAACAGTACTTAATTCTTTCATTTCGTCAAGTAAATCTTGTTCCTCTTTGTGACGACCTGCCGTATCCACTAGAATGACATCATATTTGTTTTCAAATTCTTCAAGTCCTTTTTTAGCTAAGTCAATTGCATCAGGGTTTTGTGGATCTCCATATACTGGCGTGTCTAATGGTGTACATAATTGTTTAAGCTGTTCATATGCTGCTGGTCTCCACGTGTCGGTACATACCACTGCACAACTAAGTCCCCGTTTTTTAAGTAATTTAACAAGTTTTGCTGTTGTGGTTGTTTTACCACTACCCTGTAAACCTAACATCATTATTTTAAATGGTTTATGCGTAATTTTTAATTCTTCCGGTTTTTCACCGATGAGGTTTACTAATTCCTGGTATACTATACGCATAACATGTTCTTTTGGACTTATACCCTTTGGTAGTTCTTCTTCAAGAGCTCTTTTTTCAATCTTTTTTGTTAAAGCAAATACTACTTTAACGTTTACGTCTGATTGTATGAGTGCACGTTGAATATCCTTTGTGACTTCTTTGAGTGTTTGTTTGTCTATTATTGACATTCCTGCTAGTTTTTTCATAGTTTGTGTCAAACTATCGCTTAAGCCTTCTAACATTTTTAACCTCCTTGTCTTTTATTGGTAAAAAGTCTATTATTATATAATTTATATGCGATAACATTAATAATTAAGTATTTTACTAAAATTGAACTAATATATTTATGATAAAAAAAGACTATTCAAGGAGCCCTTTGTAATGTTAGATGAGTTAAAAAAATCTTTAATCGAATGTCCCGTTGTTAAAAAAGGTGATTATTTCTATTTTGTTCATCCTATAAGTGATGGAGTACCATTAGTTGAAAGTTCATTATTAAATTCCATAATAGATTATGTTGTCGATAATTTTGATTTATCAAATGTTGATAAAATTGTTTGTGTAGAGGCTATGGGTATTCCATTAGCCACAGCATTATCGCTTAAAACAGATATTCCATTCGTAATAGTTAGAAAAAGATCTTATGGTTTGGATGGAGAGCATCAAGTACATCAACAAACAGGTTACGGAAAAAGTGAACTGTTTATAAACAACATTGACAAGAACGACAATATTTTATTAATAGACGATGTTGTAAGTACTGGTGGAACTTTAACAAGCGTTATAGGCGCTATTGATGAGATAGGAGCCAATCTTGAACATATCATCGTTCCAATCGAGAAGGATGACGGCAAGAAAATTGTTGAAGAGGCAACCAATAAAAACATCAGTACCCTGGTAAAAATTAAGATGGTCGATGGAAAAGTTACTATTGTTGATTAGGTAATTACTATGTCTACACTAGATTATGACTATAAATTTGATGTAATATTGGAAAAAATTAAAGAAATCGATGCATGCAACGTTATTCTACAATTTCCTGAAGGATTAAAGGGGGATGCTATAAACGTTTCAAATACTCTTCAGGAAAGTTTACCCAATGTAAATATTATGATTGATGCAGATCCATGTTTTGGGGCTTGTGATTTGGCCGATGTAAAGGTTAATAAACATGTGGACCTTGTTGTGCACTTTGCTCACACTCCTCTTCCCATAAAAACGGACTGTCCAGTCCTCTTTATTGAGGCTTATTCAACCGCCGATGTTGAAGCACCCATACTTGACGCTTTAAGTAAACTCGATTCACAGGTTAAAAGCATTGGGCTTGTTACAACCACCCAGCATATACATAAATTAGATGAAATGATCAACATAATAGAACAGAAGGGATATACAGTAAAACTTGATAACGGAAAAGGCACTTCCAGGGGTCAAGTATTGGGATGCAATTTCACATCCATAAAAAACTTGGATGTTGACGTGATTATTTATGTGGGCAGCGGAGACTTTCATGCACTGGGCGTAAAATTATTTACAAAAAAACCAGTTTTACTGGCAGACCCATTTATTGGAACATCAAGAGACATTGAAGAGTTTTATGATAGAATTATAAGGATTCGTTTTGCAAGAATAACCAAGGCAAGCAGTGCAAAATCTTTTGGAATCATCATGTCATCAAAGAAAGGTCAACTGAGGTTTGATTTAGCAGTACATCTAAAAAATCTGATAAAGGAACATGGATATGAGGCTCAGATATTGAACATGGATTACATATCACCAGACTTGCTGTTGCCATATGATTTGGATGCATTTGTAATGACAGCATGCCCAAGAATAGCAATAGATGACAGTGCAATGTATAAAAAACCTGTTCTAACTCCCGATGAACTTGAAATAGTTCTAGGTATAAGAGATTGGGATGATTACAAGATGGATGAAATAATCATACACGATGAACAAACATAAAACAAAAGAGTTAATTTTAATATTTATAACATATATAAATAATATATTATATAATTCTGAAAAACTTGAGTAATGTAATTATGAATCATAAAGAAAATGACTTAGTACTGCATGGAGAAGTTTTATGTACCTATGAAGAGTACATTCCATCAGATTGGACTTATGTAGAGGACGGATACATTAAAGCAAGTATAGCTGGAAGAATACTAATTGATGACGATGAAAAAACCATATCCATATCCTCAATTAATGCTCCAAGTTCTCTTAAAGTAGGAGATTATGTTATAGGTCATATTACAGAAGTAAAACAGAACAAAGCACTGGTTACAATTAAGATGATTAAAGACAATAATCGGGAGATAGTAACAGGTTATAAAGGTTTTATTCACATATCCAAGGCTAATGAACACTTTGTTTCTTCCCTTCACGACTTGTTTAAAATAGGGGATATAGTGGAAGCAAAAGTAGTAAACATATATGGACCAGAATATGTTGATTTAAGCACATCTGAAGAAGAAACTGGTGTAATAAAGGCAATGTGTGTAGATTGCCGACAATTTATGAAACTTAATCATGAAACTCATAAACTAATATGTGAATGTGGAAAAATAGATTCACGAAATATATCAAGTCACTATGGAGGAATTTAAACAATGAAATATTTAAGAAATGACGAAGAACACGTAGTATTGGAAATAACAGGCGAAAGCCACACAATATGTAACATCCTAAGAAAAAGACTAATGTCACAAGAGGAAGTTAGTGCAGCAGCATATGACATTACCCACCCGCTTATAGGACAACCAGAATTTGAAGTGGTAGGATCAAATCCTAAACAATCATTAACCACAGCTTCAGAAACAGTTAAAGAAGAAGCAAACGAATTCAAAGAAGCATTAATTGAAGCATTCAATGAATAGATTAACATCTTTTTATTCAAACTATTTTTTTTTAAACATTATTTCAAAACTTACATTAACTATTTTTAATAAAACTATATTCCATGACAAAATATAAAAATCCTGCATTAACCGTAGATACAATAATTGTAGAAGACGACAAAACAATTCTTATCAAACGACTAAACAATCCATTTAAGAATCACTGGGCAATACCCGGCGGTTTTGTAGAATATGGCGAAAAAGTGGAGGATGCAGCTATACGGGAAGCAAAAGAGGAAACAGGATTAGACATAGAATTAACCAGGCTAATAGGAGTATATTCTGATCCGGATAGGGATCCGAGAGGACATACAGTTACAGTAGCATATTTGGCTAAAATAATTGGAGGTAAACTTAAAAGTGATTCCGATGCCAAAGATGCAAAATATGTTAACATCAATGAAATAAAAAATATGAAATTAGCTTTTGATCATAACAAAATATTCAAAGATTCTGAAATAATATAATTAACTATATTTGATATTATTAACAAATATTTATATAATAATAAACAAAATTTTAGGAGGCTATGATTATAAATGGAATTTTGTCCAGACTGTGGAAAAGTACTATTTCCAAAAGACGGTAAATTCTCATGTGACGCATGCGGATACGAGAAAAACGTAACAGAAGAATCAAAAAAACAATACGAAGTATCCGAAAGAGTAGATAAAGAAGATACAATTATCGTAACAGACGGAAATGTAAAAACTTTACCAACAATTAAGGTTATTTGTCCAAAATGTGATAATAAATTGGCATTTTGGTGGCTACAACAAACAAGAAGTGCTGACGAATCCGAAACAAGATTCTTCAGATGCACTGAATGTGATTACACATGGCGTGAATACGATTAATTACTAATCGTATGAACATCTTTTTAAAAACTATTTTTATAATTCTCTTGTAAATGGAAAATTATTTATTATTTAAAAAAAAGAATAAATAATATTGGTAAATATTATACTAAAAAGATTTCGGTTAAGTGACTTGTCATGGCAGAAAAAAACAAAAAATCTAATACTATTGAAGAAGGAGTAGATCCTTTCGACGAATTAAACGTGTTTGATGAAGATTTTACAAGTATAGAAACCGAAAAAGACTTTTTTGATGAAATTGAACAATCAGATTTAGAAACAGTACCGGAATATGACAGTACTAGTGGAAAAATCATAGAAGGTTCAGAACCTATTTCTCAAGCTGAAACAGAATCAACAACCGAAGCCAAAGGTAAAAATTTAATGGAAACCATTGATAAAGTTGATATCAACAACAAGGATTCCGTTGATAAAAAAGATTCTGAGAAAAAAGACGATAAAAAGAACAGATTTTCTTTCGTCTCTAAACTAAAATTACCGGCTAAATCAGAACCTAAAAAAACTACAAAACCTTCAAAACCTTCCAAAAGAGTCAAACCTAAAATAAACAGGACAGAAAACAAGTCAAAAACTCAAAAGAGCATTGCCGACAACACCAAAATAATTGACAACGTTAAAGTAGACGAAGATGGCGTACCATTACTCAACCAATTTGACACAGAAAAAATCAAGGAATCCAGTTTATTCCCTAAAATAACCATAAGCAAAGTGTCACTTTCAAAGATTATCATGATTGCTTTAGGTGTAATAGTAACCATAACAGGTATTTTACAGGCAATGAATGATGTAGTTAAGGTATCCGATCATGTAATGTACGGAGAACATGAATCAATTGCATTTGGATTAATCTTTTTAGGAATAATCATAATAATTCTAGCTTTCTACAAAGAAATTATGAAATTAATCGGATTAAATAATTTATCCAATGTTATGGACGATGTAGAAAATTCCGATTCAGACAAAAAATCTAAAAAATAAGTTATATCCACCAGTAATAGGATTTAGATTCCAAAAGATAATGACCCTCGTACAATACACTAATTTTATATTTACATATTTACTTGAAAAATATTCGACCAACATAACTATATGTTACAAAAATTTATTACCAACTTTTACTAAAAAATTAATTATAATCAAAAAAATTCATTTTTAAGGAGAGTATGGCATAGTGTTCAAACTAGTATTAAGCGACCCAAGCATTTTTAAAACAAGTTTTGATGCAATATCATCAATCGTTGACGAAGTACAAATAGAAGTAGATTCTGATGGACTTAGATTGAATGCAATAGATAGAAGCCACATTACCTACGTACATTTAGAACTAAAAGAAAGTTTATTCGACATTTACGAATGTGATAAACCAATCAAATTAAACTTAGATACAGAAGAATTAATGAAAGTACTTAAAAGATCAAAATCCGATGACGTTATGGAATTAACAGTGGACGCAGGAAGTCTTATCATAACATTTGAAGGAGCAATTAAGAAAACATTCAAAGTTAAACTCATAGATTTGGAATATGATACACCAGCACAGCCACAAATAGAATACCCTGTAAATCTTTCAATACCAATTTCAACTTTAAAAGAAGCAATACAGGATATTGAAATTGTAGCTGACAGAGTATCATTTAATGTGGATGAAGATAATCTTACATTAGAAGCAGTGGGAGACTTTGCAGATGCAAAAGTAGAATATCTTCACGGTGAAAAAATATCCGAAACCGCAAAGGCAATTTATGCTATAGAAAATATTAAGGAAATGTTAAAAGCTGAAAAATTTGCTGACAAAACCTATGTTCAATTAGGCGATGATATGCCATTAACTTTAGTTTTAGAATTGTTAAATGATGAAGGAGAACTGTCATTCTTATTAGCTCCTAGAATAGAAGAAGAATAATTACTCTCTATTACTTTTTTATTATTTTATAAACTCACTAATATAGGGGAAATATAATTGGATACTTTTTTTCAAAAATTAAGGGATATTCAGAAGAAGGAAAGAACTACAGGTACCTTATCTGAAATAGATGATTCTTTCTATACTGATGCTTCTAATTATCTTCAAGAATTATTAAAAAAGGTCAATAATAATCCTCTATCACTGGAAGCCTATCAGTTACGTGATGCTCAAAGAATTACAACAGAAATTTGTGAAAGACGTGAGTTCAAGATTGTCAGTACAGCTGCCACTAATGTTCAGAAAGCTCATGACATATTTAAAGGACATAAGAAAGACTCTGAATTATATGACGTAATTCCATATAACACTACCCCCGAGGAAGAGGAGTTTTATAGAGAAATAGTGGACATGATGATTAATCATCGTGAAAATCTGATGGAGAAAATTATCATCAATAACTCCAATGAAACAAAAATTGGATTTAAGCCACAGTCTAAAGGCACAACCAGTAATGATAAGACCAGCGAGGTTATGGATGACAGTGGGGATGTTCAAAGCGAAGCTACAGTGGAGGTTGCTGAAGAAAAGACTGTTGAGGTTTCAGAAAAATCATCAAGAGCCAAAGCTCCGCTTCTTGACGAAACTCAAATAGCCATGATGTTTGGTCAGGCGCCTGATGATACATTATTGGATGAAAATAACAATCCCGTTAAACCGGTAAAAAGGGATATTACAACTCCTTTTAAGGGACCTAAACCTCCAAAAGAGGATACGGTTTCATTGCAGAATGAAGTTTCCAGTAAATCTGAAACAAAAGATGATGATATTCCCGAAGTTTCCGATAAAACAGATGAAAACACAGACGTATCCGAGAATATTGAAGAGTTCAATGACCTGGAATTGGTTGAATTTAAAGAGGAGATACTTACGGATATTCTTGATGAAAACGAGAAAACTTATGGTCCATTTTTGGTGGATGATATTGTTTTATTGCCCAGGTCCATCGTTAAAATCCTATGTAAAAATAATGTCATAAACATTATCGGATAATATCCATTTTTTTTTACTTGCTATTTTTTTTTTAAATGCTAAATTATAAATATAGATAATTAACATAATATATAATAGATAAATTATTGATTGTTCTATATTTAACGAACAATTAGGATTAACTAGTTATACACATAGCTAAGCTATAGAATCAGTTATGTAGCTTAAAAAAAGCTAAAACGTGTAAAATAATACAAATCTTGTATTAATATTTTTAACGAATAAATTTTAAGGAACTAATTTATTCAAATATTTTATCGATTTTAAAGTATAGTTACTTTAAGAATTAATTAAACTATACAATTCATTTTTATAAATAACGAGGTGAAAAGATGAAAATACCACGAGAAAGAAGGACTTACTGTCCAAAATGTAAAAGACACACAGTACACGAAGTACACACATCAAAAAGAAGAAAAGCAAGCGAATTAAAATGGGGTCAACGTCAGTTCAGACGTGTAACTGCCGGTTACAGAGGTTACCCAAGGCCATTACCATCAGGAAGTAAACCTGTTAAAAAATTAGACTTAAGATACAAATGTAAAGAATGTGGAAAAGCTCACATCAAAGGTTCAGGTTTCCGTGCAGGAAAAGTTGAATTCGTATCAAACTAATCAAAAAAATAATATTAACGGAGGAACTTTCAATGGCTAAACAACAAAGTAATTTTTTAAAAGTCAAATGCGGCGACTGTGAAAATCATCAAGTAATATTTGACCACGCAGCATCAACAGTAAAATGTGTCATCTGTGGTAAAACATTAGTTGAACCAAAAGGTGGACGTTCTAAAATCTGTGCACAAATTGTAGAAGTATTAAACTACTAAATTTGAAACAACAAGATTACTATTCCAGGTGATTATATGGTTAGAATGAACAAAGAATGGCCTGAAGAAGGTGATCTGATTGTTGGAACAGTTCATAAAGTATTAGGTTACGGTGCATTTGCAAAATTAGAAGAATATGAAGGAAAAGAAGCTTTCATTCACATTTCCGAAGTATCTTCAGGTTGGGTAAAAAATATAAGAGATTATGTGAGAGAAAACCAAAAAATTGTAGCACGTGTACTTAGAGTAAATCCTAAAAAAGGTCATGTTGATGCTTCATTAAAACGTATTAGAGAAGATCAAAGAACCCGCAGAATTCAACAATGGAAAATAGAACAAAAAGCTGAAAAATTATTAGAAATTTCCGCCAAATCTATAAACAAAACATTAGATGAAGCTTACGAAGAAGTAGGATATCTAATAATGGAAGAATTCGGAGATTTATATGAAGGATTTGAATTAGCGTCTGATGAGGGTGAAGAAGTTTTATTAGCAATAGATGTCGATGAAGAATGGGCAAAAATAATAACTGATGTAGCTAAGAAAAATATTTCAACTCCAGAAGTGCAAATCACCGGTTATGTAGACATAACCTCATATAAACCAAATGGTGTGGAAATAATCATAGAAGCTTTAGAATCTATAGAATCAAAGAATGTTGAAGTTCAATGTGTAGGAGCACCTAAATACAGAGTGATGGTAACAGCACAAGATTACCCAACAGCTGAGAAAATATTAAGAGAATCAGCTGAAAAATGTATAGAAATGATTGAAGAAAATGATGGGGAAGGTAGTTTCCATCGTGAATTAGATGACTAATCATCATTTCTAAATATACTCTTTTTTTAAAAAATTTAATCTATCAACTATTTTTGAGGAATCTTTTTATGCAAATAGAATCTATTAATCCAGAATATTATACATTAGACACTTTTACTTTTATAAACGGAACAACATTAAATAATTTAACAGTAGAATACTTAACACTTGGAACACCAGTTTATGATGATAACGGAAACATAACAAATGCAATAATATATTTCCATGGAACAAGCGGAAATTACGCTTCAATCAAAAGAATTTCCGAAGCCGTAGGTGAAAAATTGGCATTTGACACAGAGAAATTTTTCTTCGTATCCTTATCCACACTTGGAACTCCAGGATCCAGCAGTCCAAGCACATCCCAATTATTCAATAACTACCCTGAATACACCGTATTGGACATGGTGAACTTCAACAAAAAGTTCTTAAAGAAGGCACTTAAAATAGAAAAGCCCCTAGGACTAATCGGTAATTCAATGGGCGGATTTGAAGCGTTAACCTGGGCTTCAAAGTATCCTGACGACATCGGTTTTGTAATATCCCTTGTCAGCAGCTATAAGGTGGGAGGACAAAATTATATTCTGGGAAAACTAATGAACGACATAATAGAATCAGACCCTGACTTCAACAATCCGGATAAGCAAATGAAACGTTCACTTAAACTATCAAGTAAGGCAATGTACTCATTTGGATTATCAAGACAATACTATATGGACTTATCCAAGGATGAAATAAATAGCTTCATGGATGAATTTGCACTTGAGGATTCCGAAGAAAATGTCTATGATGCTTACTATAGAAACAGGGCATCAATAAACTATGACCTATCGGATAAGGTATCCGGAATAAGTGTACCAACATTAATAGTTGCCATATACGAAGACCAGTACTTCCCGCCAGAATTGGATGCAATACCAATGAGTGGATTAATCAAGGATTCCAAACTGGTAATCTATAATTCCTATATTGGACACATAGGTTCAAGTCAGTTAAATAAGATTAATGATGAACTTGAAGAATTCATGTCCCAATTCAAATAATATATAAAAATTTAGACATACATTGCAAGTGTAACTTGCCTTAAAATAGTACAAAATTTAAGTAAAATATAATTAAATATAATAATATGAAATTTCAGATGAAACGTTGCAACAAGTGTAAAGAATACACATTACAAGATATATGTCCAGACTGTAATGAAAAAACTGGAGTAATCTTTCCAGCCAGATATTCTCCACAGGATAAATACGGAAAATACAGGAGAATCCTGAAAAAACAACAAGAACAAGGTGAGAAATAATATGACAAGAGAAAACATAATAAAAGAAATTGTAGACGTAGATTTAAAAGATCCAATAATCCTGGAAGGATTACCGGGAATAGGTTTTGTAGGAAAATTCGTAGTTGATCAGATAATCAAACAGGCCGATGCAGAAAAATTTGCAGAATTAAAATCAGATTATTTCCCACCTCAAGTAACCATGAAAGAAAACGGATTAATAGAACATATGAAAAACGAATTCTATTACCTAAAAGACTTTGGCGAAAATAAACTAGATTTAATATTACTCACAGGAAATACTCAAGGTTCTGATTTTGAAGGACAAACAGAAATCTGCAAAGTCCTAATAGACTACTTTGAAGATTGGCAGGCAAAGAAAATCTTTACACTAGGAGGACTAGGTACCGGAGAGTTAATACAGGAAAACAGGGTTTTTGTTGCAGCAAACAATTCGGAATCACTTGACGACGTACTTGCACTAAACAACACATCTGTAAGAAAAGACGATGGGGGAGCAATACTTGGAGCTTCAGGATTATTATTATACTACGCCGAAGAAAGAAACATACCTGCCACATGTTTAATGGGAGAAACACCGGGATTCTTTGTAGATGCAAGTGCAGCAAAAGCAGTATTGCTTGTCTTGTTTGAATTATTAAATTTCACAATTCCTCTGGATGAAATTGAAGAACAAATCGAATTACTAAACCAGAAAATTGAAGCATCACAAAAATTACCACCATACGTAATGGATCAGCAAGTTCAAAATCAGGACGATTTACATTACATCGGATAAAACGTCCACCACCATAACCTCCACACTTTACTATTTTTTCGTGATAATATGATTATTAATGCAGATTTACATGTACACAGCAAATATTCCATGGCAACAAGCAAGAATATGAACCCCGACATCATGGCCAGAGAAGCCATGAAAAAAGGATTGGATCTTCTTGCAACAGGCGACGCATTTCATTCCGGATGGCTTGAACAACTGGAACAACAACTGACACCCATAAATGACACGGGAATATACACGACAGGAAACGATAACATATCCACAAATTTCATAATCACCAATGAAGTGGAGGATAACCAGAGAATCCATCACTTACTCATCATACCTTCCATCGAAGTTGCATGGCAGATGAGGGATGAATTCACGGTAAAAAATATGGATGCGGATGGAAGACCTAAGGTAAGGATGAGTGGCGCAGAAATAGCGGACATTGCAAGAAGTTACGATTGTATGATAGGACCAGCACATATTTTCACGCCATGGACGGGAATATTCAAGTCATACGATTCAATAACCGATTGCTATGGTCAAAAGGTGGACTTTGTGGAACTTGGATTGTCAAGTGACACGATACTTGCCGACACCATAGAACAACTACATGATTACACCTATTTAACAAACTCGGATTCACATTCTCCATGGCCTCACAGAATTGGAAGGGAATTTAACAGGATAGAATTAAAAAAACTGTCATTCAACGAATTAAGAAATGCCATCAGAAACAATTCAATAGTGGAAAACTATGGCTACAACCCCCGTATGGGAAAATATCATGAAACAGGTTGCATAAAGTGCTATAAGCTCTATGACATTAAATCGGCTATGAAAAACAATATGAAATGCACTTGTGGGGGACAAATAAAAAAGGGAGTAAAGTCTCGAATAGATGAACTGGCAAATATGCCTGAGGGAAAACATCCAAAAAACAGGCCGCCATACCGGTATATTCTTCCTTTAGCAGAACTTTTAAGTGCGGTACACGACAAGGGAGTGTCAACAAAATACGTTCAAACAAGGTATGATAACCTAATTCAAAAATTTTCAAACGAAATAAACGTATTAATCAGCACGCCGATAGAAGAAATAGCAGTTATCGACAAAAAACTGGCAAATATTATAAAATCGTATAGAAACAACAGTCTGGACATTATTCCAGGTCGTGGGGGACAATACGGTCACGTTAATTACGTATAAAAAAAAGAGTTTTTTTTGTGAAGTTATATTTTAACTTCATCATAAACAATGTCAAGTGCCTTAGGAATTGCTTCTTCAACACTTTCTGATAATCCATATTCAACAAATGGTGAAGATACCTTTTCTGGTTGACATGCAATTATTACAATTTCAACTTCTTCCAATTCATCCAATGGATCCTGTACGGATACTGAATGAGGGTCCTGATATTTGCCTTGAGGTACTTCCTCTTTGTCCAATATTTTAATATCTCCAGGTTTTCCACCGAAATCTGCAATATCAAGTATAATGATTTTTTTCCACATTGGGTTTGGTAATGAGAATATATAATGAGGAGCACTTGTACCAGCATCAATAGTCATGGTATTGGATGGTAAAGGCTTTTCTTCTAACTGTTCCTCGAGTTTGTTTATAGCTGCCGGACCAAATCCATCATCTTTAAATAAAACATTTCCACATCCAACAACTAATACTTCTGCATCGTATGCCATTTTATTAATCACCATCGTATTTTATTATATTAATTTAAGTTGTTCATCTTTTTTAATTATTTCTACCCGGCACGTAACAGGTAATCATTTTCTTTTCTTCATCTTCACTGAGAGGTTCTTCGAGTGTTCTATGATACCATGCAAGTTCATATTCATGACTTTCGGGATTTTCATACAATGCATAACCTTCACAATTATCCTTCATTAACATAATCCATGTATCTAATCCAAACATAGTTTTATAAATTTTACAAGTAAATTCATTATTATCATTATCGCCACTAAAATAAGCAAAACAATTTGGAATGTCCATCATTTCTTTGGGATTTAAATCAATATTTTTATATTCTGATAAGAGTTCTTCAACGTTTCTGAGACTTAGATGGGAAAACTTAACATTCTCAACAACAACGTCAATAAAAACATCATCATCCTTAATAATCATAGGAATCACATCATAAAGTAAATAAAATTAAAAAAAGGGGGAATTGGTAGTAGGGCATTATTTCAAGGATTCCTTAACCTTGTCAAAGAAGCCCTGTTTCACGTGAGAAATTTCTTCACCACTAATGCTGGCAAATTCTTCCAGAACCTCTTTCTGCTTGTCGGACAATTTCTTAGGAACAACCACGTGGGTTTTAACGTATAAATTACCCTTTCCAGACCAATTAACGTGCTTAATACCCTCTCCTCTAAGCTTAAATGTTGTTCCGCTCTGCGTACCTGCAGGAATTTTTACGGTAGCGCTGCTGCCGTCAATGGTAGGCACTTCAACTTCCGAACCAAGACAGGCCTGAACGTAACTGATAGGCAGTTCATAGTATAAATGTTGACCGTCACGTCTAAACAAGTCATGAGGTAAAACCTTGATTGTGATGTATAGGTCTCCTGCAGGAGCGCCGTTTATACCATCATCACCCTCTCCGGAAACCCTGAGTTTGCTGCCTGTTTCAACACCGGCAGGTATGGGTATGGAAATCTTGTTGGTAGTTGTAGTTAAACCCCTACCCTTACATTCACTACAAGGAGTGTCAATAATCTTTCCTTCACCATTACACTGTGGACATGCAGATACGGTTGAAAACTGTCCTAAAGGCGTGTTTTGAACTTGACGTACCTGACCTGAACCATTACAGTTGCTACAAGTAGTAACATTGCTTCCAGGTTCTGCCCTACTTCCATTACAGTGAGGACAGGCTTTCTGGTGTCTAACATCAATATCCTTTGTAACTCCGCTAGCAACTTCCTCCAGTGTAACCTCTATGCTTTGTACAAGGTCATGGCCTGCATAAGCGTTTCTAGGTGAACCACCAAATCCGCCACCAAACAAGTCTTCAAAAATGCTTCCAAAACCACCTTGACTTCCACCAAAGGAGAAACCTCTGAATATGTCTTCAAAGTTTATATTGTTGAATATGTCCTCTTGACTAAATCCTTCCATACCCGCATGTCCAAATTGATCGTATCTTTGTCTTTTATCATCGTCAGATAAAACACCATAAGCCTCACTTAATTCCTTGAATTTTTCCTCGGCTTCAGGATCATCTTTATTGACATCCGGATGATATTTCATAGCAAGCTTTCTGTAAGCTTTCTTAATAGTTTTTTTGTCAGCGTTCTTATCAACGCCCAAAACTTCATAATAATCTCGTTTATCTGCCATTTCATTTCCCTTTTTTAATTATTAGTTTTCAGATAAAAAAAAATTAGCTAAGGAGTCCATCCTTAACTAATATAAGTCCAAGCATAGGGTCTTAACAATTAATGTATAAAGTAATATACTTATATATGGGTTTGTAGCTAATTAGTATTTACCTATTTTTTTTCAAAGTCAACATCGATGCTGTCATCATCATCTTTGGCTTGTTGATTTGCGTTGCCTGCTGCTTGTTCAGCTTCCTGTTGAGCTTGTGCTGCCTGTGCTGCCTGCTGATAAATTTCTGCTCCAATTTCCTGGATTGTTTTATCTAACTGATCTGATTTTTCTTTGATTAAATCAATGTCATCTTTTTCTATAGCATCTTTAAGTTCTGCCTGCTGATCTTTTAGAAGTTTTTGCTTATCCTCGGATAATTGTTCTTTTAGTTCCTCTAAGGTTTTGTCGGTGGTGTAAACTAAACTATCTGCAGTGTTTCTGATTTCAATTTCCTGTTGACGTTTTTTATCTTCTTCAGCATGTGCTTCTGCTTCTTTAACTTTTTGTTCAATTTCTTCATCGGACAATTTGTTACTTGAAGTGATTGTGATTTGTTGTTCTTTTCCGGTACCTTTATCCTTTGCGGATACGTTGATAATACCGTTTGCATCTATGTCAAAGGTTACTTCAATTTGTGGTGTTCCTCTAGGTGCTGAAGGAATGCCTACAAGTTGGAATCTGCCGAGTGTAGTGTTGTCATTGGCCATTGGTCTTTCACCTTGAACTACGTGAATGTCTACACTGGTTTGACCGTCTGCTGCGGTTGTGAATATTTGACTTTTCTTGGTAGGGATGGTTGTGTTTCTTTCGATGAGTTTTGTTGCTACTCCACCCATGGTTTCAATACCTAAGGATAATGGGGTAACGTCCAATAATACAAGGTCATCGATTTCTCCGGCTAAAACTCCTCCCTGAATGGATGCTCCACTTGCTACACATTCCATAGGGTCGATTCCACGTTCTACTTTTTGGCCGACGTAGTCTTCCACATATTTCTGGATTACTGGCATTCTTGTAGGTCCACCTACTAAAATGATTTTATCAATGTCACCATTACCCATTTTTGCGTCACTGATTGCCTGTTTAATAGGTGATCCACATTTTTGAACAATAGGGTCTACAAGTTCTTCAAGTTTTGCTCTTGATAGGGACATGTTCAAGTGTAATGGTCCTGCTTGTGTTGCTGTAATGAATGGTAAGTTGATGTCTGTGGTTAATGTTGTTGACAATTCGATTTTTGCTTTTTCTGCTGCTTCTCTTAATCTTTGAGCTGCCTGGTCATCATTTAATAAATCAACGCCATTTTCTTTTTTGAATTCTTCTGCCAGGTATTTCATTAAAGCTGTGTCCATGTCTGTTCCACCAAGGTTGGTGTCACCGCTTGTTGATTTTACTTCAAAGATACCGTCTCCGAATTCCATTATGGTAACGTCTAACGTTCCTCCACCAAGGTCGAATACTAGGATGTTCACGTCTTCTTCGTCACTTTTATCTAAACCGTATGCTAAACTTGCTGCTGTAGGTTCGTTTACTAATCTTAGAACTTCCAGTCCTGCAATTTTACCTGCATCTTTGGTTGCTGTTCTTTGGTTGTCATCAAAGTAGGCCGGAACTGTAATTACAGCTTTTTGTACTGGTTCTCCGAGGAATGTTTCTGCATCTTTTTTAATTTTCTGTAGGATTAATGCTGAAATTTCTTGTGGAGTGTAATCTTTTCCTTTGATGTTTACCTTATAGTCTGATCCCATGTGTCTTTTAATTGCACTGATTGTGTTTTCAGGGTTAGTTACTGCCTGTCTTCTTGCCGGTTCTCCAACTAACACTTCTCCGTCATCTGTGAATGCAACGTAACTTGGGAAAGATTTTCCGTATTGTGTTGCTCCTTCTGCACTTGGGATGATTGTTGGTTTTCCACCGATTAATGCAGCTGCAGCTGAGTTACTTGTTCCTAAGTCTATTCCTATTACTTTTTCTTCTGCCATAAATATCACCTTATATCGTTTTCTTTAATTATATTATTATCGTAATTATTTTTTGCATACTTTAACTTTAGAGTATCTGATAACTTTTGAGTTTAATGTATAACCTTTTTGAAGATCCTGTATGATTTCATTATTTTCGTAGTCTTCATTGTTTTCGGTCATTAGAGCTTCGTGTTTATATGGGTCAAATTTTTGGTGTTCTGTTTCTATTTCTTCTACACCTTCATCCTCTAAGATTTTTGTCATTTTTTTGTATATTAATTCTACTCCTTCTCTTAGATTTTTGTCTTCTTTGACTTCGAGCGCTCTTTCGAGATCTTCATATGCCTCCAGTACCTTAAGTATTAAACCTTCATTGGCATATTTGACGAATTCGCTTTTTTCTTTTTCCGAACGTTTCTTATAGTTTTCGAAGTCTGCCTGCATTCTCTGCATTTTATCCTTGTACTGGGATATTGTTTCTTCCTGCTGTTTAATGATGTCTTCTGATGTTTCTTCCTGTACGTCTTCTGTCTGTTCTTCTTTTTGAACGTCTTCTGTTTCTTCCTGTGTTTTTTCTTTGCCGATTTCCTGTTCTTCCATATCTTCCTTTTCTATTTTCTTTTCATCTTTCATTTATTCACCCTTATTTCTGTTATAATATTTTACTTGTTTTAAGGGCTTTAACTATTATAGTAACCCCAAGTTATAAAAGTATTTTTTGTTAATTATAGATTAATTATTAAAGTATATATACTTAACGGTCTTTTAGTAACCTAAGGTTATATTTATATAATAGGTGATAATATAATATTATATAGGCTAATACAAATAAAAAAACCAAGGTGATAACATGGACTTAGAGGCTATACTAGACGTAATCGGATGTAAAACCAGAAGAGAAATATTAGGATTATTAACCGAAGAACCATGCTTTGTAAGTCAAATTTCACAAGAATTAAATGTCGGACAAAAAGCAATAATCGGACATCTAAAAGCCATGGAAGATCTAGGCTTAATCTACCCGTCATTCCAAAAAATCGATAGGGGAAGACCAAGAAAATACTATGAAATAGCACAGGACATAGAAATAAAAATATTCATAAAACCCGATTCAATAAACATGCACATGATGGGAGAAGAATTCACAGAACTGTTCAACATAGAAGAAAGACTATACATGGGGGATAAAAAAGCAATAGAAGACCTAAAAACAGCAATAACAAAATACAAAAATGCCCTCACATACGCAGAAGAACTATTAAACCAGGTAGAAAACCCCGAAAAACGAAAAACAAGAACGATAATCACAGACATTACCAAGACAAAAGCAATACCTGAATATCATATAAAAGATTAAAAAATCTTATATACTACAGATAAACAAATAATATTATATATAAAATGTTAAGTAATAACAATACTTAATATTGTAGTGTTACTGCTAACGAATATACTAAGGTGAAATGATGGATAAAAAAATAATATTGTCCGTCTTAATAGTAGCTCTTATAGGAATCGTAGCAGCTACCTACCAAATAAACTCAGGAGAAGACATATTAAATCCTCTTGCAAGTGTAGAAACAGAAGAATCACCAGTTACCGAGGTCTTAACAGCACCTGAAACTGCAGATGATGCACAGGCACAGGCAGATGCACAGGCACAGGCTGATGCACAAAAAGCTGCCCAAGCACAACAGGAAAAAGATGCGCAGGCACAAGCACAGGCCGATGCCCAAAATCAGGCCGATGCTCAATCTCAATCAGTACAAGCAGGACAAACAAATAGAAGAAGCTCATTGGTTGATGCTGACAATGGAATAACCGTTCCTACAGCCAGCTCTTCAGGAAGCTCTTCACAAGCTGGTTCAGACTCCAACGCAAATGCGGCTTCCGATAGTGCATCCGCATCAAACGGTGGCTCAAATTCAGCAGGAAATGCAGCTTCCGATGGAAACTCAGGTTCTGCAACAGGTACCGATGCATCTTCCGGTTCATCCCAGAACGCCAATAACGATGGTGCTAACAACGCTCAAACTGGAACAACAACAGACACATCATCATTAACCGATGACATTAGACAAAAAATAGAATCAGTTGTTGGATCAAGTTATGACTCAAACATACTAATGTTAGACTGGGACGGTATTGAAGTTCAAGAGGACAATTATGTTATTCCAGCATATTACAGGGAGAACAACACTTACGCAGGAAAATTCTACGTTCCTAAAAACGACTTCTCTCAATGGACATATGTAGCTTCAGATCTAAGCGTATACACACAAGAAACACCACAACCGGGACTTCCAGAAAACGGTGTATTAGATACTGAATAATTATTTGGAGTAGCAACAGATAAATATAAGACGATTAAGACAAATGAAGTCTATTTTTGATAAAATGGTATGAGATCTTAATCTCACAAACCTTTTTTTCATTTAATAATATAATCTTATTTAATTTTAAAAAAAAATATATACTATTTTAATCATATATTATAACATAAATTAATTAAGTATTGCAAGTAATTATGAGGTAATATTATGGATTATGTACCAATAATAGCAGTTATTATAGTCGGAATGATTATAGTGACTTTAGTCGGTGAAATATTAGGACGTTCTATAGAATAATTATGTTCTAATCACAATTTACTTTTTTTTTAATCAAAAACAATTATTTATTTATATATCAATTTAAAATCACTTATTTTATGAAAATACTTATTCTTTCAACATATTATAAATACGGATTTGGGGGGATTCGAACCCCCGATCTTCAGATTAGGAGTCTGATGCCCTATCCAGGCTAGGCTACAAACCCATATATAAATTCTATTAAAATCATTAATTTTCAAAAATAATATCTAAAAATAGTCTTTAGTAAAATATACGGACCTGGTGGGAATTGAACCCACGGTCTCTGGATTAGAAGTCCAGCGCCCTATCCAGGCTAGGCTACAGGCCCATAACATATGTTACTATTATAATGTTATATTCCTTATCCTTTTTATACTTTATGGTCAAAATCCTTTTCTTAATATCTGAGAAATTATTATCATCTAAAACACATCGTAATACTTTTAAGCAATATACCACGATAATCAACGCCACACGCAATGCAAAATCAAAAATTATCCAATTTCAATAATTCCCTCCTCATTCATAAAAATATAATCATACCTCTTAACCACCACTTCCAATTAAATAAAAAATTTATATAACCAGAGATATACCTTATTATTAATAAAGAATTCGAATAATTTATTATGGGAGATTTCATGTTACAAACATTGCCAGTAATAATGCTAATCATAGCATCTCTACTTTTTTTCAAAAACCAAAATATCAAATTGGATAAGAATGTAAGTGTTGTAATCCCAGCATTTAATGAGGAAAAATCCATTATCCACGTGATAAACACGGTTAAAAAAGTAGCTTCTATAAATGAGATAATAGTTGTTGATGACGGATCGCAGGATAACACCTACAATCTCGTATCAGAATGCGATGACGTAATATTACTTAAACATTTAAACAATAAAGGTAAAGGTTCCGCAATGAAAACAGGACTAAAAAGGGTTACCAACGATATTGTACTGTTTTTGGATGCAGATTTATCCGAGATAAACCAATACCAGATAGAAGCCATAATCAAGCCAATTCTTGATGGAGAAGCAGACATTACCAAAACAAAGTTTAAACGTGAAGCAGGCAGGGTAACGGAACTAACGGCAAAACCATTACTTCAATTTTTCTTCCCGGAACTAAACTTTGATCAACCCTTAAGTGGACAGTTTGCATCCATAAAAAGTTTCCTGGACCGCATTGATTTGGAACATGACTATGGGGTTGACATAGGTATAGTTTTAGATGCCGACGCCCAGGGTATGAGAATTCAGGAAGTGGATATCGGAAACATTGTCCATGAAATGTCAACATTACAGGAATTAAATATCATGGCAAACGAGGTTGTCAGAACAATTGTCGACCGTGCCATAAGCTATGGTAGGTTAACCATGGTGGATGATCTGGGTAATGCCATAAGAATGGAAATAATGGGTCTGTCTATTCTTACATTCGGAATATTCGGACTGTTTTTCATAAAATACATGGGACCAATTTTATCCGCAATTACCATATTAATAGGTTTGATAATATCGGTCTATTACCTGTATAAAATAATTAAGAAGTCATTCAAGGTGTATAATCAGACTAAAATTCCTACCCTGCAGATTTTCAGGTCCTTTATACATATGCATTTTCCGGTAGTGATATCCATAATCATCATATTGGCGATAGTTACCTCGTTGCTGGGTTCGGTTTCAATATCATCCAATGAAATTTCCATAGAACCAACAACTAAAAACCTGGTTATCTCCACATCTCCACAACCAAGAAGCAGTGTTGACGTAAGGGGACCGTACACCATAGAAAGTGCTCTGGAAAACGAACCTAACCTGATAAGGCTTCCGAACTCGGCACTAAACACACTGCATGCACAGTATGGCGATTTTATTTACATAGGCGGCGAACGATACCAGCTAGAACAGGTAGTTAACAATGAAAACGACCTGATAAGGGCACCAGAAACTGTTAGACAAGAACTGCAGCTTAAGGTGGATGAAGTAATAAGAGACAGGGATTTAAGAAGCGTATTCGATAAGTGTTACCTGGTACATAATATTCATAACGACGACATACCTAATATTGAAGCGGATGGAAACCAGACAAAACTTGAAATTATCAATGCGACAAACGTCAGCATTCTCTCACAGATACTAACCGAAGCCCATCCTTCCAAAACATTGAACGTTTACGTAAACGACACAAAGGTCTCCCAATCAGTGGGAATAGTTGAAAACGGTACCTATACCATAAACGTCAACAACGTCAGCATGAAAGACCTAAAGTTAAACGAGTCAAGTAAGGGATTAGTATACAATTCTTCATATCATACCACATCCATTAAAATAATACTTGAAGAAAATGATATCAATTCAACGAATTTATTTGTTAAAGATTCATATTATACTGGATTTTTAAACATAAATTTTTAATTCCTTATACTTTTTTTATTAATCATTAAAAATATTTAAACAATACCCAATAATTTATCACTTTTTTTAAAAAATTTACAAAAATAACATGAACCTTTAAATACTACACATTATAAAATAATAACTGTAACATGAAAAGTATTAAACAATATTCAAAAATATATAAATCTCTCTCAAAAATATATAATAAAAATACTTTCATGTTATACAAAACTGAAAAAATACAAAAATTTTCAGAACGGAGGAAATAAAAAAATAAATAATGACTTACCATCCATTAACACATAAATGTAGAATATATCCAAAAACAAAACAAAGCAAATACTTCGAAATGACACTAGAAGCCTGTCAATACCTATACAACGAATTATTAAGACAATACAAAATCGATTACAAAAACAGGAAAATTCCAAACAACCTAAAAGAATATTTCAAAAAGTTATGCGAACAAAACAAAAAAACATACAGTTCCATATCAAAACTAGAAAATTCAACAATAAACGATATAACCAATAGCATAATTCAGGCAATAAAAATAAACAAAAATCCCAACAATTTAAAAGCCAAAAACGAAAAGACAAGAGTCAAATCATTTCTACTAAAAAACAACAAAAACATAAAACTAAAAGGAAATAATCTACACTTAGAAAAATATGGAAAACTAAAACTATACCATGGAAGAACAATCGAATACAACAGAGTGATTTCATACCGAGTTATATATCAGAATATGAAATGGTACATATTAATCACAATAAGGTCAGACAACATAAAACACTTTCCAAAAACAGGAAAAAAAATAGGAATAGACCTCGGTCTAAACCACCTACTAATACTGTCAAACGGAAAAAAGTATGATCCTCCCAACATTTCAGAATCAAACAACAAACTCAACACACTAAAACAACAACTGTCAACAAAACAGAAAAACAGCAGAAAATACAATGAAATCATAAGAAAAATAAACAACGAACACATACATAGAAAAAACATAATAAACGATTACTTCCATAAGATAACAACAAAAATAGTAAAAGAATATGATGTAATTGCAATGGAAAACCTGGACATAATAAACATGTTAAAAGACAAACGATTCAGAAAAAGCATCTTTCAGGCCAACTGGCATAAACTAATATACATGATAAAGTACAAATGCCAACTATACGGTAAAACATTTATTCAAGTAAACACCAGATTTCCTTCAACAAAACTATGTAATGATTGCGGATTCAAAAACCAAGACATAACCATAGACGTAAGAACATGGGAATGTCCCAAATGCAAACAAATACATGATAGAGACATTAATGCCGCAAAAAACATACTAAACAAGGCATTAGTCGACAATCAATAAACCATAAGAATTCAAAACAAATCATTCCATAAAAAAAATCAACAATGAACCCGGGGGACCCGGGAGATAGCTTTGTCAACCGACACAGAATCTTGAAAAAAAAGAAGTCCACGCCCCGCGAAATCAGTTAGCAGCTAATAAACCCAGTGGACCTGGGGGATAGCTTAGAAAGAAAGCCATGGCAATTAACTAAGAATCATGAAAATTGAAGTCCATCACACTCTATTATTATAGAGAAGTTTTTTTAATAAGTTGTTTTTTCGAAAAAAAATAATTTAAAAAAAAATCTAGACGTACATTGCAAGTGTAAAAACCTTGCAAAAACGTCTAGACAACATCTATTTTTAATCATTAAGAGTAAAACTAACCCTTTCATAATCATCAAGATTATGGAAACTCTTAGTAGCATCTACGCCAATCTTAGTAGTAGTACCATCAATCTCGGCAACAGGATCCAATGAAGAACCCCTAGCCTTAGGAATAATGAAAATATCATCATCACCCTTCACACGCGTAGCAACAGCATACTCAACATCAACAGGATCAAAAATGTCAATATCCTCATCAACAACCACACAATGTTTTAAAGAAGGATGAGCAGATAAAGCAGCCATCATAACATTCTTAGCATCACCCTCAGTCTGTTTCTTAATAGAAACCACGGCATGTAACCAACAACAACCACCCTCAGTCAAAACAACATTCCTAACAGTAGGCAA
Source organism: Methanosphaera sp. (assembly GCA_045639105.1). GTDB lineage: Archaea > Methanobacteriota > Methanobacteria > Methanobacteriales > Methanobacteriaceae > Methanosphaera. Next base: position 32,914 of record JAZUCJ010000120.1, read on the forward strand.
AGTATTCTTCACACTATTAAAAATACGAGGCTCCTGAGGCAATCCCTGAAGCAACTTATGCTCATTACCCGCAGGAAGAATAGCATGATAAAAAGGATCATCCTTATAATGCATCCTGGTTAAACTGATAACAGGCTCATCCCTAACCTTATCATAAGTATCCGTCAAGTCAACAAAAGGACCCTCACTCCTTCTTTCATTAGGCAAAATCTTACCCTCAAGCAAAATTTCACAATCAGGAGCTTCAATATCCACACTCTCACACCTAACTAAAGACAAACTACCATTCTTAAACGTATTAGCCACTTCCAACTCATTTTCACTAATAGGAATACTGGTAGTACTAGCAAGCAACGTGGAAGGACTCAAACCAATAGCAATCGCAACCTCCAAAGGCCGACCAAGTTCCTCAGCCCTCTTATAATAAGTATACAAATGTCTAGGAACAATCCTAATACCCAACTCAGTATCAGAATGAACCAACATCCTATGAATAGACGCATTAACCAAACCAGAATCAGGATCCTTAGCAATAACAATACCGGCAGTAATATACTTACCCTTATCCTTAGGATAATGCTTCAAAATAGGCAACTTACTTAAATCAGCATCCTCACTATTAGAAAAAACCTCATCAAAATTAAAAACCCTTTCAATAGCAGTAGGATTATTAGTAGCATCAATAATATTTTCAGTAATTTTATCAACACTAGTTCCAATACTCCTAGCAATCTTATCCCTAGTATTACAAATACCCGAAACAATATTCATATCACAACCCCTAATATTAGTAAATATTAAAGTATCATGAGGATGCTTCTTCAAAATTGAGGTAATCTCATACTCAGTTGAAACTTCATCATCTATCTCAATAATATCATCATCAAACTCTTCAATTAAACGTGACAAAACACACCACCCCTACTCATAATAAACATTCTTATGCAAAGTTTTCATAAACTTCACCAATTCATTTCTAATATTCTCATCATAAATAGCAAAAATCCTACCAACAAACAACGCAGCATTTTCACCAGCATCCAAACCCATAGTAGCAGTAGGAACCCCAGGCGGCATCTCAATCATACTAAGAAGAGAATCAATACCAAAAAGCCTGGTAACACAAGGAACACCAATAACCGGTTTAGTAGTATGAGAAACAATAACACCAGTTAAAATCGTAGACAAACTAGATACAGTAATATACATATCCAAGTTATCATCAACATCACCAATCAATTTTTCCAACTCATCAGGATTTCTAGTAGCAGAAACAACCTTATACTCACTCTTAATCTTCAAAGTATCCAAAGTCTGAATAATCTTCCTCACAATCTCCATATTCGAATAATTACCCGAAATAATTAAAACCCTCGTATCAGGATTAAGCTTCAAAGAAGAATCATCCAAATCCACACTAGAAACACAAGCATCAGTTTTTCTATAATTCTTACCAGCAATCTTCTCAATTAACTCATCTTCAGACTTCTGAATTTTAGCATTATAAGCTAAACGCTTCTCCTTCAACGTACTTTTCAATTCATCATCATTACAAGCAATTATCTGACAAGCCAACCAAGCAGCATTATCACCCCTATCAACACCCATAGTAGCAACAGGCGTACCCAACTGCATTTCAGTAGAAGATAACAACGAATCAATACCCCCCAACTTAACATCAACAGGCACAGCAATAACAGGCTTAGTAGTATGAGAAGCAATAACACCCGGCAAATGAGCAGCTAAACCAGCAATAGCAATAATAACTTCCACACCCTCCGTTTCATTCTTAACAATTTCCTTCAACCGTTCCGGAGTCCTATGAGCTGACGCAACACGCAAATCATAGTTAATATCCATTTCTTCAAAAACATTAACGGCCTTCTGTGCAACCTTATAATCAGACGCACTACCTAATAAAATCATTACTTTAGTTTGACTTATGATTATGCCCCCATAATATTAATACATTTTACAATTATCATATATCATTATATAATAATGTGTAACTATTCTTATTTAATTAATTCTAAATAATAATATAATAATACAAAACAACCTACAATACAAATAAAAAAAAGGAGATAATAATAAAAGATATTATTTATAATATACAAACTAGTTTTATAAGAAAAAATTAGAGATGATAATCATGGACATGATTTTTACTGGAGATCAAATATTCTTACTAATACTCGCAGTTATATTTTTAATAGCAGTAATAGTCATAGCAATAGAATGGCGAAAAAGTAACGTGTCAAAGAACGACATAAAACTACTAGAAAAGCAAGCTGAACTTAAAAAAATAGAAATAGTAGAAAAAGACTTAGACAACAAACAGAAAAAAGAAAACATGGCAGATTTATCCGAAGAAGATCAGGAAAAATTAAAACAAATCAGGGCAAACACTTCTCAAATCACAGCAAAAGTTGATTTATTAAGTTCACAAGTCAACGAACGAGTAGATCAGCTAGAAGCAAAAAATGAATTAGTTAAGTTACTAAAACTATCAGAAGAATTAGACAAAAAAGAAAAAGAACTTAACGATTTGTTAAATAAATAGGGGTTGGTTGAATGGAACCTGCAACTACTTTGGCAATAATAATTTTAGTTGTAGCCATATTGATTTTATTATACTACTATTTGGAGTCCACTAATAATCCAGTTTATCAGGATATTCATGAACGTGCTTCAGGTTTTTCACATCGTGTTGGACAAGAAGAATATGTTTCAAACCTAACAGAAAAAGTGAACGAATTCAGCGACAAATTCAAAGATAGAGTTCAAGATGATGAAGAAGATCATGTTTCAAAAACAGATTTAATGTCAAAAAAGATAACCCAATTCATTGATGAACAAAGTGAACAAGTAATCGAAGACTGGGATCTTGCTACTAATAAGGATTTAGATGTTGTTCTTGAGAAATATGAAACTCTAAAATCAGATTTAGTAACTTATAAAGAAACAAACGATAATCGGGTATCTGATTTAGAAGAACGCGTTGACAAAATTGATGAAGAACTAAAAAAATTGAATAAATAGTTTTTCATACTTCTTTTTTTTTAATATAATTTTGATGTAATATTTTTTATAGAAATAGTTTTTTTTTAAAATGGTATGCTAAGAGTAATCCACTTCATGTTTTTTCACAGTATTTATCTATGCAAGTCACCTTTGTATAATTACAATGTTTACTTTTGCACCACATGGATTGTTCGTTTCATCGATTACTAATGTTAAGCTAATCAACCCAATCGTATCATTTATCGTCGCTTGATTATAGCCTATCGTACCGTTTCTATGACAGTGTCACACCTCTCAGTGTATGCCAATTAAGAGCATCATGTTTCAATATGGTGTGTGGAATTTCCTCAGTAAAAAAAAGATTTACCGTAAACTGTGCTTTAGCTTACCATTTCAATAATATTGTTTTGCTTCAAAGTAGCGGGGCCTAGATTTGAACTAGGGCTCTCGGGGTTATGAGCCCCGCGGGATCACCAGACTACCCCACCCCGCTATACGTTAAAAAAAATCTACTCATTAAAGAGCTATACATATTTAAGTTATAACTATTATATAAAGTTATCTATTTATTTAGTTTAATTATTTAAGTTTGTTTGATAAATATATTTATTAGTGATATAAAATGTTGGAAAAATATGAGAAAGCTGGGAAGATTGCAGCAAAAGTTCGTAAACAAGCAGCTAAAAAAGCTACTGCCGGTATGAAAGTTATTGATTTGGTTGATTGGATTGAGTCTGAGATTAAAAGTACGGGTGCTGGTCTTTCTTTTCCTTGTAATGTTTCGATAAATCAGATTGCTGCTCATTATACTTCTCCTGTTAATGATGATACGGTGTTCTGTGAGGGGGATATTGTTAAGATTGATTTGGGTGCTGAGGTTGATGGTTATGTTTCTGATACTGCGGTTACTGTTATTATTGAGGGGGATAATGTTGATCCTGTTGATGAGGATGGTAATCCTTTGAAGATGCCTGGTCGTCTTGATGATGGTAATCCTGTTGTTAGTGAGGATGAGCTTGAGGAGAGGTATGCTATTAGGGATGCTTCTAGTTGTGCTTTGGATAATGTTATTAGTATCATTAGGGATGGGGTTAGTTTGGAGGAGATTGGCCGTGTTGTTCAGGAGACTATGAATAGTATGGGTTATAATCCTATTGTTAATTTGAGTGGTCATAGTTTGGAGCAGTATAATTTGCATGCTGGGCTGTCTATTCCTAATTATCCTGAGAAGAGTTCTGTTGTTCTTAAGGAGGGGGATCATGTTGCTATTGAGCCGTTTGCTACTAATGGTGTGGGGATGGTTAATGATATTCCTAGTCATTTTATTTATTCTTATTTGAGGACTCGTCCTTTGAGGCAGCCTGATGCTTCTAGGTTGTTGAAGAGGATTCGTGAGGATTTCACTTATTTTCCTTTTGCTCAGAGGCATTTGTTGGATGGTTTTGATGAGCATTCTTTGAATAGGGCTATGCGTCCTTTGTTGTCGTCTCGTTCTATTTATCCGTATAATGCTTTGAAGGAGAAGACTGATGGTATGGTTGCTCAGACTGAGCATACTATTGTTGTTGAGAAGGATGGTTGTATTGTTACTACTTTATAATTTTATTTTTTTTTGAGAATGTTTATTTATTAGTAAGTGTATAGATTTATTTAATGGAAATTATTTTTTTTAATTATAATAGGATTTAGTGATTTAAATGAATGAGACAGTAGGTATGATTTTATGCGGTGGTTTTGGTAAAAGACTTAGACCAGTTACTGAGACTGTTCCTAAACCATTGGTTGAACTTAAGGAAGATTATACTATTTTGGATAAGCAGTTATTTGACTTTAAAAGTGCAGGTATTTCAAAAGTAATTCTTTTAACTGGATTTTTGGGCGAGAAGATTGAGGAACGCTATGGTAGTAATTATATGGGCGTTGATGTGGAGTATGTTCGTGAGGAGCAGCCTCTTGGTACTCTTAATGCTATTCGTTTAGGTATGGAGTATATGGATGATGATGTTCAGTGTGTTATCCGTAATGGGGATGTTGTTGCTGATTTGAGTATTAAGAAGATGGTTGAGGATGGTGAGAAGTCTCCGTTTGATTTTACTATTTTTATTACTCAGATGACTTCGCCTTATGGTATTGTTGAGCTTAGTGGGGATAAGATTGTTTCTTTTAAGGAGAAGCCTTTGCTTGATTATTATATTAATGGTGGTATTTATTTCTCTAAGGGTAAGCTTGATTTTGGTAATTATAAGACGGGTGATATTGAGAAAACTATTTTCCCTGAGCTTGCTAAGGATAAGAAGTTAGGTTATTATAAGGAGAATGGTCTTTTCTGGATGGCTGTTGATACTAGTAAGGAGTTGCAGCAGGTTCAGGAGGAGTATGAGAATAGGGAGGATAAGCCTTGGGGTTATGAGAAGGTTCTTATTTATACTGAGAAGTATTTGACTAAGGAGTTGTTTATTAAGGAGGGTTATCAGACTAGTTTCCATTATCATCCTAATAAGGATGAGACTATGTATATTGTTAGTGGTAAGGGTTATATTGAGTTTGAGGATAGTAAGGAGTTTTTCGGTGCTAAGGATACGGTTAGGATAGAGCCTAATACTCCTCATACGATTGTTGCTATTGAGAATACTGTGTTGCATGAGGTTTCTACTCCTGATTTGGATGATACTATTCGGATTAAGGATTTTTATGATTCTCGTACTCCGTCTGGTGACAGATAATTCTTTTTTTTCTATTTTTTTTTGGGTTGTGTTATTATTAGTGATGTTGTTGTAGTTGATTATGGTAGTGGTAATTTACGTAGTATTTTTAATGCTTTTAGGCGTATTGGTGTTGATGTTACTGTTTCTTCGGATGTTGGGGTTTTGGCTGATGCTGATGCTCTTGTGATTCCTGGTGTTGGTTCTTTTGGTGTTGCTATGAGTAATTTGGCTCCTTTTGTGGATGTTATTGGGGATCATGTTGGTTCTGGTAGGCCTTTGCTTGGTATTTGTTTGGGTTTGCAGTTGTTGTTTGAGTCTAGTGAGGAGAGTGTTGGCGTTGATGGTTTGGGCTTTTTTGAGGGTTCTTGTCGTCGTTTTGTTTTGGATGATTCGTTTAAGATTCCTCATATGGGCTGGAATCGGATTAGGGTTAATGATACTGTTTTGAATGATGTTAGTATTCTTGAGGGGGTTGATGGTAGGTTTATGTATTTTGTTCATTCTTATTTTGTTGATCCTGTTTGTGATGATATTGTTACGGCTTATTGTGATTATGGTGGGGATGTTCCTGTTGCTGTTGGTAGGGATAATTTGTTTGCTCTTCAGTTTCATCCTGAGAAGAGTGGTAGGTGTGGTCTTGGTATTTTGAGGAATTTTGTTGATTTGATTTAGTGTTTTTTTGGGGTTGTTTTTGTTGGTGTTGTGTGATAATATGTTGTTGTCATGCTTTTTTGTTTTTTTGTATTATTTTGTGTGTGGTTTTTATGGATATTGAGAATTTTGTTAAGAAGTGTATTAGTGAGTGTGAGTCTGAGGATGAGATTGTTGAGAGGCTTAGTTCTATTATCCGTTTTTATAAGGATATTAGTGTTTCTGATTCTTTGAGGCTTTCGAGGGCGGTTTTTGATGAGGTTAGTCTTGTTTGTGGTCTTGATGATGGTGGTTTGTTAGGTTATCCTCGTAGTAATGTTTGTATGGGCGAGTTTGGTGTTGGTTCTAGGGGTAGTGGTGATTTTTTTGTTCATAGTAAGATTGCCGAGATTATCCGTGATTCTGGTGTGGGTGCTGTTGTTGATTCTTCTTGTCAGGATGATGGTGGTGTTGTAGAGATTGATGAGGGTTCTCGTTTTGTTACTACTGCTATTGATGGTATTCATTCTAGGCTGGGGGATTTTCCTTTTTTGGCCGGTTTTCATACTGCTAGGGCTACTCTTCGTGATGTTTGTGTTATGGGGGCTAAGCCTGTTGCTTTGATTAGTGATGTTCATTTGGCTGATGATGGGGATGTTTCTAAGATTTTGGATTTTACTGCTGGTATTTGTGCTGTTTCTGAGTTGACTGGCGTTCCTCTTGTTTCTGGCAGTACTCTTCGTGTTGGTGGTGACATGGTTTTGGGTGATCGTTTGGTTGGTGCTGTTGGTGCTGTGGGCACTTTGTGTGATGTTCCCAGGGCTCGTAGTGAGGCTGTGGTTGGTGATGTTATTTTGATGACTGAGGGTTCTGGTGGTGGTACTATTACTACTACTGCTATTTATAATAATTTTTTGGATGTTATTGATGAGACTTTGAATGTTCAGTTTATCAGGGCGGCTGGTGTTTTAAATTCTATTGATGGTGTTCATGCTTTGACTGATATTACTAATGGTGGTATTGTTGGTGATGCTAATGAGATTAATAGGAGTACGTCTTTGGGTATTCATTTGTTTGCTGATAGGATTTTTGGTCTTATTAATCCTAAGGTTTTGTCTATGTTGAGGGAGTTGGATATTGATCCTTTGGGTGTGTCTATTGATTCGTTGATGATTATTGCTTCGGCTGATGTTGTTGATGTTGTGTTGGATTCGTTGGCTGAGTGTAATGTTGGCGTGGATGTGATTGGTGTTGTTAATGATTCGGGCAGGACTACTATTGAGTTGTCTGATGGTAGTGTTGATGTTTTGGTTCCTAAGTTTAGGGAGGCTGCTTATACTCCTGTTAAGAAGGTTGTGGATTCTATTGGCGGCGCTGATTTTGATAGTGGTGTTGAGGAGATTAACAGGGCTACTCGGGAGATTATTTCCAGGAAGGATGATGTTGTGAGGTGGATTAGGGATAGGTATGGAGAGTAGTGGTCAGTTTTTATTGTTTTGGTTGAGAAAAATAGTGGTGGGGATTGGCTTCTAGTGCCTGTTGTTGTTGGTGGTCATGTGTTTTGGCTGGTTTTGTTTGTTTAGTTTTGTGTTTTTGGTTTTGTTTTTCTTCCTTTTTTTCTTATTACTTCCTTTATTATGAGGTTCATTGGTGTTCTTTCTCCGTGTGCTTTGCTTTTTCCTTTTTTGATGTTTTTTAGTATTTCGTCTATGTTGTCTGATTGTGGTATTTCTGTGTAGCATCTGCCTATTCCTTTTGTGAAGTGTGCGTCGCTTGCTCCTATTTCTGGGATGTTGTTTTTTTGTGATACCTGTTTTGCAAGGTAGTTTGATATTCCGAGTATGTATCTTGAGTTTTTGGTTTCCATTGCGTCTATGTTTAGTTTTCTTACTATGTCTCCTAGTCCGCTTCTGTAGTAGCAGTATGGGTGTGCGGATATTGCTATTCCTGCGTTGTCGTGTATTTGGTCTATTGTTTCTGCGGGTGTTTGGAGCGGTTTTATGTAGTCTGTTGTTCCTAGTGCTATGATGTGTCCTTTGGTGCTGCTTACTTCTTCTCCTGGTATTAGTAGTAGTCCTTCGTGTTCTAGTTTTCTTATTTGTCTTGTTCCTTCTATTTCGTCGTGGTCGGTTATTGCTATTGCGTTTAGTCCTATTTTTTGGCTGTATTTGATTATGTCTTTTAGGGGTGTGATTGAGTCTTTTGAGTATTGGCTGTGGATGTGGGTGTCGATTTTCATTTTTCTTTTTTCCTCTTTTTTGTTGTTTTCTGTTTTGTTTATTATTTTTATTTGTGGTGTTTTATTATTTTTTTTACTTTTTTTTATAGGCAATTATATTATTTAAAAATTACATATATTTTATTATAATAAAATTTATTTATATTTATCCAATATCTAATGATCTGCTATGGGTCATTGTCAAAAATTTATGGAGATTTACTTATGTATGAAATAGGAGAAGCTTTAATTGGTAATGGGCCTGAACTTGCTCATATTGATTTAATAATTGGGGATAAGAATGGTCCTGTAGGTACGGCTTTTGCAACTAATATGGGGAATATGTCTGTTGGTCATACTCCTTTGTTGAGTGTTGTGAGACCTAATTTGCCTACGAAGCCTGCAACACTTATTATTCCTAAGGTTACTGTTCAGAATTTGGAGGATGCTAGTAAGATTTTTGGTCCTGCTCAGACTGCTGTTGCCAGGGCTGTTGCTGATGCTGTTGAGGAGGAGATTATTCCCAGGGATGTTGTTGAGGATATTGTTTTGATGGTTAACGTGTTTATTGATCCTTCTGCTGAGGATTATCGTAAGATTTATCAGTATAATTATGGTGCTACTAAGCTTGCGATTAAACGTGCTTTTGACAAGTATCCTTCTGTTGATAAAGTGTTGGCTGAAAAGGATAGGGGTACTCATCCTATTATGGGGTTCAAGGCTATGAAATTATGGAATCCTCCTTATTTGCAGGTTGCATTGGATCTTGATAATGAAGATAAGATGCGTAGTATTATAAGAGATTTACCTAAACGTGAAAGAATATTGATTGAAGCAGGTACTCCTCTTGTTAAGAAGTTTGGTGTGGAAATTATTAGTAAAATCAGGGAGGAAAGGCCTGGTGCTTTCATTATTGCTGATTTAAAAACATTAGATGTTGGAAGGGTAGAGGTTAAGATGGCTGCGGATGAGACTGCTGATGCTGTTGCTATTTCCGGTTTAGGTACTAATGAGTCTATTGAGAAGGCTATTCATGAGTGTACTAAGCAGGGTGTTTATTCTATTCTTGACATGATGAATGTTAAGGATATTCCTGCTAAGCTTGAAGAGCTTAAGTTAAAGCCTAGCATTGTATTGTTGCATAGGAATATTGATTCTGAGACTATGAGTGATAATGATAATGAGCAGCAATCCGAATGGGGTAATATTAGGGATATTAAGTCCAAGTTAGGTCAGAGAGGTTTGATTGCCGTTGCTGGTGGTGTAACTCCTGAGAAGGTTAACACTGCTTTGGATAATGGTGCCGATATTATTATTGCCGGCCGTTATATTATTGGTTCTTCCGATGTCAGAAGGGCTGCTGATGATTTCTTGAGGTATATGCCTCAGGATTCCGATACTATGAGGGTTGCTCTTGATGAGGATGAAAACATTTAGTTTTTTTCATTCCTTTTTTTTATTTTTTTTATAAAAAAATTTAAATATAACTTTTTGCATATATATTTATGTCCTATGATTTGGTCTTAGTATCTTTTTACATGATTGGGGTTATAGTGTAACCAGGCATCATCTGGGACTCCAGTTGTCTTTGAAGAAAGTGCGCACACTGAGGCATAACGATGATGATCAATTGGAGTGCTGAGACAAGAGAAATCCTAGGATCTGGGTTCAAATCCCAGTGACCCCATTTTTTATTATCAATGGAATTTTTATATTTTTTTTATCGATTTTTTTTAATACTTTTTTTATTTTTTGTAATATTTTTGTGTTTGAGGAACTTTTATATCTTACTTTAAATATATTAAATACTATCTTATGATGTCTTATCATTAAAATGGGGGGTGCTGAATTTAGGCATACTTAAATTTCTAAGATTTAACTCTTTAATAGGCGAAATAGGTATTGTATGGGACGACAACAGCAAATTACTAAAACAGGTCATACTCCCGGATCGTGCAACGGGAAAACAAAACTATTCTCAAATAGCATTCCACGGAGTAATAACGGAAACATCTCCAAGCGAGGAAGTATTTAGGTTAATGTCGGATATAAAGGACGTGATACTCGGAAAAAACGTTACTTTCAACATAGACAAATTCGACTTTTCCGACATGACAGAATTTCAAAAGAAGGTACTTGCCAAACAAAGTGAAATTCCATATGGAAAAGTAATAACCTACAAGAAATTAGCGCAGCTGATAGGTAAACCAAAAAGTGCAAGGCCGGTTGCAAACGTCTTATCCAACAATCTATTTCCACTGGTAATACCATGTCACAGAACCGTACGTGCAGACTGGACACTTGGAGGATACGCCGGAACAAGCGATGGATACTATAAGAAATTCATACTGGAGCATGAAGGAATAAAAATAGTTGACGGCACAGTCCCGGCCAAATACCGGTACATGGACGACTAAAAAAAAGGAGAAATTTCCTACTTATTTTTAACTTTTTTTAATGAAAAAATAATATTATTGGGTGGGGGGATTATTTTTGAGGTCTTTTTATGATAATTCTTTCAGCAACAATTTGTGGAGGAATGGTATTTGTAGCATCCCCGATTGTATGAACCTCAATCGTATAACCCTTCTTCAGGTCTCTCATATTCGTCTCCACCTGCTGATTTTCACTATTTTCCTTATAAATCCTGGTGTTTGTAGTAATTATCACGGAAGTGTTTGCGTTATACTCATCCCGAACGTAAACGGTACCGATACTATTGTTTGTTAAATTGGAATTGCTGGTGGTATTTCCCACAATAACCCCCGTAATGTCGGGCATCTGGTCAACGGTAGCCGAATAAGTACCGTAAACGATACCAGCCAATATAACTATTATAACCAACATTTCTAAAGGACTAAGTTTCATAATAAAATTTTCCTATTCATTCTCTAATTATTCAATATATAATTATATGTTAATATTTTTTATGTAAATTTATTCTAAATCACCAATATATGTCGCATAGAATCCATCAGTATCCGCATAAATTGGCCTGAAACCATATTTTTCAGATTTCTTCATGGCATCCCGAATGTATTGTCTTCCCCATGCGGTTATTGCAGCACCACATTCCTTCTTATACCATCTGAACCTTGAATAACCATAAACGCCATACATGGAATTGGCTAATCTTTTAAGACCCTGCTGTTCAAAGTCATACGCTTTTTTCTGTTCCGGAACGCTTTCTTCTTTCATCAATCTCTTAATTTTCTGACGTTCATCCAAAATGTTTCCGATAATGGATGGAATAAATCCTTTCGGCTCCTTTTTAAACTTATAACCATACTCCGGACAAAGATAATACTCGTCCTCATCCAAGCCCTCACCGGTTGTGAAGGTGTCCGGGGAAATGTTCTGGGCAATGATTATGGTAGGATACAGGCTTTTAAAGTCAAGGTATGCAATATGTTCAAACAGTCCCTTCTCAGGCTCCTTAACGTATCCTCCCTCATTCTTCTTGGAAGACCTGCGCTCATTATACTCTGAAGTTGAAGGCTTGTTCGGAACAATGTTGTTTTTTTCATAAGCCTTTAACATAAGGTACCATTCAATCATCTGACCCGTCGTCATCCGCGCTATGTCAAACAATGGCTGTCCTACAAGTCTGCTCTGGGCAATGGTAAGGGGAGTAATCTTGTCACCAATTTTCGTGGTGCTCACAGCATCATCCATCGAATAGTCAAAAAGCTCTTCTAAACGTTCATCATCAGAATCCCAGTACTGATAAATTTTATCGCCGGGAACGTCAATCTTTACCTCGTCAAACATTTCCTCATAAACTCTTTCCAAAGTGTAACGTTCTAATCGCATGTATTGTCTTATAAGCAGGTATAAGTCAACATGAACCCTTCCCTTAATAATTCCTGCATTGTTAAAGCCTCTTTTCATGAATTTGATGCTTGAATTGTCAACTCCAAGCTTTAATTTAACCTTAAGAACGTCCGCCCTTTTTTTAATGTACGGCAAATCAAAGTTGTCCGAGTTGTAGCCTACAAGCAAGTCAGGATTTTCTTCCTTAATAATTTCCACGAAACGCTCCAGCATTTCTTCTTCGGAATCATAAGTTTCAACAAATTCACGCTCAGACTCCTTAGTCGAAAGAACCCTGTTAAAACCGTAATTTCCGCTTAAGCTCATCATTATAATCGGATCGTCCTCAGCACTTGGCATGCCCTCGGCATTATAAACCTCTATGTCAAAGCTTAAAATCTTGTTACGATTAATGGTCTTACCGGTATCAACCGGGTTTTTTTCCATCTTAAATAAGAGAACGTCATCATCAACGTCCAGGCCTGCATAAACGTCCCTATCAATAATATGGCCCTCCAATTTAATGATATTTCTGGGCATAATCTGTTTGTCAATAAGATACCTTCTATAAAATGGAATGTCATATTCCCTGATTTCCTTTACCTTGCTCAGGTCTCTTATAACATCCCTGATTTTAGGCACCTCCTGGGGGTGCTTCAATATAATTTTGATAAATTCCCTTTCAACACCAATGTCTATTTTACTTTCAAGCTCAAGATTATCCAGGCCCAACTCCCTAAGCTGATTTAAGCATTCATCCAAATCATAGGCAAGAACGTACATGTAGGGAACAAATGAGGAATCATATGCTATAACATTCTGATTACTTTCAGGATCCGTTCCAAACAATCGGATAACCGGCTTATCATTATGGGTAACATAATCAATATCGTTTAGAAGAATAGTTTTTGTCTGCATAGGATTAACTATGTAAAACAAAATATTAAAAATTTTATATCCTTATAGGAATATATAGTAATATTATTAAGCTGCATAAAATGAAAGTGATTAAATGACTTCTTTTAGAAAACTATATAAAAACGATGATATTTCATTAGTTGCCAACGGAATCTATAGTGAGGACAAAATACTCTTCGACACACTATTTAAGGATAAAAGTGAGGCAATCGACATAATAGAAAAGCTGATTAACAGCGAATACGTTAATGAATATCACGGATTTTTTATAACGGTAATATATGATGAAAATCCCGGACAGATAGAAGGATTTGTAATCACGTACAAGACGAGTCAAATACCTAGAAATTCTGCAATCAAAGCCTACGGGGATACCGATCAAATATCCAGGCCCTTAATAATATTAAATTCCATTATGGGCAGGTTAAGATACGAATTAACAAAAAACGATTACGTAATTAAAAACTTATACGTACTCGAAGACTACGCAGACAAGCCCCATGCAGTCAGACTCATTGAAAAGTCAATACAAAAGGCGCGACAAAACAATGCAAAAAAGATTATTGTGGATGTTGACGGCGCCAACGGGCAGCTAGTAAACCTTTACAAAAAATTAGGATTTAAACAGAGCAATGAAAAGATAAGCAGGGTACTGGGAAAAATGAGCGGATATTACAGGTTAAGATATGAATTGGACTAAAAAAAATAATATTTGGTGATAACATGGAGAAAGTAGATGATATAATAATAATTATGGGAAAAGGCAGAGATTCAAACACGTACATTATCGGGGACACCCTTATAGACCCGGGAAGTGGAGAACACATCGAATACCTGGAGGAGGAAATCAGAAATGCAGGCTTCGAGATGACCGACATCAAAAAAATAGTGAACACCCACTGCCACTTTGATCACATGGGAGCAGACAAATACCTGCAGGACAAGTACGGATACGAGATATACATGCACCCACTCGACTTGCAGACGGTAAAGGAAAAAGACCCGGAAGCAACCTGCGCAGCATCCTTTGGAATGCAGGTACCAGACCTGGACATAAAGGAAATAAATGAGGCAGACAAAATAGAAGGATACGAAGTATTACACACGCCGGGACATACACGTGGCGGAATATGCCTCTTTGACGGAAAAAGCCTCATCAGCGGAGATACAATCTTTTCCGGTGGAAACTTTGGAAGAACCGACCTGCCAACCGGAAACACCCAACAGATGAGAGAATCCATCCTAAGAATATCCGAACTCGACGCCGTTCAACTCTTCTCCGGACACGGACCATACGCCATCTCACAGGTACCCGAACAGATAGCATTGTCAGTAATGATAGCTTCCAGAATATAACTCTCCCCCCCAACACCCCCAATAAACCTTTTTTTTAGATGGGAAGAATCGAATTTTTAGTAAAATACTTCCTGGTTTTCTTGATGGCCCTGGTTCTAACTAAAACACTAACTATATCACCTTTTTCCAGGACAAGATTATTCTGTGCAATGAATATTTCATCATTCTTGTGACACATGACGATGATAAAGTTTTTATTTGGGCTGATGTCACAGACACACTTGCCAATAACCTTATTGGACTTAACGGGAATGTCAATAAGCTCAAAATCCCCCTTGCCCATAATTGCCAACTCAGAAACGTTCTGGGGGTTGATAATCTTTTCAATGTCACCACAGGCGGCAAGTTCCGGACTTACAACTTCATTAACACCCAACTTTTTAAACATCTTAATATGCTCCGGGTTGGTTGTTCTGGTAATGACCTTCTCCAAATTAAATTTATTGGCAGTAAGGCCTATCAACAGATTAATCTCATCAAGACTCGTAGCCGCAACAACTATGTTGGCACTTTCAATACCCGCATCCCTAAGGGTCTGAACCTTGGTAGCATCACCCGTGATGGTAGTAACATCCTCAAACATTTCCTCAATCTCTTCGGTAATCTCCTTATGCGGATCAATCAACGTAATACGATAATGAGGATATTTTCTAAGATTTTCAATAAGATGAATACCTACCCTTCCGCCGCCAACAATAATCACGTGCTTAATTTCCTCTTCTTCAGGCACATCATTTTCACCATCAGGGACCATTTCATCCTCCAACACTATCTCCTCAAGAATTGCCTCTTTGCTACTTGCACTAATTTCATCACTCATACCCATTCTTCCTAAAAAAATCTTCTAATAATGATATTATATATTAGTAATATATAAATATTAAAAATAAATATTAAACACTTAAACTAAAATATAATACAATACTAATAAAAAAAATAATGAAACAGGTTTGTGAAACGTATGGATTATAAGAAAGTTGGAGCATTACTATTGGTGGGTGTGGTAATACTAATAGCCATGGTACTGTTTATAGGACCAGACCAGATTCTCACGTCATTAAAAACGGCTAACATAAATTATGTAATCCTCGCAATAATAATTCAGTTCATAATCATATGGTTATGGAATACAAGATGGAGCATAATTTGTAACTCATTGGACATACCGCATAAACAGTTACCCCTATTTGCAATGACAATAGTGGGACTTGCAATAAACGACTTAACACCAAGCGGACGTAGTGGAGGAGAACCGGTAAGAGCATACTTGCTGAGCAAAACATCATCAACGGAGTTCAAACAAACCTTTGCAACCGTAATGGCGGATAAATTATGTGACACATTTCCATTCATGGCACTAGCAATATTTGCAATATCATATCTTATGATGTACCTTCATTTAAGCACGGCATTATTCACACTGCTGCTTGTTGCATTATGCATCTTTGTCGCAGCATTAATATTCATAGTATTCATATGCATAAACGAAACATTCGGTATAAAAACAATCCAATGGGTCTTCAGACAGTTAAGAAAAGTAACATCAAGAGACCTGGACAAGTATGAAGACACGGCAACAACATCATTGATCGGTTTTCAAAGAAGCCTCATATACCTGATGAATGACAAGAGACTGCTGGTAATTGCAACAATCATATCATTCGTGGTATGGTTTTTAGAACTCTTGAGGGTATACGTGGTATTCATGGCATTTGGAGTGTCCGTATCCCTTGGTATGATAGCATCAGTATTCCTGGTATCAACCCTTATAGGAGTAATTCCAATACTGCCCGGAGGACTGGGTTCAATAGATGGGGTAATGATTCTTCTGTACTCTTTGGCCGGAATATCAGCATCCGTCAGTACGGCAGCAACCCTGGTGGAACGTATGATATCATTATGGATGGTCATAATCATAGGAGTAATATTACTGCCATTCTTTGGATCAGGAGCATTAGACTACATTGATAGCGGCTAATGCCTTCTTTCAACTATTTTTTATGGATTTGAAAATTAAATCATAGGATAGGATAAGAAAATGCCTATTTCAAGTTAAGTTTAAATAACGGTTTAACTTTAGATAATTATATATAGTTTAAGAAAAACTTTTTTATTCTTTTTATTTTATGGAGATTATTAACATGAATTTGCCAATAATAGAAGATACCTATGCAGAAGCATTCGGTACAAAGGCCGCCTATTTATTAATAACGGCAGCAACAAAAAGATTAGCTCTAATAGCAGCAACAGAAGCAACAGGTTTTGCAACATCATTCATTGGATGTCCTGCCGAAGCGGGAATAGACTCTTATTGTCCTCCCGAAAAAACTCCGGACGGAAGACCGGGATATTCCATAATAATATGTCAGAACAAAACAGAAAAAGTACAGGAACAGTTGCTTGAAAGAATAGGACAATGTGTCCTTACGGCACCTACCACATCAGTTTTTAACCTCTTGCCGGAGAGTGAAATTCAGGACAACCTCGGATTTAAATTAGCATTCTTTGCAGACGGTTACCAGGAAAAGGTTGAAATCTACTCAAGAGACATGTATAAAATACCCGTGATGAGCGGAGACTTTTTAATCGAGGAAAACTTTGGAATAGTCGACGCCGTAGCCGGAGGAAACCTATTCATAATGGCAAAAACACAGGCATCAGCATTAATGGCGGCAGAAGCAGCGGTCTATGCCATAAGGGATGTAAAGGGAGTTATCACACCATTTCCGGGCGGAATAGTTGCATCCGGTTCAAAGGTCGGATCAAAAAAATACAAGTTTATGCATGCAACAACCAACGAACAGTACTGTCCAACACTAAAAAACGTCGTGGAAACTAAACTTCCCGAAGAAGCCGAAGGAGTATATGAAATAGTCTTTGACGGATTGACAGAAGAAAGCATAAAAGAAGCAACACAAAAAGCCATAAACGCCATAAAAACAATTCCCGGAGTAATAAAGATATCTGCAGGAAACTATGGTGGAAACTTGGGAAAATACAAAATCAACTTAATATAGGGGTGAAATTATGAAAAACGTACTTACGCCAATGCAGATGAGGGCCACAGATAAAAACACAGAATACAACCATATTCCAACGATAGTGCTCATGGAAAATGCAGGTTCAAAAATAGCAGATTACATCATAAACAATTACCCGGAAAAAAAGAAGGTGTCAATATACTCCGGAACCGGCGGAAACGGTGGTGACGGATTTGTAATTGCAAGACACCTGTTAAACCATGGCTATAAGGTACGTTTATTCCTATTGTCAAAACCAGAAAATATTAAGAATAAAGATTCCAAACAAAACTATGAATCCACCAAAATCATAGCACAAACGGATAAAAATCTTAAATTATCCATAATAACCGATTCCTCACAGGTAAAGCCCGATAACTCCGACGTGATTGTAGACGCCATACTTGGAACGGGAGTAAACGGGAAACTAAGAGAACCGGTATCAAGTGTTGTGGATACAATAAATTATTCCCCTGCAATAGTCATATCCGTGGACGTGCCCTCCGGTATGAACCCCGAAAACGGGCTTGTAACGGATAAATGCGTTGCAGCACACGAAACATTAACACTGCATAAAATGAAGCAGGGACTCTCCCATGCCCAGGAAAGCTACGTGGGCAAAATAACCGTACTGGACATCGGAATACCAAGGGTTTCAGAGGAATATGTTGGAATGGGGGATCTGTTACTTCTAAAAAAACCGGCAAAAGATTCACATAAGGGACAAAACGGTTCAGTTTTAATCATCGGTTCAAACCCCGATTATATAGGAGCAGTTGTTTTTGCAGCCAGGGCAGCACTATCCCGGCGCATAGACCTGGTATATATTGTAGCTCCGGAGCCAGCAGCAAAGATAATAAAACAGTACAGTCCCGAGTTTATAGTAAGAAGCGTTCCCGGCAACACATTATCATTGGAGGCATATGACTCAATAATGCAACTGGAAAAAAGGGTGGATTCCATACTGATAGGTTCCGGGTCTGGAACAAGGGATGAAACTTGCGACCTATTCAGGAAAGTGATGCAAAACACGGATAAAAAACTGGTAATTGACGCCGATGCATTAAAGATCATATCAAGGGAAGACTTGTCAGAAAACATGCTGGTAACCCCTCATGCCAACGAGTTTAAACAACTCTTCGGCGACGAACTACCAAAAGACCTGGATGAACGGATTGAATTAATAACAAAACTCTCAGCAAAATACGACTGTCAAATATTGCTTAAGGGCGTAACTGATATAATTGCTTCACCAGATGATTATAAGTTAAACAGAACCGGAAATCAGGGCATGACAAAGGGAGGTACTGGGGACCTGCTTGCAGGATTAACAGTTGCAATTTCAACAAACAACACGCTCTTTGAATCGGCATTTCTGTCAGCATTCATTCTGGGAAGTGCTGCAGACAAGCTCTTGGAAGAAAAAGGTTTTAATTATGGAATAGAGGATATTTTAAAAAAATTGGAGGGCAACTAGAACAATACGTAAAATATTGCTAGTAATACTGTACCAATTACTCCTCCAAATCCGGAGATTGCAAGTGTAAGAATATTTATAGGCACGTCAATTCCCGGTAAAAGGTTTGCAATTGTAAGTAAAATCCATCCTGCAATAAAGTGTACTGCTATTTGCAGAAGGGTACTGCTGATATCCAATATGAATCTGCAGGTAACTGCTGCAATAATGATAAGTATAATCAATAGTATTATCTCAATAATCATTTTATTTTCACCTTTCTTTCTTCGTTTACTCTTTTTTCTATTTGTTTAAGTATGGTTATGGCATATACTCCCGCACCGTATCCATTGTCTATGTTCATGGTTGCAATGCCGGGGGCACACGATTGAAGCATGGAAAAGAGTGCTGTGAAGCCCTTTTCTCCGACACCATAACCGGTTGAAGTAGGAACTGCTATTACCGGCATGTCCACAATACCCGCAACAACTGATGGCAATGCTCCTTCCATACCCGCAAGGGTAATGATCACATCCACCTTTTCATTCAATAAATAACTTATTTTGTCTATCAGTCTGTGTATGCCGGCCACTCCAACATCGTATGTTTTTATTGCAGTGAATCCGGCTTGTTCCAGGGTAATTCTTGCTTCTTCAGCTATTGGAATATCGGCGGTTCCAGCAGTAATTATTCCTACCTTTCCATTACATTTTTCAATTTCAATTTTATTGACAGTTAATATAGATGCTATTTTATAATAATTGGAATTTTTCATTACGTCATCGTTTAAATATTTTTTAAGTCTGTTAAACCTATCTTCGGGAAGTCTTGTTATCATTAAATTATCGACAGAACCCATATTATTAATGATACTAATCAGGTCATCATCCGTTTTTCCCTGGGCATAAACAGCCTCGGGAACACCAACCCTATTTTCTCTGGCAACATCAAACTTAACGTTATCGCCGAGGGCCTGGACCTGATTGATTTTAAGCTGATTTTCAGCATCATCAACACTAATTTCGCCATCAAGTAACTTTTTTAAAATATCTCTCATAAAATTCCTTCTATTATAGAATAATAATAATTCTATTTTTTTCATAGTCCATAATCGTATATAAACCTATCCATTTTAATATTTTAAAAAATATAAACTATTGTATTAAATAATAATGGGAAAAAAATGAAAGAATATAGTGCATACTTATTAGTAGATGGAATAGTGCAGGGAGTAGGTTTCAGGCCAACCGTATACCGTTTAGCAAAATTAATGCAATTAAACGGTTATGTACGTAACATGGGAAACATTGTGGAAATACTACTACAGGGACCTTTAGATGATATCAACCTATTCGTAGATGAACTGCAGGAACATAAACCCATCCGCTCAGAAATAAATAACATAAAAGTAGAAATACGTGGTGAAGTAACCCCGGACAATCGCTACACAGACTTCACAATAATAGACAGCAGCAACAAGATATCCGGTTCGGCAGTCATACCACCCGACATGAGCATATGCGACGAATGTTTGGATGAAATACTAAACACAGAAGACCAGCATTATTATTATCCATTTACGGCATGTACAAACTGTGGTCCAAGATTTACATTAATAGACGAAGTGCCATACGATAGAAAAAACACGACCATGAACGATTTTCCACTATGTTCCTATTGTGACAACGAATACAAAGACCCATTAAACAGAAGATACCATGCAGAAGCCACCTGCTGCCCGGACTGTGGGCCAAGGGTATACCTGTATAAGGACGGACAAATACATTCCAGAGATCCTATAAGAGATGCAAGCAGACTGATAGATGAAGGAAAGATACTTGCAATAAAAGGGATAGGAGGAACACACCTCGTATGTAAAACATCAACAGACGATGCAATAGACACCCTAAGAGAAAGGCTGGGAAGAAAAACACAGCCCTTCGCATGCATGACCCCCGATGTTCAAACGGCAAAACTCTTCGTTGACTACACCGAGGATGAACGAAAAACATTGGAATCAGTGTCAAGGCCGATAGTCGTACTGAATAAATCTGAAGACTACCAATTATCAAAAAATCTTTCACCGGGATTACATAACCAGGGAGTAATGCTGCCATACACTGGACTACATCACCTGCTGTTCAAATACACCATAGAACCGGCTTACGTAATGACATCAGCAAACATGCCAGGAAATCCCATGCTAATAGACAACGATGAAATAATCACCAAATTGGATACAATAGCAGATTACTACCTGTTGCATGACAGAACAATACTTAACCGGTGTGACGACAGTGTAATAAGGTATAGAAACGGAAGGCCGGGCTTTATCCGAAGATCAAGAGGTTATGTTCCAAAGCCATTCGATTTTACAAACATCAACACCAAAGACAACATATTGGCAGTAGGACCGGAGCTGGACGTTACATTCTCACTTCTCAAGGAAGGAAAATGCTACCCTTCACAACACATAGGAAACACTTCAAAATTCCAGACACTCGAATTTATGGAGGATGCAATAAAACACTTAACAAAACTTACACGATGCGACCACTTCGATTACATAGTGGCGGATATGCACCCGGAATTTAACACAACAAAATTGGCAAAGGAATTAAGCAGCCAACACGATGCACCACTAGTTCAGGTACAACACCATCACGCACACGCTGCAAGTTTAATGGCAGAGCACAACTTGGATGAAATGGTAGTGATAGCCGCTGACGGGGTAGGCTATGGAGAAGACGGAAACATCTGGGGAGGAGAAGTATTATACCTCAATAACACCGGCCAATACATAAACCATGGAGGACTGGAACTCCAGCCAATGCCCGGCGGAGACCTAAGTACCAAGTATCCTATAAGAATGGCAATGGGAATATTATACGATTGTCTTGAAACGGAAGAACTAAGAAGTCTGATGAAAAACAACTACTCATCCTACTTTAAGTATGGAGAAAAGGAAGTGGACATCACACTAAAACAGCTTGAAAATAACTTCAACACTGCATACACCAGCAGTATGGGAAGAGTGCTCGACAGTATAAGCGTACTTCTGGGAATAAGTAAAAACAGGGGTTATGAAGGCGAATGTTCCATGAAACTGGAAAGTGCAGCCAGGGAAGGATTTGACATGCTGGACATGATATTGTCCAGTAAAATAGAAAACGATCGCATCATAATCAATACTGGTGATTTGCTCATTGACGTACTTGATCTTATGGATACCGGAGTTTTGGTTGAAGAAATAGCAGTGGCCTCACAAAGGGCACTGGCAGAAAAACTTGCCGAATTGGCAGTATCCGTTGCAAAATCATACAATACTGATACAATAGGAGTAACCGGTGGAGTATTCTACAATGAATTCATATCAAACGTTGTAAAAACATTGGTTAGCCTTGAAGGATACACATTTGTTCAACACGAACAAACCTGTGCCGGTGACGGAAGCGTGTCCATGGGACAATGTGCAATTGTCGGATGGCAAAAAGGCATGACCGAATAAAAAATAGTAAGTGATTGATAAAAAAATTATTTTTCACGTAATCGGTGAAAAATATGTAAAAAATAGTTTATCTAAAGTAATTATTCTTCATAATATACTTTAGCATATTCTTCGGGCATGTTGTACAAACCTATGGCGGCCAATGCTCCTATTAGTCCACCCTTGCCCGTAACATATTCTATGCGAATATTGTTTTCCTTTGCAATACTTTCGGCTTCATCAAGGTATTTCATTGATCTTTTAGCCTCTAAGGCGTATTTTTCTACTGCAGGAGGTAAGCAGAATTTTTCATAGACCACAAATGCGGTGTTTTCTGAAAGGGTGTTTTCCTTAAGTTTGGATTTAACACTTGCAATTAAGTCTTCCTTCTCATCTTCCCTGACTGCAAATACCAGTATTATGGATACACAATTTTTTGTCTTGTTCGGATTGTTTGGATATAACTGACAGGTTATGTGTTCAAGATAATGATATCCCTTTTCTTCCTGTATCTCATTTGCAATATTGTTTGCTAATGTCCAAGTAGCTCCCTCGGTTGGAATGTCCGTATCATCCAATCCAATTATAACTTTTTTAAGTTTCGGAGTTATAATTGCGGCACGTCCAACTTTAGAACCTCCTCCATTGTCTATTAATTCAATTTTCTTAACGCCATCTGCCATTCCACGACAAAATGCAGCTCCCACTCCAGCACCAGCAAGACCGGCATGAACAATTTTAATTTCATCTTCTTGAATTCCTGCTTCCTGAATTCCCGCTGCCTGGTAACTTGGTTTGAGGTTGAGTTCTGTTTTTCCTTTTTTAACACGGTATGTATGCTTGTTTCCGTCACGCTTGGCATCTGTTATTAGAGGACTGGTTTGTTTATATTGTGTTATCATCCAATCTGAACCATTAGGGCATGGATGATATTCAATTAATTCAATTTCTTCCTCATCAACATCAGTTACTGTGAGAATCTTATTATATGGTGTTATCCATGAATCCGTATATTTTTCTTTTAATTCTTCAGGTGTTAAGATTTCCATTTTATGTTTCCTATAATTATTTATTTAAAAAAGAATATAGAAAGGAGATTATTTATTCTAATCGTTTAACGAGTTTTACGGCTGCTTCCACTGCACGTTTTCCGTATTCAACACGTTGGTGAGCTTCAAGCCTTGTCATACCAGGACCGGATATGCCTAAGGTTACTGGCTTGTTATATTCTAGGGATAAATCCGTAATTTTCCTTGCAGCATGTTGCACTACAATTTCATCGTGTTCCGTGTCGCCTTCAATTACTGCGCCTAATGTGATTACTGCATCAACATTGCCGTCATCCAACAATTTTTTAATTGCTATTGGCATATCATATACGCCAGGTACTGCAATGACTTCAGTAATTTCTGCATCTAAAAATTTTGCATGTTCTTTAGCTAATTCTAACATCATACTGGTAATATCAAAATTAAATTCTGCTACTACTGCTCCTATTTTTATCATTATATCTATTCTCCTCTTTTTTTATACAATACATTTAGATAGTTTATACTAAGTACAATACAAATGCTGAAACTGAACTAACTACCATTATGAATATAATAAATATTGCTGCTGCTTTTGCTGTATCCATTTTAATTTCTCCGTTGTGTGTAATGTATCATTGTTATTTTATTATTTTAATCATATAAGAATTTTATTATATTTTACTAGCAATGTATTCTGCCATTTCCTGGGTAGAAGCTGTTCCTCCAAGGTCTGGTGTTACAACTTTTCCTTCTTGTATGACTTCAACAATTATTTTCTCTATTTTTCTTGCAGAATCTGATTCTCCGAGGTAGTCCAACATCATACATGCTGATAATATTGTTGCTACCGGGTTGGCTATTCCTTTGCCTGCAATATCTGGTGCAGAACCATGTACCGGTTCGAATAATCCGTTTTCGTCACCGATATTTGCTGATGGTATCATTCCGAGACCGCCCACCAGTCCTGCTCCTTCATCGGATAAGATGTCTCCGTAAAGGTTTGAAGTTACGATTACTTCAAAGTCTAAGGGATTTGTTATAAGGTACATTGCAGTTGCATCCACGTAGAAATCGTTTGATTCGATTTCAGGATATTTTTCTGCAATTTCGTAGAAGCATTTTTTGAAGAGTCCGTCAGAGATTTTAAGAACGTTTGCTTTGTGGACTGCCGTGACTTTTTTACGGCCTGTATCCTTTGCATATTGGAATGCGTATTCGGATATTTTATCGGATGCTGCTTTGGTAATTTTTTTTCTTGCTATTGCTCCGTCAGGTGTTTCTTCCTCATCTCCAATATATAGATCTTCCGTATTTTCACGTACAATCATGAAATCTATGTTTCCATATTTTTCCGGTTGTAATGATTTGACTGGTCTTAGGTTTACAAATGTATTTAATTCGTGTCTGAGTCTTACAATAACGTCTGCTGCTGTTTCACCGGCTGCTCCGAATAAGACTGCGTCAGATTCCTTTGCAAGTTTTATTGTTTCTTCTGGTAATGGTACTCCAGTTTCTTCTTTACATTTGTCTCCTGCTATTGCATGAGTATAGTTAAATTCTATGTTTAATTTGTCTAAGACTGTGGTAGTTGCTTTAACTACTTCTTCTCCAATTCCGTCTCCGGGGATTACTGCTATATTATACATTTTTTAACCTCTAAAATCTTGTCTTGTTTAAGTATTCGATTAATCCGCCATTTTCCACTATTTCAAACATGAATTCCGGAAGTTTTGTGAAGTCATAATCTTTGTCTTGGGTGGTGTTTGTAAGTGTTCCTTCTTCAAGATCAATTTTTAACATGTCTTCCTCTTCTATTTCATCCGGTCCGTTAGGTGCTTCCACTAATGGTAATCCGATGTTTGTTGCGTTACGGTAGAATATTCTTGCAAATGATTTTGCCACTACGGCTTTTATTCCTGCTGCTTTAAGTGCGATAGGTGCGTGTTCACGACTTGATCCGCATCCAAAGTTGGAACCTGCGACTATTACGTCTCCTTCCCGTATTTTGTCTTTGTAGTGTAAGTCGTATCCTTCCATTACGTGTTTACCTAAATCTTCAGGTTTGCTTAGGGTAAGGTATCTTCCCGGAAGTATGCTGTCAGTATCTATGTCGTCTCCTAATTTTAGGGCTCTTCCTTCGATTATTTTTTCCATGTGCGTTACCTCCTTTTTATTTTATTTTTTTTCGGGTGCTGTTATGTGTCCTGTTAATGCACTTTCAGCTGCTACTATTGGTGAACTTAGGTATACTTTTCCTTCCGGACTTCCCTGTCTTCCTTTGAAGTTACGGTTTGATGTTGAAAGGCTTACTTCTCCATCGCCTATTAGTCCGATGTGTCCTCCAAGACATGGTCCACAGCATGGGTTACATACAAGTGCACCGGATTCCACGAATATGTCCATTAAACCTTCTTTCAATGCTTGTTGGTAAATGCTTCTTGAGGCAGGAATGACTAATGTTCTTACTCCTTCCTTAATTTTGTTTCCTTTAAGTACACGTGCTGCCTGTTCAAGGTCTTTTAATCTTCCGTTAGTACATGAACCTATGAATACCTGGTCAATTTCAACGTCTTCCACTTCACTGGCAGGTTTCACGTTGTCTACGTGGCTTGGACATGCAACTTGTGGTTCAAGGTCGCTTACGTCAATGTCTATGGTGTTTAAACTTGGTGCATCTAAATCTGTTGTGAACTTGGTGTATGCTTTATCTGTTCTGTTTTTAAGGTATTCATCCGTAATTTTATCCGGTTCTACAATACCTGTTTTTCCACCCATTTCTATTGCCATGTTACTTAGTACCATACGGTCTGACATATCCATTTGCTTAATGGTTTCTCCTGCATATTCACAGGATTTGTATGTTGAACCGTCCTGGCCGACTTGTCCTATGATGTTTAATATTACATCCTTACTGGTCACGTTTTCTTGTAGTGTACCGGTTATGTTGAACCTGTTTGTTTCAGGTACTTTGAACCATAGTTGTCCTGTTGCAAATACCATTGCCATATCGGTTGATCCTATACCTGTTGAAAATGCTCCGAGTGCACCGTTTGTACATGTGTGTGAGTCACTTCCAACTATAACTGTTCCTGGTAATGCATGACCCTTTTCAGGTACTACCTGATGACATACTCCTTCGTATACGTCATAAAAATTAGTTATTCCTTGTTCTTTAACGAATTCTCTTAACATTTGATGGTTTTTAGCAGCATCCAATGTGTCTGCAGGTACTTGGTGGTCAAATGGGATAACTATTTTTTCCGGATCCCATACTTTGTCCGTGTTAATTTGTTCTAGTGCCTGGAGAGTTAATGGACCTGTTAAATCATGTACCATAGCAATGTCTATGTCTGCCATTACTATTTCTCCAGCTTCTACTTTATCCTTTCCTGATGCCTTTGCTAATATTTTTTCAGCTATTGTCATTGACATGTTGATTGTTACCTCCATAATTGGTAATATATTTTGTTTAAAGTGATCTTCTTTTGAATCTTTAATGAATAGATATAATGATAATTTTTCATTTTTTGAAAGATAATTTCACTTTATATATATGTTTGGTTATTTTGATTATTATTTTTATTGTATAATATTGGGGTTTATTATTTTATGAAAATAGTTATTTGTTAAGAATAATTTGAAAAATGAGATA
>JAZUCJ010000121.1:0-4431 GCA_045639105.1 Methanosphaera sp.
AATCAATAACACCCTCAGAACTCTCAACAATCAAACCAGAACCAGAAGCATCCTTAAACCAAGACGGAAACCTCATATTAACATTACCCTCAATAGCATCCACAACCTCAACACCATTACTAGGACCACCCTTATTCTTAATATCAAAACGTCCTGTTAAAAACTTTTTAATAAGGGATGTTTGACTTTTTTGTTGATATTCTGCTTTTTCTTTTTCGATTAACAATTTTTCGTAATCATAACGTAATTTTAATTCGGATAATGAATGTGATTCGGATACGTTTTTCCAAAATTGCATATTATCATATTTTAATTGTAGTGTCAGGTTATCTGAATATTTCTGTGATAGTGTATCCACAAATTCCTTTAGTCTTTTAAAATATTCCTCTTCGTTAATGGGTTGTAGTTGATAAATGTTTCTTAATAGACTGAAGATGTAATTAACTATTTGATAGTTGTATTTATGCATATAACTGTTTTCTTCAAAGATATCTGTAAGGTCATACATTGTTTTGAAGAATTTTTCTGTGTCTATTCTAACATCATCTATTTTTTCATTTTCAAATCTGAAATCCGTTAGGATTAGTTCTTGAATGTCATTATTTAATATTCTTTTGTTGAATAGTGTTTTTTCGGTAATGTGTATCTTTGATGTTGAAAACATTGTTTTAAAATAGAAGAATAATTTTTCTGAATAGTCATTTATCCATGGAATTTCAACGGATATACTTTTCAAATAGTCTACTTTATATATTCCGTTAATAAATTTTGGCATTGAAAATACCTTATTGACAAAGTCTTTTTTTAAGGAAGAATTATTTTCATAGGATATATTCTGATTTTCATAGATAAACTTTGGATTGAATGATAAAACATCCAAATCATGTTTTTTTAAGTAGTTATGAATATTATTCAGATCCATGTTCTGGTAGTAATTGTTTGCGTCCAGGTAAAGCAAATATTCACTTTCAATATTTTTTAATAAATCTTTTTGTGTAGGAGTTATTGTTTGAATATTTTCATGGCTTTGATAATTTTTTATTAAATCCTGATTGTCCTGACATGCTTCATCCATTAAACAGATTATTTGGCATTTATTGAAATCTTGTTCGAATATTTTGTCTAAAATGTTTTTGGTATAATCAGGGTGGGAAGACGTTGCCAAACATATTGTAATATTATCGTTTTGTGTATTGATTGTAATGAAAATCACCTTAACTAATATTTAATTTTAAATTGAATAAACTATAAATTCTTCATTTTTATCGTTAATAATGTTTGATATAACTTTTTTGAAATTTATGTTGGAAAATAACATGTTTTCATACTGCTTTGTTGTTTTTAGTGAATAGGATTTATCTTTATTCTCGATAGCATATTCTTTGTTGAGGTATTTGTAATGTAATAAGGCTTTATCAAGAAATTCGGGGTCAATATCATCATTTAAATTTCTGATAATAAAATAATCCTCTTCATCCAGATACTTGTCACAATCCATTAAATCTTCCTTATTTACCGGATAAATATTTTCACTTTTTTCATAATTATCCGCATCAGGGTTATCTGTTATCATTATGCCTTTTTTATTGTTGCAGCCAATATTATTAAAATCCTGTTTTATATCATCATATGAATCATCAAGATAGATTACAAGTACATTTTCCGTTCTTTCTTCATATTCGAAGCCTATTGTATTAAGAATGTATTTGAATCGTTCTGTATAATTATGGTTTTTAAGAACGTTGTATAAGTTTTCTTCACATACCCGTTCTACTTCTTGATTATCAAGGTTTAATGATTTTTCCTTATCCAGATAATAGATATTATTCTTAAATAAATTATATGCTCCTTCAGAATAATTTGATATGACGTACGTGTTGGATGACATTAATTCAAATATTCGTCTAGCAAACATTGTTGGTGATTCCGTAATGGAATTTATGTTTAATGAATATTTGCTTTCTTTATAAACTTCATCCATCTTGTCGAATGATACTTTAGGATTAATATATTCATCATATTCCTCAGGATATTTCCATGAAGGATTTTTATCACATATTTCAGAGTTTCTATCGTAAATTTTTAGATTATATCCGCTTTCAAGAATTTTGTTGAACATTTCTTTCATTAATGCACATCTTTGAGGAAAATCATAGCCATACCAACTTCCCGCAAAAATAATGTCTTTTGAACGTTCTTTGTCTTGTATGGGATTAAAATGTTTTATTTGAGAAGCAAATAATAATGGATGTACATTTTCATGTCCTCTAACCAAATATTTCTTAACAGAATTATAATCGGATGTGAATATGTAATCAAAGTTTAATGCAGCGTCAACAAAGATATCAAAAGATTTTGGATCTTCCTTATTCCAGAATACTGTTGGAATACTTTTTTCATTACAGTAATTGATTATCTTTAGTAATGTATTTTCATTATCATTATTTATTGATGTTATTTTGTGTTCCCATGGAGAATCAATATTTTCAACTGCAACACCGTTAATTATATTTGATTTTCCAACACCATGCCATGTTGATTCACAGAAAAATAGATCTATCTTATTTTCTTCAAATACTGTTTTCCAGGAATCCGGTTCTAAAGCATAAGCATTGAATTCCATTTTATAGGAGTTATATGAAAAAGAATCCATAATTACCGCTACGTTAATGTCGGTTAGATTTGGTAGCATGGAATTTTTTTCTTTTTGTAAATCTTTTTTAAAATCATGCAATGTCATGTTTAAACCTTTGGAAGATTAGTTATTGTTATATATTGATTAAATAATATAACTAGTTTGTTTTAATTAATGAGTCAAATAGTTTTTAGGCTACAGTATATAAAAATTTTAAAAAAAAATAAAAAAAGAGTTTCGTAGATAAAAATGATTTAAAATATTTAATTTTCTACTGAATAAACGTTTCCGAAATTATATAAGGTTATTTCTTCATCAATCTCTTTATTGCCGATAATATTTTTAGTATCAAATATTACGGGATTTTTCATATGTTCCTTTATTTTATCATAGTCCAAATGCTTAAATTCGTTATGATCTGTTAAAATCAATATTAATGAAGAATCTTTGATTGCTTCTTCAAAAGATAAACTTTTTTCATTAATATGCGGATCATATATTCTTATTTCATAATCATTTTCCAGTAAAGAAATTATTTCATAAGAAGGACTTTCCCTATCATCATCAGAGTTTCCCTTATAGGAAAGACCAAAGACTGATATTATATTATTTGATTTATCGTTGTATTTTTCAAATATTTTATTTGTATTATCTGCAACAAATTTAGGCATACTTGTATTGATGTCCCTTGATAATTTAATTAATTGCGCTTCTTCAGGAGCCAATGCATAAATAAAGTATGGGTCAATGGCCAGACAATGTCCACCCACACCAGGTCCTGGTTGATGTAAATTTACTCTAGGATGTTGATTTGCAATTTCAATAACTTCAAGTGCATCCAAGCCAATTTTGTTAGACACTTTAACCAGTTCATTTGCTAAAGCAATGTTCACATCACGAAAAGTATTTTCCATACATTTGGACATTTCTGCCACTTCTGCTGAAGTTTCTATCACATTTCCCTTTACAAATATTTTATATACTTCTGCAGCATTGGTTGCACATGTTTCTGTTATTCCGCCGACAATTCTGTTATTGTTAATTAACTCGTAAACTAAATTACCCGGCAATACTCTTTCTGGACAATGTGCCAAATACAAATCAGAACCAATTTCATAACCTTCTTTTTCAAACAAAGGTTTGATAACATTTTTCATAGAAAGAGGAGCAATTGTTGATTCAACAATAACCACATTTCCTTTCTTCAAATAAGGTAAAATAGAATTACAGGCAGATATCACATAAGATAGGTCACATTCGAAACTATCTTTAATATAAGGTGTTGGAACGGTAATTATGTATGCATCTGCTTGTTCGGGATGTGATTGTGCAGTATAATTTCCTGAATCAATGACACTTTTTAAAGATTCTTGTAAACCTTCCTCTTCAATTGTTAGTACACCCTCATTTAATGAAGAAACAACTTTTTCGTTTATATCCACACCAACTACTTCACAGTCATTTTGAGAAAATAGTATTGCTGTTGGAAGACCTATGTAACCCTGACCTATTACGCATATTTTCATGTTCATTCTCTCTCTTATTATTTATTTAACCCAATAAAATGAGTTTATAAATTTCATAAAAATTCAAATATTAAAATCATTTTATAATATTAATAATTATGTTAAAAATTATATAATAAAGTTTTGAATAAACATTTGATAAAGTATTATCATAACGTTTCCTAAAAGAATCTGTTTTTTTATATTATTTGAAAAAATATGTCAAAAAATAGTTGTAATAAATTATATTATGGAAAAAATATGTAAAAAATGGAAGAAAATAAGGAATAC
>JAZUCJ010000122.1:0-7762 GCA_045639105.1 Methanosphaera sp.
AAAAGCTTTAATAAAAAAATAAATAAATAAAAAAAATTAGAGTATCATGCTTAAACTAATCCTATTTTTTTCATTATCCACAGACAATACTCTAACTTCCACTATGTCCCCTACACTAACAATATCCATAGGATGTTTAACAAATTGTGTATCCGACAATTCAGATATATGCACTAATCCATCCTGATGTACACCAATATCAACAAATGCACCAAAATCAACAATATTACGCACAACACCCTCTAAAATCATGCCTTCTTCCAAGTCTTCTATGTTAAGAACATCAGAACGTAATTGTGGAGCATCCAATTTTTCTCTAGGATCTCTTCCTGGTTTTTTTAGTTCTGTAATAATGTCTTTAAGCGTCCATTGTCCAACTCCGAGTTCCTCAGATAGTTTTTCAACATCTTCAACTTCCAATGATACTCCACCATTTTTTACATCAAACAAATCATAACCATATACTGTTAGCAGTGCCAATGTAGTATCATATGATTCCGGATGTACACAGGTACTGTCAAGAATATTGTTTGAATCATATATTCTCATAAATCCTGCACATTGTTCGAATGTTTTAGCACCTATCCCCTGTACTTTCAATAATTGGTTTCTGTCCACAAATGAACCGTGTTCTTCCCTGTATGCAACAATATTATTTGCAATTTTCTTAGACACTCCGGCCACATGTTGCATGAGGGTTGCTGATGCTGTATTCAGGTCTACTCCAACATTATTCACACTTTTTTCCACTATACCCTCCAATGATTCGTCAAGCTTTTTTGGATTCATGTCATGCTGGTATTGGCCTACTCCAATGGATTTTGGATCTATTTTTACCAGTTCAGATAAAGGGTCCTGCAATCTTCTTGCAATGGATATTGCTCCACGTTCGGTTACATCATAATCCGGAAACTCTTCTCTTGCAAGGTCACTGGCCGAATATACCGATGCTCCGGCTTCGTTAACAATCACATACTTGACGTCTGTGTTTTTGATTATGTCAACTATTATCTGTTCGGATTCTCGTGAAGCCGTTCCATTTCCTAATGCTATTATATCAACATTATACTTTTTGATTAAATCCCTAACTATTTCCTTTGTTTCCTGAATCTTTTTTTGTGGTTCTGTTGGATATACTACTGCGGTATCCAACACTTTAGAATATTCGTCAACAACGGCCAGTTTACATCCTGTTCTAAATGCAGGATCCCATCCTAAAACTGTTTTTCCAGTTATTGGTGGCTGCATGAGCAGTTGTTCCAGATTTTTCTTAAATACTTTTATTGATTTATCTTCTGCAACATCCGTCAGTATAGTTCTTATTTCACGTTCTATTGCAGGTGCTATTAATCTTTTATATGAATCCTTAATTGCTTCCCTGATAAATTCCGTGGTGTACTTGTTGTATTCTTCCTTTTCCGGATTAGAAGAAAAGTTGATTAATATTTCATCTTCGAGGAAGTATTTTATATTTTCCAGTGGAGCATCAATCTTTACGTTGAGAACTTTTTCTTTTTCTCCACGATTTATTGCAAGTATTCTGTGTTGAACTATATCCGATATGTCCTCCGAATAATCATAGTACATTTCATATTCTGATTTATTATTTTCATCCTTTGCAGTGATGGAAATTTTTCCTTTTTTAATGGTAATATCCCTAATAAATCTTCTAAATGCTGCCTTATCAGAAATGATATCCGCTATAATATCATTAGCTCCCTGTTTGGCTTCATCTACAGTTTCAACCTCATCATTCAAATATTTCTCAGCTTCCTTTTCTATTGAATGATTTAACTTTTGATCATAAATAGTATAAGCTAACTTTTCCAAACCTTTTTCTCTTGCCTTAGTGGCTCTGGTAGATTTTTTCTGCTTGTAAGGCCTGTACAAATCCTCCAATTCCACCATGGTGGAAGCTTCTCCGATTTCTCTTTCAAGCTCCAATGTAAGTTTTCCTTGTTTTTCTATGTTGTTAAGTATTTGCCTTTTACGTTCATCCAATTTTCTAAGATAAGAAAGTCTTTCATTTAAACTTCTTAATAATTCATCGCTTAATCCACCGGTAGCTTCCTTACGATATCTGGCAATGAATGGAATAGAATTATCCTCATTTATAAGGGTAATGGCGGCATCAGCCTGCCAAGGTTTTATGTTTAATTCACTGGCAATTATTCTATCAATATCCATCATATTATTATCAACCTATACGATTTTGGATTTAATCAAAATATAATATTAATAAATTAGTTGTAAGTATGTTAAAAAGATTTTGAAATACGTGGTAAAATAAGATTATAAAAAAAATGGAAAAAATGAGTTTATGTTGATAAGAACTCTTTCATCATAGGATTGTTTAATTGCTTATCAACTTCTTTCATCAATTCGGAAATTTCCAAGTGCTGTGGACAATATTTTTCACATGCATGACATTCAATACATTCATTAGCCGCACCATTTTCTTCGTTTTTAGCTAATACCAGATAGCTAACTGCCGCATTTACTGGATCCCCATTTTGTGTTTTGTTTATATGATACGTATTGTATGTTGCAAAATACTTGGATATTGGAATGTTAACCGGACAGTGCTCAATACAATAATTACATTCAGTACATTTAATTGGTGTTAAATCGTTTACAATATCACGTACCTTATTAATTAGTTCATGTTCTTCATCATTAAGCTTCTTAATATCCTTAAATATTCCGATACTGCTTTCCATTTGTTCAAGACTGCTTACACCGTTTAAAATCATGAACACGTTATCCAGATCGTTACAGAATCTTAATGCCCAGGATACGTTTTCACTTTCCGCATCATATTCTTTATATATTTTTTCAGCAACTTCCGGTAAATTTGCTAATGCTCCACCTTTAACCGGTTCCATTACAACAACTGGTTTGTTATATTCTGTTGCGATTTCATAACATTTTTGTGATTCAATAGAGGAACTAGTCCAGTCCAAGTAGTTTATCTGCAGTTGGACAAAGTCACAATCCGGAAATACTTCAAATGCTTCAATTAAAGCTTCAGGACTGTCATGGAATGAAAATCCAATATTCTTAATTTTTCCTTCCTTCTTCTTTTGTCTAACAAATTCAAATGAATCAAAATCGTATACTGCATGGTGTGTCATTTCATTTATGTTGTGAATAAGATAATAATCAAAATATTCCACACCACACTTTTCTAGTTGTTCGTTGAAAAATTTTTCCATATCCTCCGGTTTTTCAACGGAAAATATTGGCAGTTTTGTTGCAACTATGTAATCTTCACGAGGATATCTTTCAACAACTGCCTCTTTAAGTACTAACTCGCTTACTCCATTATGATACGGATATGCAGTGTCAAAGTATTTACCACCGTTTTCAATAAAAATATCAACCATTTTCTTTACTTGTTCTATGTCCACTTTTGTTGGATCATTTTCATCCAACTGCGGCAGACGCATCATACCAAATCCGAATTTATCCATTATACTCACCTATCATAAATAATATACATTCACCAGCAGATACTGATGAATTTATAAAAGCATTCCACTATATCAGAAAATATTTATTTATTATCCTAGCAAAATCAATAATTTTGCCCCATAATTAAATTAGACTTTTAAAAAAAAAACTAATAATTTAAGTAAAATAATAACTGTTTATATCTATTTATCCAATTAGTTATATATTTATGCAAAAAATTGGATAATGCCCCATGGAATCCATTAAAAATAATTATTTCGTTTAACAAGCGTTTAATTCCATTATTATTATAACAAAACTTGAAAAAAGTTATTAATCACTTTTATTCTATGTATGATTCTAAAAAATATTAATATGAGCTTAGTCCAAAGTAATTATGTAATGAAATTTTAATAGACAATTCATATTAAATTATATTAAAACAAATGAGAAAAGGTGGATAAATGGCTAGAAATAATAAACCGTCATTAAAACCTAAAAAATATGATGATAAGAAGAAATCATTTAAAATTCCACAAATTGACCTTAAATTACCTGAAATAAATATTGAAGAGATATCAAACCTTAACCTGGAAAACATTCGAAATTTTGACGTTAATAGTTTAATGAATATTAACAAAAACACTCTTCTAATCATCTCTTTCATTATTTTACTGTTAATCATGATTTTTTCGGTGAATGTAAATAATGAAAAAGTTGAAACAAACAATACTACTATTGAACAGGTTTTACCAACAACCCAGATGTTAGGTAATAATTCATTGGGTTACGTGACAAAAGAAGGTCCTTATGGAAATACAAATTCTAGCGTGAAAATTGCTTATATACTTGGTGTTCATCCAAGAGAAAAGGGTGCTCACAGACTGATGGAACAAGCATTTAAGGAAAGTGCAAACGACTTAAACTACTGTTATTACCTGTATAAAGTAAATGTTACCAAAAACCCTTCAGATTATTCTGCAAGTCGTATGAATGGACAAAAACTAGCAAATGAATTCATTGTTGATGATGCAGTAAATAATAATTTTACATTTGCGGTTGATTCACATTACAGTAATGGAGCCTGGGGTGTTCAAAGGTTTGTATTTACACCAAACAGAAATAATTCATTATCATACCAGTTAGGTCAAGCTATCGCGGACAACTTTGATTGGATTACATATTTTACTCCGGACAATCCGACAAGTCCACGATATTTAACCGGTCCTCTGAATGATGGTGGTGTTGGAGCAATCATTTATGAAGCATATGTTGATGACGAAAGAAATGTGACATTAGAACATGACCGAGAATTAGTTAACTTTATAGATAATTGGAATTTCACGGGTAGTGTAAATAATACTACCACCTAATATTTTTTTTATAAAAAAAAAATGGGAATGGGGAGTAATGATTGTTATTCTGTACTATTTTTTATTGAAAAATTTATTTTACCTGTTCCTTCATCAGTTATTTCCATTTCCTCACATTGCGGATTTAAATTGGATAATAAACTATTACCATCTGAACTACTCATGAAATGAGGTAAATAGCCCGAAATATATATTGGGTAAACATTTGCCGTAACGTTCTCGTTTCTCACATCAAATTCTACGAAGTATGCCGTATGAGTATTTGGATTGCTCTGGTCAAACATGAAATTTCCCAAATTATAGAATATTGGTTTGCCATTATACATTTCTATTCCCTGCGTTACGTGTGCATGAGAACCTACTACTGCGGATGCTCCCGCATCTATTGCCAAGTGTGAGATTTCTTTCTGATTTTCATTAGGACTTCTTGAATACTCGTTTCCATAATGCATGTATACAATTATAATGTCTGAACCGTTTTCTTTTGCTTGTTTTATTTGTTCAACACTTTCCGTATTATCCCATGCCGAATATCCTGGAGTGTCATCAGTTGCTTTTGGCATAACAGACTGACTGTATTCCTGGAAGTTTTCACCATCCATATAATTGAATATTGATATTTTATGCCCTTCCTTTTCGATAGTTATTGGTTTTGTTGCTTCGGCCTTGTTTTCTCCAGCACCAATATGAGCTATTCCATAGGAATCAAGATTTTCTATTGAATCTTCCATTCCCTCAATACCATAATCAAAGACGTGATTATTAGCATTAGCGGAAATTACCATCCCACTTGTCCCATTAATTAATGGTATGTAGTCCGGACTTGCCTTAAGAGGTACGTCAGGTTTTACCGGGTTTCCACTAGTTGTGAAAGGGTTTTCAGTATTGACCAACAGGATATCCGTATCTCCAGTTACGTTTTCTACAAAACGATATGGTGATGAATCCAAGGATAAAACTCCCGGCATTTTACGTCCAAACATAACATCACCAGTTACTGTTATTGTTAAGTTTCCCTTTTCAATTCCAACACTTTCATCCAATATATCCCCTACTAAATTATCTGTATCTCCCTGAAGAATTTTTTCGCCCACATGCAAATAAGGACTATCCAATGCAAATAAGAGTATGCCCAATAATATTAATAGAAATATAATGATACCTACTTTACTTTTTATTTTCACTGCTATCACAACACAAAGTATTTTAATTATCTTGTACTAATTTTAAAAAAAAATATCAAAAGAATAATCTATTGATTAGTCTTTTGAAGGTAAAATTGTTAACAATAAAGGCACTACAACAAACAGTAACGCTATTAACAATTGAATTATAATATCTATTGAAGATTGTGTTTCAAACAAATCAATTATTCCAACTATCCACATGACTGATAAAAATATTGGTAAAACATATTTAATTACGTTTATCCAAACTTTTCCAACTTTAATTGTTGAATATCTATTTAAAACAGGTAACAGTTTTTCAACTCCATAACTCCAACCGAATATTAATGCCTGTAATATTACTGCCAATATTATCCCGAATTGATTTATAAATCCATCAGCTATTGTCAGTAAATAGTTTCCAGAACCCGTTGTATACATTAAAGATAAGAGCAATCCAAATATACACAGATATGTTACGGATCTGATTCTTGGAAGCCTGAATTTTTTTGATACAGCCAATGTCATTGGTTCCAGAAATGCTAATGCAGAAGTTATTCCTGCAAAAAATACACATAAGAAAAATATTGGTCCTATAATGTATGCTGCATCACCCATCACATTAAATATTTCCGGAAATACTACGAATAATAATCCTGTTCCACTTGTAGCTATTTCATGAATTGATAATCCACTAGTTAAGGACATGAATCCAAGTATACTGAATACTCCAAATGAAGTGAATATTTCAAAACTTGAATTTGACAATACCACTATTAAAACATTGTCCACCAATCTTGATTCCTTAGGCAGATAACTTGCATAAGTAACTGCAATTGCTTGTCCCATGGATAATGAAAATATAATCTGACCAAATGCTGCCAGCCAAACATTAATATCCAACAGCAGGTTCCAATTAGGATTTAACAATGCTGTTAAACCAATCCACATTCCAGGTAATGTAAAGGCATAAATCACTATTATGGCCATCATTATAAACAGCAATGGAATTAATACCGTAACAACCCTTGAAATTCCTTTATCCAAGGCTTTATGGGATATGAACCAAATTAATACCCATATGAATATTGTTGCCAATAAAGTTGGTACAACAAAAGTTCCAATACTTGATAAATTATTTGAACCGACCACAATATTTGACATAAAGTAAGCATCAGGATTTGTTCCCCATCCCTTGAATAGGCTTAGAATTAAATAAATCAGATCCCAACCCATTATCACCACATAGTAAGTCAATACCAAAAATACTAAAAATGCGGTTATCCAACCAATTACTTCCAATTGAGGTCTGATTTCCTTCAATATGTTCGATAACGAATCTTTAAAAGTTGCACCCAATCCATATTCCAATATTAGAAATGGAATTCCCATAATCACTATTGCTATAAAATATGGAATGAAGAATGCTCCTCCACCATTAGAGTATAAAACATAACTGAAACGCCAGATATTACCTAAACCGACTGCAGCACCTATCATTGCCATTAAAAATGAAAATGTACTACCCCATTTATACTCATTCTTCTCTTCGATAGTTTTAGACATTTATTTCCCCCAAAAATAAATATACTATTATTTATGTTTTTTATTAGATTTATTTGTTTGAATAATTTTAATAATACTTTAAGTATAATAGCGGAGGATGTAACGTATAAGCTACATTCTCCGCTATTATTATGTAGTGTAAATTATTTTATTTTAACAGATACAACTTTACTAAAGCTTGCTGAGTATATTTTGGTTTTAGCT
>JAZUCJ010000123.1:0-10724 GCA_045639105.1 Methanosphaera sp.
TGTTTAAAATAAATTAATTCAATCTAAAAACATTATCAAAAGAATTTCAAATAAAGTGATAAAAATGGATGAAATACAAGATATAAACAATCTTAAAAATGAAAATGAAATCTTAAGAAAGCAATTGGAAGAACAAAAATTCAACTACAAAAAATTATCATCAGAACTGGGTCAAAGCAT
Organism: Methanosphaera sp.; assembly: GCA_045639105.1. Taxonomy (GTDB): domain Archaea; phylum Methanobacteriota; class Methanobacteria; order Methanobacteriales; family Methanobacteriaceae; genus Methanosphaera. The sequence continues at coordinate 181 of JAZUCJ010000123.1, forward strand.
CTTCGAATGTGAAGATTTAGAACTAAAAAACAGAAAACTAAAAAAAGAGAACACTGAACTAAAAGAAGAAATAGAAGAATTAAAAAAATTCAAAGAAGAAGTGGAATCATCAACGGGATGGAAAATAAAACAATTATTTAAATGATTTCGTCAAGATAAACTACGAAATCGTCCTTAATAATCTTCTCTGTAACTTCATAATCATCGGCAGGATAACCTAAGACAACATGTCCTACACCAACATAATCTTCAGACAATCCCCATACCTTAAGCAATTCCTTTCCCTGTAATGAATCAAATTCTTCCCTAGCCCTATGAATCCAACAGGACCCAATGTTCAAACTACTTGCAGCATTCAATATATTACCAATAACCAGTGAAGCATCTTCTACATGAGTAGGAATATTCTTATCTGCCAAAACAATTATTAATGTGGATGCATTATAAAACGGATCAAAATCTGTTGGCAAATTACTCTGTAGTTGTTCAGGATAAAAAGACTTATTCCACACAGAAAATCTTTCAATAATATCCTTTCTTTGAATGACAAGAATTTTTGGAGATTGAGCATTCATACCTGTAGGCGCATTTACTGCGGCACTTAAAATTTTTTCTAAATCCTCTTTAGAAACTGTTTCATCATTAAAATTTTTTACACTACGTCTTGTTTTTAAAATATCTATTGCTGATTGCATATTAAAACTCCATATTCAAATCTAATATTATATTATATCCGATAAAATAAGATACTTTTGATTAATTTATAAATTTATTTAACCTTTTAATGGCATCATATTTTTCATTATCACTAAGTTTAGCCTGTTTTAATGAACTTTTAATAGTATCTATGGAATAATCATAGACTTCTTTGTCAACAGGGTAGGGAAAACCATCCTTACCGCCATGAGCAAAACTATATTTAACAGGATCCTCCCAGCTAGCCTCCTGTCCATATACCAAATCACTAATCAAGGCCAAGGCCCTGATTTTTTTAGGTCCTATACCCTTTAATGAGATTAATTCCATGTAATCTTCGGGTTGCAATTCGTAGGCATTCCTTAATACTTCAAACTCTTTATCACTCAAATCCATATCCAAAACTTCATGATGTGCAGGCATGGTAAATGATTTCTGTCTTAAAAAACCGGTCGGATCATTTTCATCCCTTTCAAAGTCAAAAAAATCCGTTAATAATGTTTGTTTAGGATCTTTTCTACGAAAATAGGTCCTTAAATGTTCGGGATTATCATTGATTAAATCGACACTAATCTTCTGTACTTCCTCACTCTTTTTTGATGCCATATTAAGTGTTTCATCGTTTTTTTGGTCGCATTCTATTGCAGTATGCGGATCGGATAGAAAATCATCCAGCTGCGTACTCATCCAATGATAGCGGCGTGCGTATTTATTTGACAAGTTCATACCCTGCTGAACTACCGCCCATTTTCCATTTTCAGTTAAGAAGAAATTATGTTGATATAAAGTATAACTATCCTGAATACATGAATTATCAATCTTTGCAGATAATTTAGAAGAATTTATCAGGTCATCCCTTGTCTTTTCAGAAAGATTAAAATCATCTGCCACCTGCTCTATTTGATGGGGTGTTTTAAGGGAATTTTTTCCTTTTCCACCTAAAACGGCTATTCCATGTTCTTCCGGATTTAAACTGGCTCTTAATGCTCCACAGGTAGTTGTTGTAGTTCCTGAGGAATGCCAGTCAAATCCTATTATACAAGAAAAGCCCTGAAACCAGTAAGGATTGGATATTCTGTTTAAAAACTCGTCATGACCATATTCTTCCAGAATTACTTCCGTTAAAGCTCCCGACAATTTTACCATTCTTTTCCAAAGCCATGGTGGTGTATGGTCAGTATGTAATGGTAAATTTGTAATCCCTTTTCTTTGCATGGTTAATAATTTTAAAGTATCAACTATTTAATATGATGGGGATGTGAGAAGTAATATTTTCTTTAGATAGGTTTATAACCTAAAAAAGAATAAACCATTATATAGTTGTTAAAACACAAAAAACTAATTAAATATAGGAGTGGAAAAGTGGATTCTAAAATAATTTTGGCAATATTAATTGTTGCATTAATTGGTATAGTAGCAGCAACATACCAGAATGAAACAAGCAATGTTATAGACACATTAAGTAATGTTGCAGTTGAGGAAGAAAATCCCGAAGGAGCTACGGACATTCTTGACAGTAATATTGGTAGTGACTCGGATGATTCTGTAAAGATTGATGAAGATGTGGTAAAATCGGACAATACTGCACCTAAAAAAGCAGCCAATAAAAAGACAACAACAAACACGAACTCTGCAAATAACAACAATAATAACAATAATAATGGGCGTTCAAATTCAAATAATCCTACAAGCAATTCCAACAGTTCATCCAATCCATCAAACAACAACAATAACCCATCCAATACAAACAACTCCATAAAACCAAACAATACGAATTCATCCACAAGTCAAAGTAACACTACAACGTATAAAATTTCTTCATCAACAGCAAAAGACATAGCTACCCGTAACTTACCTGAGCAATATTCCAAAGCAGTTGCCTCAAATCCAAAACTTTATAACGGTTACTATGAAGTAACATTCTATATGGATGGAAAATCAATCGGATATTATGAAATAGATGCAAATACTGGTGCAATAACCGGTGGAGCATTTAAGGATGAGGTTCCTAGCCCAGATAATTAACATAAGTATCGTTTAACCGATACTTTACTTCTTTTATTTTTAAAATTTCTTCTTAATCAAGCATTTTTAAAAAAATTATTAAGTAATATGAATCACATAAATACTTAGTATAACAATCGAATTAGACTAAGGAAGATAAAAAATTATGGATTTAATATTATTAGAAAGTATATCAGTAATTTTAATTACAGCAGTAGTAATTTTATTAATTTTCAACAAACTTAAACTTCCATCCATGATTGGACTCTTTTTAACGGGAATTGTTTTAGGACAATTTATTCATTCAACTGAAATAATAACTGAAATTGCAGAATTAGGTGTAATATTCCTATTATTCATTATTGGTTTAGAATTTTCAATAGAGAAATTTTCTGCAATAAAAAAATATGCAGTTCTTGGTGGAGTTTTACAAGTTTTAATCACAACCCTCCTCGTATCAATACTGACATTTATTGCCAAAATTCCATGGAATGAAGCGATTTTCTTGGGTTTCCTAGTTTGTTTCAGCAGTACCGCAATTGTAATGAAGCTTATTCAAAAACAACGCTTAACTCACACGGTTCAAGGAAGAGTTACCCTGGGTATTCTCATATTCCAGGACATAGCCGTTATTTTAGTGTTACTTTTGACGCCGATACTTGGAGGTCAAGGCATTGACTTTAGCACTTTACCTTCCACAATTATGCAATTGATTACATTAACTATCATACTTATTGCCGGAGCATTCTGGATTGTTCCAAAAGCGTTGCATGAAGCAGCCCGAACAAAAAATCGTGACCTGTACATGCTACTGGTTCTTTTTATTTGTCTTGGAACAACCTATGCAACATCCTTTTTAGGCATTTCACCAGAATTGGGGGCATTTATAGCAGGACTGATAATATCCAACACAGAATACAGTCATCAAACGCTTGGATACATACAACCATTCCAAGATGTTTTCATGAGCATTTTCTTAATCTCAATAGGACTGATGATTAATGTTGAATATTTCATATACAACATTGTATTAATAATAATTTTAGCAATAATTGTATTGTTGGTTAAGTTTACAGCAACTTTTATTACCGGCAGAGTACTGAAATTACCTGTCAGTACTATTGTGGCAATTTCAATTCTTTTAAGTCAAATAGGAGAGTTTTCATTTGTATTGGCTGGAGAAGGTATTAGATGTGGACTGTTGTCCAATGAAATGTTTACGATGTTCCTGGCAGTTAGTATTATAACCATGTCTGCAACACCATTTTTACAAAAAACAACTCCGAAAATACATAATATGATCAAAAAGATACCTGTTTTCCAAGTGGATGAAAAATTAACCATTATTGATTCCATAGAACATTATGAGGAAGAATTGGAAGATCATGTGGTTATTGTAGGATTTGGTGTAAATGGTAAAAACATGGCCAGAGCATGCGACCATTATCATATACCGTACATTGTTGTTGATATGAATCCATTGATTGTGAAAAAGGAAAAATCCCTTGGAATTCCAATAATTTATGGAAATGCTGCAAACGAAAGTGTTCAAAAAGAATTAAAGGTTACATCAGCAAAGTGTTTGGTGGTTGTTACGGATTCATTTGAATCAGCCTATAAAACCGTGGATACGGCACGCAGATTAAATCCTGAGTTACATATTATTGTAAGAACAAGGTTTGTTCGTAACGTAGAAGAGTTATATGAAATTGGAGCTGATGAGGTAATACCTGAAGAATTTGAAACCAGTATTGAAATGTTTAGTAGGGTGATGGATTATTATAACAAGGATGTTGACGAGATTCTTGAAACTATAGACACGCTTAGATCAGACCATTACAATACTTTCAGATGCGTCACATCAGATGAAATTACTGCAAAACTATCTGAAAGATTAACTAATTTAAATGTTGGTTCCTTAAATGTTACCAAGAAAAATCGTTTAGATAACTATGATTTCAGGACATATGACTTAACTGTTACATCAATTATTAGAGATAATAAAACATTGGTTGGATTTAGTCCTAATTTTCCGTTGGAAGTAAATGATTTAATATTGTTTACCGGAAATCCGGAGGATATTGAAAGTTTCATGAGAGAACAATATCATGTCCCCCAGTGAAACAAAGGATGTTAAAAATCTAATTGACCCTCCCTTTTTTCTTTCTTTTTTGGTGGAAACTTCTTATCAAAAGATTCCAATTCATCTTTATCAACACTGAAACATTTATTATCCCTGTAAACGGCATTGAAATTATCAATTTTATCCTCATCAAGTACTTTTATCATGAAAAAGGGAGTTTCTTCTTCAATATCATTAAATTGTATTTCATAGTTTGATGCATCTTCAAAACCAAAGCGATTATAGAATTTTTCATCACCTACTGTAAATACATATGGAATATCCATTTGCCTGGCTTTTTCTAAAGTATATTCTATAATTTTAGTTCCATAACCCCTTCTTTGGTAATCCGGGTGTACACATACTGGTCCTAATGTAACTGCTGTTTCGGTTTTTTTGCCATCAACACAAATATCGTTTGTTGAATAAGCTATTTGTGCAATAATCTTGTTGTCTTCTTCAATTATGTAGTCCAGTTGTGGAATAAATGAAGAATCATGTCTCAAATTATGAATGATAAGATGTTCATAACATCCCGGCCTGTATATATTCCAGAATGCTTCCCTTACCAAAAATTCTACTTCCTTATAATCTGTTCTTTTTTCTAATCTTATTTCCATATAATCAACCTCTCATAGTATATTGTTATCGTCCCTTGTATAAATTTTCATCAGAAACCAATTTAATTAGATTATGAACATGTTCGTCATAAGAAATTCTAAAGCCAACTGCACCGGGACCTGTTGTTTTAATATTATTCAGTGAGTAATCATCATCTTTTCTTCCATTGTTTATGATGTACCAGATGTATGAAGAGTCTATTATAAACAGTTGTCCTTCTCCAAATTCGTGGTCCGTATAGTATCCGTCCCCGGGATCATAGACTATGTCAGCCTTTTTAAGTAATTTTTTGAGAAATTTGTTAGGTCTTGGCGCGTTTTGAAAGACTTTTTCAATTTCCGTCATTGCATCATCTTTAACCTTTCTTTTAGCGTTTAGCTCTTTTTGTATTTTTTCCTGGTTTATTCTTTGTTTTTCTAATGTATCCTCTATTTTCAATATTTCCTCGACCTTCGGAACATCTTCCTCCAAACACATCCAGCCATGAGGATTGCCTTCTATATTCATTATGTTCTTGAAATCGATTGGCTTATATTTTCTGAAATACTCTTTCACATTCCTTTTTTCATCCTCAGTAATTTCTTTATTCAATGCATACATTTTTCCAAATTCTTCATGATCAATACATTTTAATACTAATTTCAATGAGTCTTCAGATGCCACAAGAACCACCCGTGTCGCCAAATTCAGGTTCTTTATAAGTGTCTCCAGAGTATTCGTTTTCTTCCGTGATTATTTTAATCAGATCATGAACATGCTCATCATATGCTATTTTAAATCCTATTGCTCCTCCAGCCCCTTCAATTTCAATATTGTTTATGTTCCAATTGTTTTCGTCTCGGCCATTATTCATCACATACCATATGCTGTTTTTCATTATGATGTATAAATGTCCTCCCCCATAGTAGTTGTTGTCCCTGAAACTGTTTGTTGGATCATATACTATTTGTGCTGCTTTAAGAAGATTTGATAGTTTTTGCTTTGGCCTATCTGCTTCAAAAAATATTTTTTCCAGCTCTAATTGTGCTTCTTCCTTCTTTCCCCTGTTTTTGTCAAATTCTTCTTTTTGGGCTTTTCTATCGGCGTCTATTTTTTCTAAGGTTTCTGTTATTCCCAGTATTTCCTCGATTTTTGGTGCGTTTTCTCTTGTGCACATCCACCCGTTTGGATTTCCGGATATTTGCATTACATCATCAAATGATGCTGGCGTGTATTTTTGCATGTAGGGTTTTATTTTTTCAAAGTCTTCTTCAGGTATGTCCTGATTTAATGCATATAACATTCCACATTCCGGTGCATGACATTTTTCTATTAGTTTTAGTTTTTCATCACTCATTTTTGATTCCTCAAATTATTATAACATAGTACTATCATTTTTTATTTTTTTTATGTTATAAAAATATATAAAGTAGGATATTATTATTAATTTCGTTGTAATTGTGTGAAAAATGTTTAATGATTAGGAAATAGAGTTATTAGAAAAAAAGGTTTCAATTAGTGTTATTATTATTCGTGTAAATTAATTTATCATAGTAACATAATAGGTATATCAATAGGATAAATCTTTCAAAAAACATGATATGATTATGCAAACATGTTAATTTTTTAGAAATCGATAGAAGTTTGTAGACAAATGGAAGGTGAAAAAAAATGGATAATAGTACAAAAGATGCATGAAAATTACTTGTTGAATTAATTGTCATTTCCGTTGCACTGTATTTCATACCAATCCTTCTGATGATGGGATTTTATTAAACTCCAATAAATAGTTGTAAAAACTAAAAAAATAAATAATAAAAAAATAATCAAGTATCTAACACAGCAAGTTAATGGAAAATATACTTCCAAAAAATAAACTTCCTAGAAATATAATCATTGACCCCAATCATCTATCTTTAATCAAAGACTAAACTTTAAAACACAATTTGAAAAAAGATAGAAATAAGAAAAAATATTCTTAATAATTATCGTCTCATTAGAGTTAAATCATGTAATTAATTGATTACTAGACCAGTTTATCCTAATGCAATCCTATTTGACTCCATGAGTTTTAGAGATTCCATTAATTCATCGTAATGTTCGGACATAAAATCTGATAAGAAGTACAGCTTACCATATTTTTCTCCATAGGACTCCACTAATTTTGATTCCTTAAGTTTTGCAAGATGATGTTTAACCGTTCTGTAATTCAAATTCAGTTCTTTTGATAATTGATTTATGTTGTATGGTTTCTCTCTTATTTTTTTAATAATCCTGATTCTGTTTTTAGAACCTTTAGTTCCTAATAAAACCCATTGAATAATTTTTTTCATATTATCAATTCCAATTACATCATAATGTATTGTTATATAAAAATTTTAACTAATATATTTATTGGTGCAATCTTACAAAAAGAATTACCCTAAACAATGTTTATAAAAATAAGAAAAAAAAGTGTTCTATAATATTTATCTATCCATATTGTACAAAAATAGGGATTTCTACAGAGCTGAAAAAAATTAAAAAAAAGAGGAGTGATTATTTTTATGAGTCCAATACTTCAACAGTGATATTTGTTTCACTTCCTTCATAAAAATTAGTTCCCTTATATACCACTACTATATTGTTGATTCCTACTCTATTCATAGGATATGTATACGTGAATATGCCGTTATTATCTGTTCTGAGAGTTTTTGGACTGTCGTTGATTATGATTTTTACCTGAGCTCCTGAAATGGCTGTTCCACTTGCATCAGTTACTGTTCCATTAATGGTTATGTTACTTCCCTTATTTACAGGGGAAATCTTATTTAAAACTATTTTGGATACGGTTTTAGTAACGTTAACTGTAACTGACACTTCTGATGCTTCATAATAGTTATCACCTTTATATAATACTGTTATGTAATTTGTTCCAACCTGGTTCATTACGTATGAATGCGTGAAAAATCCTTGTGAATCTGTTCTGAGAGTTTTTGGACTGTCGTTAATTAATATTTTTACAGTTCCTCCAACAATAGCGTTTCCTTGTTCGTCGGTAACCTTACCCTTAATGATAACTGTATCTCCTTTAGTTAGTGTTTGAATATTGTTTAATGTTACTTTTGTTTGAACTTTGCTTACTTCAACTGTCGTAGTTATTTCACATGCTTCATAAGTTTTATTTCCGTTAAAGGATACTGTAATGTTATTTGTTCCAACCTTGTTCATTGTAAAAATATGGTCAAAATCACCAAAATTTCCTGTTCTGAGAGTTTTAGGACTGCCATTTATTAATATTTTTACTGGTACTCCAGTTATTATCTGACCATCAGTATCTGTTAATCTTCCACTAATTATTATCATTTCCCCTTTTTTAACCGAATCGATTCCATCCAAAGTTATCATAGTTTTTGTTTTTTGTGTATTTGACGGTAAATTATCATGAACATCATTTCCGTCAACGTATCTAACAGCATTGTCTCCAAGACCTAATGTTGAGATAAGATAATTATTATAAACTGTGTTGTTAACTGAAGCTATGTCTATTGCGGGAACTATCTGACCTTCCTGTGTGCTCAAGGATATGTTGTTGTTTCTGATTGTGTTGTTATTTCCGAGTTCTGGTTTTGATTTTAGTACTGTGATTTTTACTCCTGAAGGGTCATTTGGAATTGCATCCGGATTTGGTAATGCTCCAATCATTGTATTGGATATGTTAATAGTATTATATTCTATTAGGTTACCGCTTGACTGGCATGTTGCAACACCAAGCCCATAGTTTACATCTGCCGTCAGAGTATTATACGAAATTGTGTGGTTTTTAGATATAAATAATTCTATCAAGTAACATATCATTGATTGACCTGTTAAAGTATTGTTTGAAACTATATTACCTTCACAGAAACGTGTTACACTTCCTTCTTCTCCACAAAAATAAACTGGATATGTATAGTTTCCTGCAATACAATTGATTGTGTTGTTGTTAATTACTGAATCATGAATAACCTCTAACTGAAGGCCATTTGCATATTCTATACTGTTTGTTTGAATTGTGTTGTTTTCTATTAACACATCATCCACATAAAAAACTGAGACACTATAAATGTATCTTTCACCTTCTGTAATTACATTATTATTGGTGATTTGTGCTTTTTGTGTTCTTGATACTGCACTTTGACCTCTTAGATATATTCCATAGATTGTTCCGGTAGGTCTTGTATATAGTCCATTCATTTTTGTATAAATTGTGTTTCCATCTATGGTTATGTTTATGGATTCTAATGAGTTTATTGATGTTGTTGTACATATACCGTTTTCGGAAAAGTCTATATCATCTTCAGGACCGATTGTAGTAATTAAATTGTCTTTTATGATTATGTTTGATCCACCTATAATGTCTATGGTGTGTGTTTGGTAATTTTCGGTATTTTCTAGTGTTAACTCATTATTTCCTATTCGTACATTTGAAGCCTCGACAAGTGTAATTAATGCTTCTGATTCTGAATCTGTGGCCGTCATAGTTATATCTGTAATATTAACATTATCAGTTAGTACATATATGTAAGAATTTGTAAACGTTGCAGGAACAGATCCTTTGGTAATGTTTACAGGTATTTTCAAAAACATGTATATGTCATTGAAATCTCCTTCAAATTCTAACTGACTGCCTTCACTTACAATTGTTTCATCAATATCTCCATCAACTGTGAAATAATCTGAAAAGTTATCTTCGGTTAATGTGAATACCTTGGATTCAGATGTTTTTTGAGTTGTTTTGATATTTTTTTGAATAATACTGGTTGATTCGTTCTTTGTTTGAATTAATTTTGATTCCAGTATTTGTTTTTCTGTATTTTTATCTTCAGTTTCTGTTACTGAATCTGTTGGGAGTGTTTGTTCTGTTGTTTATGTTGATATTGTATCAACAGTAGGATTTGTTTCATCAACAAGATTATCTGTTGCATTAACTGTTGTGATTATCATAAACACTACTAAAAGAAATACACATCCTTTAATCTTATTATTTAACATTTTTGTCACCTATTTGATTAAAGATAAAGGATTAGATGCATAACAACATATTTTTATTAAAAACAAATTATTTAAAAATCATTGAAAAACATTTACCTTAATATTATCT
>JAZUCJ010000124.1:0-6965 GCA_045639105.1 Methanosphaera sp.
TAATGTTTTTAAAAAATAAAAAGGGTTGGAGGGTGATTAGTTTTTTTAATTGAACATGTATTCTTCTTTTTTACTGTTTTGAAAATTAATGTCCGGACTATCGTTTAATGGATATATTGCCAGTTCATCCTCTGTCAAATCGTAATTATACATGTCAATTGCATTTATCTGGCTGTTATAATATGTTTTATAGTAATAGATTCCTTTATCAGTGTTCATGCATGAGGAGTATATTGTGTATTCATATTTTCCCTCTGCCACTTCACAACAACCTCTTTGTTGAGTAACACTTCCGAGAATATGGAAGAATTGGGTTACGTTTTCTTCTTCGGATTTTCCTATTAAAACGTTTTGTAGGGTGAAAGCAACTTTAACAAATCTTGATGCTGATGATAAGTCACCTGGCAATCCTATTCCTCCCATTCCCCTACTGTATACTTCTAAGTCTAAGTTTTCACTGAACGTGTTTTCTGGTGTTTTGGATGATAAGTGCCTATAATTATTTAGGTTAAACAACTGTTTATCAAATGATGGACTGTTGGTCATAACCTGAGCCGGATTAGAGTAAACTTTCAAACCATCTTTTTCACATTCTATTACAACTGTATTCTCTTTATCTGATATCATCCAATGTAATGGTGATAATGGTAATTGTTCACTGAAGTTTATGTTTACAAGGTTCATGTTATCAATCAATTCAAGAGCTTCACTAACACTTTCACATTGACTTAATATCCATGGAATAAACTCGAATGGCGTGACGTTATCCAGGTTTTCATCATATTCCTTATAATCTGCTTCAGGATAATTTAATCCTGCCATGCTTAATCCTTTTTCGTTACATGCATCATAATATAATGGATAATTATCCACTACAAAGGCCATACCTATTATTGCATAGTGTGAATCGATATCATCCACTTGTCTGAATTTAAATGAATAATTTCGTGGAGTAATAACTACTGTCTCATTATACGAATATTCCAAATCCAAGTTTCTTCCAAAATAATGATCAATTGCTGAAAAACTTGCTGCCGTACACATAATAAACCACCTACTAATTTTTTTCCTATAATATATTTATATTTACCAATTATAATAAAATTATTGAATAACCATCCATTATATAAACAGAACTTTTAAGAGATTATTACCTGATTATAAACTATGATTAAATAATCTGTTACCTGTTTTTGAAACTATTTTATCAGAAATATTACTCATTTTATCAAACATTTTCCGTGGATTGATATACTTCCAGTATAAGTGTTTTAATACAAACTATAGAATGGGCAATAATAGACCTCAATAATTTCAATAGCATTTAATGGTCAATCAGTTCACAGATTGAAAAAGAAATAAATTTAATCACATTATATGAATTGTTAAAAAAAAAATAGTGAAAAAAAAATGAAAAAATAAGGTATTCAGTTATATTTCCGGAAGCTTCCTTATTGAGTTTATGATTAATTTTGTTACAGGGTAACATATAATTTCATATGACACTTTGACGGTCAGCTGTGAAATTATCATAAACAGTAATACATCATTTGGCATGGTTGCATAAAAGGCTATTATTATGAATATTAATGAATCCAGACCTTCACCACATATTGTTGAACCTATACATCTTATAAACAGATATTTTTCCAGTTTTTCTTTAAGATAAACCATTACGTATGCATTAACCAAACTACCTGATATAAATGAGATAAAACTTGCCACAAGTACCCTGAAAGAATTTGAAAGTACCATCCGGAAGGCTTCTGCTCCCTCAAAATATGATGGTGCGGGCAAATTTATTGCAATATTGAACATTATTACTGCCATAAGGTTCATCATAAATCCAAGATATATTACTTTTCGGGCCTTTTTAAATCCGTATATCTCTGCCAATATGTCAGATATAATATATAGTACTGGAAAGAGTATTACGGCACATGGCAATACCAGATTATAAAATGTAAATGTTTTGTATGCAAGTATATTGCTTATTATCAAAGATGCTGTTGAAATACCTGTAAGTATTGAATATAACTCTGTTTTAGTTAAATGGTATTTCATGAGTTTTCCCTCTCAATGATTAGTATTATTCTATGAATAGATTTGCAATGTTTTCTGCTTCTCGGATTTGTTCTTCTTTTTCCTTAATAGCTCCTGCTACATTATTTTCTGTTAAAACTTCATATCCCAGTACTTTAAACTTTATAATTTCCTCAAAATTAAATATGTACATATCAATATTATCTTTATATAAATCTTTACCAGGTTGTCCTTGAGTAATTATCATTGCCACTTTCTTAGTTCCATATTTTTGTGTCCAGTCAGACATGAAATAACAATATAACCTGTCTAAGAATAGTTTGGCTTGTGCTGAGAGTTGACCCATGTAAATGGGACTTGTAAGAATGAATCCGTCCGCATTTTTTAAATCTTCATATATTTTCTGCATGTCATCGGGAATGGCACATTCCGCATTTTCATTTTTTTTACAGTAATCGCATCCAATACAAGGTTTAATAGTTATATTGTTCATATCATATACTTTAGTTTCTATATCATTTTCTGTTAATTTTTCTAAACATTTTTCTAATGCATATTTAGAGTTACTGTTTGGTCTATAACTACAATTTATTCCTAATATTGTCATATTAATCACCTATACCTATAATTAAGTTAAAATAGATAATTATATTTTTTTATTTGTTGACTAAGTTTTACTGATTAATCTTGTATAATTGTATCGTTATTCCCTATTCAATTAAAGATAAATGATATTATTAACATACCTATTCATATGAATATTGACGATGAAAAGATAGAATACTATGAAAGAAAGTATGAACGAAATCCCGTGGAAGATGCAATTAAATCAATCAGCAACAAGTGGACACTACACATATTACGAGACATGTTCCTCGGACGAAGCAGATTCAATGAATTCAAGCAAAACCGTAAAACATTAGACAACAAAGCATTATCACGCTGTCTTAAAAACATGGAAACAAACGGGTTAATAGAAAAAATAGTTGACGATGAAGATCATACAAACACCGAATACAAGCTTACAAAAAAGGGAAAATCATTGAATAAGGTATTCTATGAACTGTTAATTTTTGCATTAAACGATGATGAGGAAAACATAGCATACACCGAATCTGCAAAAAAAGAGTTAAAGGAATTTTATAAAGAAATACTTGAAATCTAGTAATTTGCCTCTTTTTGCATCTCCACTGGCCAGTCACAATAGGATTGTCTTTTGTCAAGAACCCCTATTTTCTCCAGATCAGATGCATCCAACTTAAAATCAAACAAATCAATATTCTCTCTCATACGGGTAGTGTTGGTGGACTTTGGTATGACAACAATATTCTTTTCCAAGAGATACTTGAGCATTATCTGACCAGTAGTCCTATCATACTTTGCTGCAATATCATTTAGTATGGTGTTGTTGAAAATATTCATCATACCAGATGCAAATGGTGACCATGCTTCATGAACACAATCATTATCCTCTAAAAAGGTGTGCATCTTCTTTTGTTGCCATAGAATATGAGTTTCTATCTGATTGATTGCCGGCTTAACGCTGCAATTGTCCAATATGTTGTTAAACTGTTGTGAATTAAAGTTACTAAGTCCTATAGCCCTCGTCTTACCATCATGCAATGCATCCTCCAATGCATGATAAGTACCAACATTATCATAGTTGGGCCAGTGAATCAGTATCAAATCAAAGTAATCATAACCGAATTCATCCAATGAATCATCAATACCCCTTAGTGTATTGTCATAACCGTTTGTCTGAGTTTTTGTTGTGACAAATACTTCACCTCGACTTAATTGACTGTCCTTTATTGCATAACCCACCTCCTTTTCATTAGCATAGTTTTGAGCCGTGTCAATATGCCTATACCCTGATTCCAATGCTTCAAGAACCAGATTATACGTTTGGGAGGGTGGTGTTTGATAGACTCCATAGCCTATTACCGGTATTTTAGTATTATTATTCAATTTTCTATATTCCATTATCTATCACTTCAAAATCTTCTATAAAATAGTCTAATTTATAGTATTAAAATAGTTAAAGTGACACTGGTGCCACCGACACTTGGATGTCAATGAATATATCAAATTAATTAATATGTTAAACATATATAATACATAATACTGGAGGAAAAAACAAATGAAACATTTAATTATAGATGAAAACAAATGTGTAGGATGCGGGTTATGCAAAGAGGTCTGTATTAGGGACAACATTGAAATAGTTGACAAAAAGGCTGTTGACGTGGAAAGCAACTGTTTTGACTGTGGACAATGTTCCACGTTATGTCCAACAAATGCGATAACAATAAAGGCATACGAGGGCCAGGAAGACAGAATAGAAAGCTACAATCCAAACAACATACCTGTAAACTATGATGATATGCTTCAGTTTCTTAAACAACGCCGTACCTGCAGATGGTTTAAGGACGAGAAAATATCCCATGAAACAATAGAAAAACTGATGGAAGCAGCATATTACAGTCCAAACAGACAAAATATCCAGGATGTTGAATTTGTTTTAGTAGAAGAAAAAATGGATGAATTCATAAACCACGTTTACAGCATTATCCAAGCAAAACAAGAGGAATTTTTCAGAATAAAACAGGTGGGAGATTACCTGTCCGACGAAAATCGTGACCCTAAACGTCATCCATTATTATGGGAAGGTCAACAGTTATTACTGGCTTTTTCCGAGAACAAGACTGATGCAATTATTGCCATGACACGCATAGAATTATTGGCCTACACACTAGGACTGGGTGGTTTCCATTCACTCTTTATTGGAATGGCCGAAGAAGTAGATAATGACAAACTAATGGAATTTTTCCCCGAAATTGATTCAAACAAGCACATGTACGCCGCATTTGTCATAGGAATTCCAAGAGTAAAATATCTTAGGACAAGACCGCATAAAAAAATTAATATCAACTACAAATAATCTTTTATTAAAATGGAAGAATTTTTATGAAAAACAAGTTTATTATCATAATATTATTGTTAATTATCTTTTCTGTGATAGGCCTAAACTCTATCCTATCAGTCAATAACTCAAACAATTATGATAATTGGTCCATTAGTAAAGAGGAATATCCTAAAAGTGAGTATCACCTTGATGAATTACCTGTTAGTCACAGGTCAGCCGTTGAAGTAAAACAATTCTTTGAAGATTCCGATAAGAATCATGACGGCGTTCTTAAAGAAGATGAAATAAACACTTTTGATTATAAGATAAAACACAGCCAGTATACATTCAATGGACCATACGGATACAATTGAAGAAGTTTACTGGAATAATATTCCCCAATATAATAACTTTTTCTTCCATACTCATTTTTTAGGTAAATTCTTAAAACTTCAATTACATAATATAAATTAAAGATTATCGTATCTTAAGACGTGTTAAATATGAAAGAAAAAGAGTTAAGAATGGAAACAAAATGTTATGATGCATTACAATACGGTTACCTGTATGGATTAAATCAGAAAATACCGGATGAAGAATTTGCGAAAGTAAAGGATTACATGAAAGATTTCAGAAGAAAGGATTTTATGGATGGCATAATTAAGGTCACCGGAAGACCCGAAGGATACAGATGCCTGGAGAAGGATGTTGCAAAGGTTGAAGAAATACTTGGAATTACCAACACGCTGGAAAAAAGAAGAGAAAAGATTAGAAAGGCCTTCGAGGATCCTGAAGAAAAAAGAAAGCTTAAGGACCAGGCACTAACCTGGCTTGAAACCCTCTTTGAAAAGGGTGGCACTCATCCTGAACAAAATCTGAGCAGGCTGACACTTCATTCAACAAAAATATACGATCCCGATGACAGCTTCAAAGAAGGCAAAGAAGAAGGCAGTGGTACATTATTTATTTACACACCCCATGGAATGTGGTATATAATAAACAATTCCGGCAAAGGCAGTAATCTTTCATTGAATAACGTTAAAAGTGAAAATGGTGGATGTATCGGTTACAGATTAATGTATGATGATAACGTTGACACGTTAATCAGAATTTATACAGAGGAAAACGAGTATAGTGGTGAAAAGTTATACTTAGAAAAATAGTATAATTTAGGAGGATATTCCTAAAAAACACTATTTTCATATTCTTCTTTTGTAAAACCGAATCCTTCAAGACAATATGGGCTGTTACGACCCAAGAACCTGGCATTTGTAACAAAATCATATTCATCAAAGTCATCCGGTTTAATTATTTCCTTACCGCTTTTATCATAGATATGTTCAACTACTTTTAAACCCCTAGAATTATTGGTATTATATGAGACATATAATCCATCGCTAAAGTTAAATGAATTGTCACTATAACTTGCCAGGGCAGCCATTTGTCTTAACGTAAAGTAGTATGAATCGTTTGTAGCATTTTCGCTTGTTATTGCCTCACCATATAAGTGATTATTCCATTCATAACCGTATGGTGTTAAATTAAATCCTACCGGCTTTATTAGCTGGGCATCTTCCGGTATGGCAGATTGTTGCATTAGTGTTCCGGCAAATATTCCCAATACAATTAATGCTATTAGAACTGCACACATTCCCAGGAGTTTGCCATAATTTATCGGATTATCTTTTTTATGCCTGTTTTGTCTGGTGTTATATATTGTTTCATCCTTATAGTTTCTAATTTTATTATTATTGTGTTTATTACGATTTTTATGATTAGTTTCTAGATAATTGTTTTGTCTTTTTGAGTAATTCCTATTTTTATGTTTTTTATTATTTTTTCTTTTCTTATTTTTAGGCTTTTGATTCTCTACTTTCTTAAATTTTCTAGAATCCATTTTATAATCATCCTAACAAATATTTTTTTAGTTGTTGTATTTGTATATTTAATACAGGACATATATAAACTTTTAAATATTTGTCTGTAGCTTAATGTCAATTTTGAAGATTATTTAAAA
>JAZUCJ010000125.1:0-1999 GCA_045639105.1 Methanosphaera sp.
TATTCTAATTATATTAAATTATGTAAATCATTATTATTAAATCTTTTAGCAAAAAATATGATTCATTAAAAAAATATGATAAACAATTTCCAAAAATAGACAGATAATATATGAAATGTCAAACAATTGAGTAATAAAATAAGATAAAAATTCACGAAACATACGATGAAAAAATGAACTAAAAAAGAATCAAATTGGAGAGAAAACCCCATAAGAAAAAGACGTATAAAACCAGGAAAAGAAAAATAGGAAATACTAGAAAAAATCGCATTATTCCGGTTATATCTCCAGAATTCTCAGATAATTGGTTCTTCGAGCCTTACCCAATGGGAAACCGCCAGTAACAATAATCAAATCCCCATCATCCAAATTAAACTCTTTCTTAGCAATCTTCCTGGAATTTTCAACCATCTCATCAGTATCCTCATAAACATCAGTAGTAACAGGCTTAACACCAAAATTCAAAAGAACCTTCTCAGCAATATGATTAGAAGGACAACAAGCCAATATAGTACAGTTAGGCCTTAAATTACTAATCTTACGAGCAGTAAAACCCGTCATGGTAGTAGTAACGATCAATTTAATATCGGAATATTCCACGGCTTCAGAAACCAACTTAGCAATAGTATCACTAATACCAATAGTACCCATATAGGCAACATGCTTAGAATAATCAATCGTAGACTCAACATACTCACAAATCCTAGCCATAATGCTAACAGCGGCTACAGGATACTTACCAACAGTAGTTTCACCGGACAACATCACACAATCAGTACCATCAAGAATAGCATTAGCAATATCAGAAACCTCCGCCCTTGTAGGACGAGGATTTTCATACATGGAAGCCAACATCTCAGTCGCAACAATAGCAAACTTACCCTTCTGGCGACATTTCCTGATAATACTCTTCTGAAGAACAGGCAACTCCTCCAGAGGAACTTCCACACCCAAATCACCACGGGCAACCATAATACCATCAGACTCATCAATAATATCATCAATATTCTCAATACCCATACGACTTTCAATCTTGGAAATAATAAGAGCATCCCCACCAGCATCCCTAATAATATTACGAGCCTCAACAACATCCTCACGAGTATTAACAAAGGATAAGGCCAGGTAATCACAGGCATGCCTTGCAGCAAAGGTAATATCCCTCTTATCAACCTCACTCATAAAATCCAACTTCAAGTTAACACCGGGAACATTAATCGTTTTATTGTTCTGAATCTTCCCATCACCTAAAGCCTCAAGTTCAAGAAAATCATCATCCTTAGCCACAACTTCCAATTCAAGCAGGGCATTATCAATAAGTACCTTGTCACCAACCTTGATAAAGTCAATAGCTTCACTATGATTAACCCCGAATTCATGCTCATTCCCAAGAATACAGGTTTTACTCATCTTAATCCTATCACCCTTCTTAAGACTAACACCACCATCCTTAAACTTTAAAGTCCTGAACTCCGGCCCCTTAGTATCATACATAACCGCAACAGGAACATTAGACAGCCGGCGAACTTCCCTGATAACATCAATCGTCTTCAATATATTATCATGAGTAGCATGACTAAGATTAATACGTGCACAATCCATACCATTATTAACCATATCACTCATAACTTCCACACAATCACAAGCAGGACCAATACTACAAATAATTTTCGTCTTCTTCACACCCAACAACTCCAAAAAAACATATTACATAAGAATAAACAAATATAAGCAGAAAATAATAATCAGTTCAAAAAAATAATAATAGGTTTACAACTCCATACTCCCATATTTCTTTTAACCAACATTACTAATATATAATATAATTATGATAAAAAGCAATATTTAATAATTATAAAAATACTTTCAAATTAAAATTTAGAACTTACTTGGAGCGAGATAATGTGAAAAAGACAAAAATTATATGTAGTGTAGGTCCTGCTTGTGATTCTGTTGAGATTATGAGTGAAATGGTAAATAATGGTATGGATTGTGCACG
>JAZUCJ010000126.1:0-22198 GCA_045639105.1 Methanosphaera sp.
AGTCATTCCACTATCATTTTTTCTAATATAAATTTTGGATTTATTCTGTAAGTTCAGGAACGCTATTTACCATGAACATGCTTAATAATTTTTTCAAGAATTCATCCAAGTCAATACCATTCATTTTGAACATTTCTAAAATTTCAGAAATATCCAATCCCGGAACATTAAGACTGCTTAATAAAGAGGATACATCAAGTTCATCCGTATCAAAGCTAACTATGAATCCAGACATATCAAGCTCACTCCAGTCAAGACTGAATAAGTTATACATAGCGGTAATAATGGACTTGACAAATTCAGAGTTCATTAAAGCATCAATAAGCTCTGACAAGCTGATTGCAGACAAGTCATATTTTGACAGGTCAATTCCTAAAGCAGATAAGTCAATATCTGATGAATCAAATAATTCAGATAAATCAAGTTCAATTGCACCTAAACATGAATAATCAAAGTTTTCAAACATGCTTTCGAAATCAAAATCAAATTTTTCGAACAATTCTTTTATGCCGGAAAGATCCAAAGCTGATAAATCAAGGCTGCCTAATAAACCAGACATGTCCACGTTTTCTTCGTCAAAGCTTGCTATTAATCCGGACAAGTCAATTTCAGATAAGTCAATTCCGAATACTTTAAGCACATTTGCAATGGTTGCCATGTCTAAATTAAAGTTATTCAAGATGCCAAGGATATCTGATAGGCTGATTGCAGACAAGTCATAATCTGAAAGGTCAATGTCTAAATCCTCTAAATCAATTCCTATTGAATCAATTATATCAGCTAAATTAATTACAATTGCATCCAGGCATGATAAGTCAGCATTTTCAAATACGCTACCTAAATTACTGAGCATGCCTAAAATACCTTCAATATCCAAGTCAGATAAATCGAAACTACCTAATAAAGCTTTCAAATCAAAGCTTTCTTCGTCAAAGTTAGCTACTAATTCTGAGATGTCAATTTCAGATAAGTCAATGCCTAATAATTTTAATGCATCTATGATTGTAGACATGTCTAAGTCAATGTTACTTAAGATGCCAATGAGGGATGACAAGCTGATTGCAGATAAGTCAATTTCTTGCATGTCGGTGTCTAAATCAGATAAGTCAATGCCTAATGAATCAATTGGACCGGTTAGATCAAGGACAATTGCATCTAAACAGGATAAATCAACGTTTTTGAATATGCCTTCGAAATCAATATCCAATTCATTGAACATATTTACAAGTGCAGCAATATCCAATTTAGAATAATCAATGCTAGATAATAAACTGGTTATATCAAAGTTTTCTTCGTCAAAGCTAGCTATTAATCCACCTAAATCAAGTTCAGATGAGTCTAAGTCGGCTTTTTTGCATTTTTCATTATGTTCTTGAACTTCTTTTTTGGATAATTTAGCATCATTTTTGTCTTCATCGTAATATTTTAATGCTATACCCTGATATTCCCATCTGCCAGTGTCTTCATTGAAAGTAACATCGGCAACATTACAATCAACATGATAATAGTTTTTGGTTGCATCTGTTACTCCTTCTCCAATAGTGATTTCTTTGTTTTCACTGGTAAACATAGCAATAATATCAGAGAGGTTAATCTCAGTATTGCTAAAGATTTCAATTAGTTCTGTGGCTTTAAGTGCAGATATGTCATAACCTGATAAGTCAATGCCTAAAGCAGATAAGTCAATGTCTATTGATTCAATTAATCCGGATAAATTAAGTACAATTGCATCTAGACATGATAAGTCAGCGTTTTCAAATATCTTGCCTAAATCAAGGTCTGAATTATTGAACGTTTCCATAATTGCAGGAATATCTATGCCGGATAAGTCAAGACTTTCTAATAAAGTGGATATATCGAAGTTTTCTTCGTCAAAGCTTGCTATTAGTCCTGATAAATCAACTTCGGATAAGTCAATTCCTAAAGATTTTAACAATGCCGTAATAGTGTCTGTGTCAAATTCAAAGTTACTTAGGATTCCAATGAGATCTGATAATTTGATTGCAGAAAAGTCAATACCTGGAATGTCAAGACCTAAAGCAGATAGGTCAATTCCTAATGGTTCAATTATTCCGGATAAATTAAGGACAACTGAGTCTAAAATTGATGGATCAATGTTTTCAAATATTTTGCCTAAGTCAATGTCTGAATTTTTGAATATTTCTAAAAGACCTGAAATATCTTCTAGAGATATATTAAGACTGCCCAATAAAGTGGTTATATCAAAGTTTTCAGCGTCAAAGTCAGATATTAATCCAGATAATTCAAGTTCTTCTAAGTCAAAATCAAATATCTTCAACAAGGCTGAAACGGTGGACAAGTCTAAATCAAAGTTACTTAAGATGCCCATAAGTTCTGAAATCTTAATTGAAGACAGGTCATAATCTGATAGGGCAATGTCTAAAGCAGATAAGTCAATTCCTATTGAATCAATCAAGCCAGTTAAGTTAAGCTTAATTCCATCTAAACAGGATAAATCAATGTTTTCAAATATCTTGCCTAAATCAAGGTCTGAATCTTCGAAGGTATCTAACATGCCGGAAATATCTCCGGGAGATATATTAAGACTACCTAATAAGCCGGATAAGTCAAAATTATCCAAGTCAAAACTAATTAAACCACTCATATCAAGATTTTCTGAGTCAAAAGTGACTAAGTTAAACATGGATTTAATAGTGGACACGCCTAAGTCAGATTTGCTTAATGCATCAAAGATATCTGCCAAGCTAATTGCAGACAAATCATAATCTGATAGGTCAATGCCGAAATCAGTTATGTCAACACCTATTAAATCACTTAGGCCAGATAAGTCAAGTACAATCGCATCTAGGCTTGAATAATTAAAGTTTTCAAATATGCTACCTATATCAATGCCTAATGCATCAACGTCTGAGGAACGGCCATATAGGCTAGACATATTTCTAGTGTATGTATCCATATCAAATCCTGCACTCAACATAGCACCAATGCTTAATAAGTCCATCCTAGTAATATCTAATGGAGATATGTGACCAATCATGTTGATAGGTGCTTCAGAATCACTTTCAGGATTAATGTTTATGGTATCAATGTTTAACATTGGGAACAAATCATTGAAAGATATGCCAGTAACATCAAAAGTATTCATGCCAATATTTACATCAAAACTATTGGAATGTAAAATAGGATCAAGTGATACAGTTATATCATCCATGTAAAGAACAATATCATCAAAGTTTGAGTAATGGAAATCCGAAATGGATATGAATAAGTCCAAATCCGATAATTTTAAGTCATGGAGTAGGATTTTTAGATTTAAATCAGATAATGTTACTCTATAGTATTTGTTTATAAGACTTAATCTAGGTAAATTTACTGTTACGGCAAGTTTTTCTCCATCCAATCCTATTGTCAAATCAAAATCAAGATCATCAATATTAATGGTTGTATTGCTAAAATTAGGGTATAGGAAGTTGTCTATATCAATATGTACGCGTACACCATCATTTGGGTAAGTTTTGGTTAACAAATTAAGGCGTTTTAAGTTTACATAATCTCTGTAACTTATTATCTCTAAACTATCCATAAGTGCTGAAAGCTCAAGGCTTTGTGGACTTGCACTAGGCAAGACAGATAAGTCAAGGTTTTTAAATGTAAAGCATGTACTTTCAAAGTCTGAATATGAAACTTCAGGGATATTCGTTTTCAAATCAACATATGACGAATTTGAAGAGTCTATTGACAAGGTGGAATCAGACATTATTAAACCATTTCGAGCAAAACCTTCAATATTTAATTCAGAATTTCCCTCCAAAATGCTTTTGTTTATAATTGCTAAATTTTTATAGTTTATTCCATAAGGGGTAAGTGTATTACTTAATGACTCTTCTTCTGATGATAAATATCCAGATCCAGAAGCTTTAACTTCATTTAACTCATTATTAAAGATTGGTAAAACTCTTTCGATGAGATCCGACTTTGTACCTGAAACTGTTAAACCATTTTCTTTTAAAATCTTTCTTAATTCTTTAACAGTGTATTCTTCAGATATTTCTTCGGTTGTAAACGCTTCTTTAATTGAATCAGCATTAAATTCTCCGTCAACACTTTTAAAACTTTTTTCTTTTTTCGTCATAAAACCATTTCCGTATAATTTGTAAGGAATATATTTTATTTTGTATAATAATTATATATATATTTTGATTTATTTTTAAAAGGCACCCAATATTTCTGTTCGATGTAAAAATGATTTTACAATATCCGAATTATCCAACTATTAATTAAAATCATAGTTGAGTTTTAAGACGATGTTTTAAATGCATTGATGGACAAACTGCTTTATGTTATTGTCTAAATTCTCTTTCAACCATCTTTTCATTTTCAAGCAAATATGAAACTTGAATAAAACTTTTGATTGCCATAAAAATACCATAAAATTACTCTAATTAATTACTTATTTTTATTAATTTATAATAAAAATAACACCAAATCATACTACTTTGAATTGGAGTTATACAAAAAAATAGAAAAATACTAAAGTTGTGGATTACTTTCAATGGATATGATTTGGGCGATAGTACATCTTTTATTAGTAAAAAAAGGGATGGGGAAGTTTTTAATTCTTCATTCCAGTGAATTTTCTTAATACTGGAATTTTATTCATTATCCAAAGTATTATTGTTGATGCTGTCACTGATATTAAGATTATTATTGGAATATTAATAAAAGGACTTATTCTTAAATCAAAGTAACCATAATCCTTTATTAAATCCAATGGTATGTTAACTATTAAAAATATTCCATAGGTGTAACCTGCGAATTTAATTATAGCCGAATTTATTTTGTCACTATATTTGCCAAAAGCCTTTTTGAAATCTATATTCTTTAGTATTATGAATAATCCGGTCATTTTAATGCATGAACCAGGTTCCAAATTTCCCAATAGGATGTAACTATTGTCTGTATGACCTGCTTTTAAAGCCGGAATATAGAAGCTCAGTATTAATATTATTGTTCCCACTATGAATAATAGTAATCCAAATTTTTTGCTTCTAGTATATTTCGAATCTTTTTTATTTAAGTAATATCCTAATATGAAATAACCTAAAGGTCCTGTAAACAGATTCATATAATTTAAGATGTATATTTTATGTTTAAAGAAATTTAGTAACATTACTATGAACCATATTACTAAAAAATATTCTATTTCTTTTTCTGAAGCGTTTTTTATCATTCTATATAGTAGTGGCAGCATTAAATAAAATGCGGCAATCATGTAAATGTACCAGAATTCTATTGATATTTTTGTAGGATCCACTATAACATTCATTAATTCTATAAAGAAACTATCTACAGAATGCACGTTAAGTAATTCGTGGTCAACGAGAACGTCCTTCATAAAAAAGTAGAATAACCAGAAATAAAATGGTACCAGCACTCTTTTCAGTCTTTGAGGTACTTTACTTATGGGTTCTTCCCTATCTAACAATAGTAATCCGGATACCATTATAAACAATACTACTCCTGCTCTTGTTAAAGATGAAGAGATTACTCCTTGAAACCACATATTTGTAAATGCAGGATAGTAACTTACATAGGATAAGGACAGGTGAACCCCTATTACGCAGAGTATACCTATTACTCTTAAATAATCTGCATATATAATTCGTTCCATATTATCAGTAGTTTTTTTTCATTAATTTTGTTAGATAGGCTTTGAATCTAATTAATACTTAGTTATTTCATTAAGTTAATATAAATTTATTCCAGGTAATTTATATTATAAAAAGTATATTTGAATAGTTTTTATTCCCCAATCTATTATAAAAAAAGTGTAATTCTATAAATATCTATTATAGAATTCGCTAATTTTATCAAATGGTATTACATCGAGATTATCGTATAAATCAACATGTACGGCATCAGGAATAATTAACAGTTCCTTATTGTCTCCTTCGAGTTTTTTGTATTCGTCTTTTGAGAAGTAACATGAGTGGGCTTTTTCGCCGTGTATAATAAGTACGGCTGAACGTATTTCATCAGCATAGTTAATTATTGGCTGATTAATAAACGACATGGTTCCAATAACATTCCATCCGTCATTACTGTTTAAACTTCTTGGATGGTAACCTCTTTCTGTTTTATAATATGCATGATAATCTTTAACAAATTGTGGAGCATCATCAGGTAAAGGATCTATTACTCCCCCAGCTCTTACATATTCTCCATTTTTATAATCCTGTGTTCTTTGATTGTTCAATGCCACTTTTGCCTCATGTCTTGCATCAGCATTATCTGATTCATCAAAGTAACCGTTTGAACTTACTCTGCTCATATTATACATGGTACTTGTTACTGTTGCTTTAATCCGGGTATCCAGGCATGCAGTATTTAAAGCCATACCTCCCCATCCGCATATGCCCAGAATTCCGATTCTATCAGAATCCACTTTATCATTTGTTGACAAATAATCTACAGCTGCCTGAAAATCTTCCGTATTAATGTCAGGTGAAGCCATATAACGTGGACTGCCTCCACTTTCTCCAGTAAATGATGGATCAAAAGCTATTGTTAAAAATCCTCTTTCGGCAAGTTTTTGAGCGTATAATCCGGAACTTTGTTCTTTAACCGCTCCGAATGGTCCGCTTATTGCTACTGCAGCTAATTTTCCCTCGTATTCCGTTGGTTCATACTTGTCGGCAACAAGAGTTATGCCATAACGGTTAGTGAACGTTATTTTTTCATGATTTACTTCGTCACTTTTTGGGAATACTTTATCCCATTTTTCGGTAATTGTTAATTCATCAGACATTTTTTCACTCCTATAATAATATTGTTTTTCGATATATATCATCTTTTTATATCAACAATATACCTGTCTAATAAATTGAATAATTCCTCTTTTGTGTTGACCTGGAAAATCTCATTTTTAATTATGGCATTTTTATATAAACCTTTCATGTAATAGGATGCTTGTTTTCTCATCTTAATTATTGCTATGTCTTCGTCTATCTTGTTATTAAGAAGTAGTTCGCAGTGTTTTTTTATCATACTTATTTTTTCTTCTGCGGTGACTTTTCGGGGTTCTAATCCATTGTCAATGTAGTCTACACATTCTTTGATAAGCCAAGGATTTCCAAGAGCGCCCCTTCCAATCATCACGGCATCACAGTCTGTTTCATCAAGCATTCTTTGTGCATCATAACAGGTTTTCACATCACCATTACCGATAACGGGGATGGAAACTTCTTCTTTAACTTTTTTTATCAAATCCCAATCTGCCTTCCCCTTATATTCCTGGACCTTCGTTCGTGGATGCACAGTTACCGCGGAAGCTCCGGCATCTTCCAATATTTTAGCAGTTTCAAGTACATTAACATGATTTTCATCCCAACCGCTACGTATTTTGGCAGTAATGGGCACTGGAATATTATCTGTGAGGGTGGTGATTATGTCTTCTATTTTTTTAGTATCTTTAAGCAGTGCCGCTCCACAACGACCTTTTATTGCTACTTTTGTAACTGGACAACCCATATTGATGTCAATAATGTCCGGTTTAACAGTTTCACACAAGAATTCTGATGCCTGTTTTAAGGATTCTGCACTTGATCCAAATATTTGCTGGGATAATGGTCTTTCAAAATCGGTCATGTACAACATTTCTCTTGTTTTGCTGTTACAATGGATAATTGCCTTGTCAGAAATCATTTCTGTTTCAACCAGGCCACAGCCCATAGATTTGACTATGCTTCTAAATGATGAATCACAAACATCAGCCATTGGCGCTAAAACAATTTGATTATCTATTTTTACATTCCCAATTTTCCATTTCATCTTTATCACTTAAAAGGTAATCTGCTTTTTTCTATATAATTAAATATTGATTAATATTCATAGAATAACAGATAATATCTTGAAAGAAGAAAAATGCAATATTCATCAAAGATACAACATTCTCATCTAATTAATTTAAATATATAAAAATAGTTTGGTTAAAGTAGTTAATTACTTTAACTTCTTCTAGCAGCTATAATTGCTTGATTAGGACATTTATCTACACAAATTCCACAATCCACGCATGAAAAATAGCTTACGTCAGGTTTATCTTCTTTATTTTTAATTGCTCCCGTAGGGCAACTGTCTATGCATAACCCACCTTCAGGACATGCACTTATTCCATTACAAATATTTTCATCTATTGTCACAGCCATAATTTCACCTATTTATGCATTTCTGATAGTTGTTTTCCACCTACACCCACATTATCTGCGGGCGTACCTCTTATGAGGACTGTTATTGATTCAACGGGCATATCATATGCATCAGCAACTCTTTGTGATACTTTTTCAATAATCTCTTTCTTTGCTTCTTTTGATGCATTTTCAGGTCCATCTATTGTAACTACTGGCATATAAATCTTCACTCCCTAATTATCTGAAACAGGTTTTCCACCCACACCAATGTTTTCTGGCGTATTTTCATATATTATCATGGTTATGGCTTGTACTGGCAATCCATATGCATCAGCAACAATTTGTGACGCATCTTCAATTAATTTCTTTTTATCATCTTTTGATAAGCTTTTAGAAGCTTCCACGGTTATTAATGGCATAGAATTATTCTCCTAATATTCTTATACTATATCTTTTAAATCTTGATTATTTATTATTTTCTAATATGTCTAAGATTAGTCCATCCTGTAATGTTACATTGCAGACAAAGATTTTTTCTATATTAAACTCTAATGCTATTGCTTTGATGATTAATAGACATGGAATCATTGTATGTACACGTTCGGAATCCACCAATAATAAGGGTTTGAAATTTTCCTTTGAATTGGTTGATAACTGGGATAGGACAGTATCTACATCTTCAATATTTATGATATTTTCATTATCCCCATAGCCCAGGAAAGAAAAGAGTTTTTTAAGTATCACTATGCTTTTTCCAATTCCATACAAATATTCGCTGGAAGTCTTCATGAAATTTAATTCTTTTATTTTTTCACGAACTTCCCTGATTATGTGTTCCTGTTCATCTTTTGTTGGTAAAAGAAGTGAAACATCGTTATTATAAATCTTAAGAACGCCTGTAGGTATGCTTTTTTGTTCCAGGGGGATTTTGTCCTTAAATATGCTTACTTCACTACTTCCTCCTCCTATATCAACTAACAAACCTTCATACTTGGGAATGTCAATCCATTTGATGGCATTAAAACTAATTTTTGCTTCTTCTTCTCCTGTTAAAATAGTTATATCAACATTTAATTTTTCTTTAACAGTTTTCAGAACTTCTTCACGATTTTTAATGTTTCGTAAACTTGCTGTTGCATAAAAATAGCTTTTTTCCACATTTAATTTATCGGAGTAGGATATTAATTCTTCAAGTGTGTCTATAAGAACAGTTATACCCTTTGATGTTAGTTCATCATCTTTTCTATAAGATATTAAACTTGTTCTTTTATCGTTTATTATAACGGGTTCAAGATTACCATCAGCATAATTATAAATCTTGTATTTAATAATACTTGACCCTATGTCTATCACTGCATATAACATCATATTCACTAAATACTATATTTGTTAATTAAAATTTATAAAACTAGTTTAAAAAAAGTGGGGTTATGGAGGGGAATAATTATCCTTTATTCCAGTTTATAGCTCCATATATTATACATACTAATGTGATGAGAACACAACCGAGGTATCCGCCAATTATCCATGGATCACTTAATCCTAAAACTTCAATCATTCTGCATCACCCATTTTCTTGGCTTCGAACATTTTTTCAATTTCTTCTTGTTCTTCTTTTGTATTATGTGTAAGTAACGTTACAACAATGGTTACAATAAATGAAATTGGCAATGCAATAACCATTGGATCTACATAAGGCCATGGCATTGATGTAAATAATACTGTTTGGCCAGTTAAAAACTTACAAATACCAATTCCTGCTGCTTCCTTTTGGTGTGTGAACAATAAGCAGAAAAGACTTACTATTGTACCACTAATAATACCTGCTATAGCTCCTTGTTTGGTTGTACGCTTCCAGAACAATGCACATATGTATACTGGCATAAATGCTGCTGCACAGATACCGAAGAAAATGGTAGTTCCTTGTGCAACTACTCCTCCAGGCAATATGAATGCAAGCACTACTGCTAGAATAATACCGATTAATATACCGATACGTGTTACTCCTAAACTGTCCTTTTTTTCGTTCCTTTTTGATGCATATAAATCATGACCTATGGCAGAACCTTGTGCATGGAACTGTGTACTTAATGTACTCATTGCTGCACATAGTAATGTTAATGTAAACACGTATGTAAACCATTGAGGCATCGCCGAACTGATAAATGTAGGTATGATTTTATCTACGTTTTCACCTGCTGCTTGCAGAGCTATTTGTCCGGTTGTTTGGTAGAAGTAAACATTTGATAAAGATCCAACCACATATGCTGAGAATGTAGCAACAAATATGAATATACCACCTATAAGTACTGCACGGTTTAATTCACGGTTACTGTTAACTGTCATGAATCTTACAGCAAGTTGTGGTTGAGCAATTGCTCCAATTCCTACTCCCATAATGATTGATGTTACTAAGTTCCACCAGAATACACTACCAACTTGTGGGAACGTTGTCCAACCCGTAGCTCCGGTTGCCTTTGCACTTTCGGGGAATAATGGTGCCATATTTGTCAGTGCCGTATGTGCTTCTGTTACTCCTCCAAGTATCCAGTAAATGCTTATTAATAAGATAAGCATTCCGATAAACATGATTACTCCTTGCAGAGCATCTGTGTACATAACACCTTTTAATCCACCGAATATTACGTAAAATCCTATAATAACTGCTAATATGATGATAGCAATTTGGAATTCCACGCTTAATGTTGTTTCTAAGAATCTTGCAGCACCGATTAATACACTTGCTGCATATACTGGCATTGCACAAAAGATTACTAATCCACTGAAATATTGTATGAATTTACTGTTAAATCTTTTGGATAAAAATTCCGGAAAAGTCAATGCATTTAAATATTTTCCTATAGCTCTTGTTGGTTTTCCGAAGAATACGAATGCTATAAAAATACCTACTGCAATATTTAAAAATACCAGCCATAGTATTCCCATACCATTGGTACCTGCTAAACCACCAAAACCTACAATTGCCGCAGTACTAATAAATGTTGCACCATAACTTAAAGCCATGATGAATGAACTAGTTTTACGTCCTGCAACTAAGTAATCTTCATGATTACTTGTACGTTTCCATGCAATATAACCTACCAGAACCATCATTGCAATATAAATTAATATGATTGCTAATAATAAATAATTCATTCTATCTCCTATGTTATATTACTTAATTATTTTTATAGTATATGTTATGTTTTTAATCATTTATTAGTTTTATTATAATCAAATAGATTTTTTTTTCAAAAAAAGATGATTTTTGATGTTTATTTTTTGTTTTTACGATAACTTGATGGGAGTACGCCCATTTCCTTTTTAAATGATTTTGCAAATTTGCTGCTGCTTTTATATCCTACCATATTAGCAATTTTTGCTATAGGATAATCAGTATTTTTAATTAATTCCCTAGCTCTGTAAAACTTATATTCCTTGTACCACGTGTATAATGGTTTTCCATACATGTCCCTAAAACAATTTTTTAGTGTTGTAAGATTTATCCCATAGCTTAAGGATAATGTTTCTAATGAAACATAACTGGCAATATTTCTTGATAATGAATTTTTTATATTTCTAACAACTCTTATTGTAGCATCAGAATATGTTCTTTGATTGATTTTTTCATCTTCTATTTCAATTTCATATAAAAATACCAAAGATTCTAAAGTTTTTAACTGGAATAATACTCTGGAAGTTATCTCCTTTTTTACTTCAATATTTTCTAATTCTTCAATCATTTCCAATATCTTATCAGGAGCCTTAAATACAATGTTTTGTTCGTTTTCACATTCATTGAAAAAATAATTGATCAGATCCATGTATTCCTGTGAATATTCGGTCAGCATCTTCTTGAATTGTTTCCTGTTGATTATGATATGATATATCGTTACTTCTCCAAGATAACTAAAAGAATTAGGGTATGACTTTTTCACGTACATGTTAATATCATTATCTTTTACAAACATATATTTGTCAGGGTTGACTTCTAGTTGGCAACGTCCTTTTCTAATAAAGTTTATTATTAAGTTATCTTCGGGATGTTCATATTCTAGCAGGTCGTCACTTTCCCTATATCGATCTTTTAGGTTTGCATGGTTTATTACTACGCTAACGCCAGGAATTAAGTTATAAATTTTTAGATTTACCTCATACTTGTTTGGAATGTTAATGAATGTCTCATATCCGCCGGGAATAGCTTCAAATTTAACGTAGGAAGAAAATTCTTCTTTAATTTTTATTTCATCAGTAGGGTATAACGTCTCGTTTTTCATTCAAATCTTCTCCCAATTAACCTTAATCAAATTCCTTATCGTATTTATATATTTTTTAATTTAAATCTATTAACAATAATATTTTTAATTAATTTTTAATATATACTTTCGGTAATCATATTGACACTTGTAAAATGATTTATTTTATTTTTCTTAGATTATCAATCTTTTTTTCTTTAATCTTATCAATTATTGCTTTATGCATTCTTCGAATAAATTCGGCCCTTTCTTCATATTTTAGAACGTCAAGATATCCTCTTGAAACTAAATTAAATGCGAAAGGGGTGGGGATAGTTGTATCAACAGTTTTTATAATGGTTTTTTGTTCTTCAAGAGATTTTAAAACTTCCTGTGCATGTTTAACATCCATGTAATCCTCAATAACCTCACGTCTTGCTTCGTCCAGGATTGCAAAGTGTTCATCAACTTCCTTTACAAAATTCAGAAGAATCTTGCTAGTAACCTGTTGTCGACCAACACTTTTTTCACGACCCTTGTAACGGCGTAAAATCATCAATGATCTGTTTGCACAATCTCTGAAACGACTGGCCAGAGTTTCGGTTTTGTCAATGGCCTGGATTAGTATATCTCTTAAATTTTCACTATTCAATTCATCAAAAGCCTCTGCTCCACCAATTTTGGAATCACTACTTAAATAAAAACCGTTATCATCAATACTTATCATAACATCCCTATGATAACGTTGGGCAATAATATATGCCACAGCCCGACTCAGAGCATCATTTACGCGCCTGCCATATAATGAATGGAAAACAACAAATTTTCTACCTCCAAATCCCGTATAATACTCAATTAATAACTTATTTTTTGAAGGAATCTCACTATACAAATATTGTTCTACAAAATAATAATAGATGGAACTGGCCGAGTTTTCATCAACATACAGGTAATCTTT
Source organism: Methanosphaera sp. (assembly GCA_045639105.1). Classification (GTDB taxonomy): domain Archaea; phylum Methanobacteriota; class Methanobacteria; order Methanobacteriales; family Methanobacteriaceae; genus Methanosphaera. The sequence goes on from JAZUCJ010000126.1 coordinate 13,365, forward strand.
AATATACTCGATAATTTCCTCTTGGGAAAGATCGGTTGATAACTTCCACTCCATAATGGCCCTAAAATTCTGAATTGCAAGGGCAATATCATAGGATAATGGTAACTGCTCAGAAACCCATGACGGAATGGTTGGGGTGCTGCCACTAGGAACAACAGTAACGGTCATCCCCCTGGCATACTTGAACTGGTATACTCTTCCTCCCAGTACAAAGGTATCCCCCTTATGTAAACGTTCCATAAAGTCCCCGTCAATATTTCCAATAACTTGACCATTACATTTTACCTTTGCATGGCTTCTGTCAGCAATTGTTCCAACATTGGTGGAATAAAGTACTCTTGCAAGTTTTCCACGCTTACCAAAAGTATTGCTTTCCCAATCAACCCATATCTTTGCATAAACATATCTTTGTTCAAGTTTAGAGTATTCTCCGGCAAGATAACGTAGAACTTGTTCATATTCGTCCCAACTCAGGTCTTTATACGGCATTGCTTGTTTAATCAGATGAAATATGTGCTTAATATTTTGTCTGCCTTCAATGGCAATTCCATAAAGATGTTGGCTTAAAACGTCTAAACAGTTACGTGGAATGTTAATGCGATCAATCTTACCTTCCATCGCATTTTTTAATATTAAACTACATTCCACCAGATCGTCACGATTGACAACAATCATACGTCCCTTGGATTTTTCATGTAACTGGTGTCCACTGCGCCCAATTCTCTGCAAAGCTCTGGAAACGGATTTCGGAGAACTTATCAGGATAACAAGGTCGATATAACCAATATCAATACCTAATTCGAGGGAGGTACTGCTTACAACAACCTTCAAATTCCCATCCTTCAGCTGATTTTCAGTTTCCAGCCTAACTTCCTTGGATAAGGATGAATGGTGTGCCATCACATTATCCGGATTATAATATCTGGGAAAATGTTGGGTTAATTTATATGAAACACTTTCAGCACCACTTCTGGTATTGGTAAATATGAGTGTTGTCTTATGTTCCTGTATTAACTTATGCAGCATATTATAAAGCTCATTAGTTAAAGTTTCCTGGTCTGTTTCAATTATATTTTCAACAGGACATAAAACCTTCATATCCAACTGCTTTATGTAATTAACATTTACTATTTCACATTCTCTTTTTTGTCCCCATGAGTATCCGGATAAAAAGGTTGCAATTTCTGCGGGTGGACTTACGGTAGCACTTAAACCAATACGGGTGAATCCGCCGGTTAATTCATTAAGACGTTCTAAACTTAGACTAAGATGTGTTCCCCTTTTATTTTCGGCTAAAGAATGTATTTCATCAACAATAACATACCTTACACTTTTTAATTTTTCTCTAAACTTGGGAGCAACAAGAAGAATTGATAAAGTTTCGGGAGTTGTAATTAAAATATGCGGTGGATGCTTTAACATTTTAGAACGCTGATATTGTGTCGTATCCCCTGTCCTAACTGCCTGTCTAATTCCAATGTCAAATCCTGCAATCTCATTAATTCCATTAATGGGTTCTTCTAAATTCTTAAAAATATCATTGTCCAACGCTTTAAGTGGGGAAATATAAACACAATAAACTTTTTCCTCCAACATGTTGCGCTGACTTAAACTTGTTAATCCTGACAAAATGGCTAAAAATGCAGTTAACGTTTTTCCAGAACCGGTAGGAGATAGTATCAGAATATTTTTTCCCGCATTTATATGTGGAATCGCTTGTCTTTGGGCATCAGTAAAAGTTTCAAACCTACTTTTAAACCATTTACTTACAAAAGGATGTAATAGGCTATGTATATGTTCATCATCATATTCAATATTCAAGTTATCAACCCTAATAATTCTCGTATTGTTCTATATCCAGAATATCCTTTACCAAACCAAAGGGAAAAACTTCCTCTCCTTCAATGGCATAAGCTTCAAAACTCAAAACATCCCCAATAAAGGGTGAAATGGTTTTTTCATGCAAAACATCAGAACCATGACTAATCGGGGTAAATGATGGTGTAACAATCAGGTTGTATTCATTCCATTTTCCCTTTAAAAAAGTTTTTACTTTTTCCACACGTTCCTGATTACGAATACCTATACATGGATGTTCATGGCCTATTATAATCGTTTCAATATTTTCTGGAATGTTCTCTGGAATTATATGTCCATGAGTAACCATGTATCTGCCCAAGACAGCACTGTCTTCTAAGACAATGTCTCTCTTGTTTAAGATATATTGTGTGAAATTATCATGATTTCCTTTAATGACTCTAATATCTACGTAAATATCTGATAAATAATCAATAAAACTCAATACCTCTTTCCATTCTTGTTTACTGATACCTCCAAAATTATGCTTTATGTCTCCGTTAAGAATAATTTTATCGGCATTTGCTTTTTGTTGAATGGCATCCAAGGAATCTATTACCTTATCAAATTGGTATTGGGGAATCATTAATCCCTGACTGTTCAAAGATGTTTCATAACCAAAATGTAAATCGGATATTATGAGGGTTTCATCAATCTTCAAGGCTTTACTAATTATTTTGGCACCATATATTTCACTAGATAAATCCATAATAATATTTTGTATAAACAAATTGTTAAAATATGTGACTGTTTTGTAGCGTCAATGTGTATCATATAATTTCGGGGAATTCTATAAATAATATTATTAACTACTTTTTTATAGATATATAACCATACAAGTATCCTATTATGTGGGTACAAAGGGAATAAATATTATGACAGATATTAATGCAATTGAAGAAAAGCTTGCAGATGAAAATCATGAAGTAAGACAAGAAGCTTGTAAAGAGTTAACCGAATATCCTGAAGAGGGAATTCCATTATTGATTGACACATTCACAGATAAAAATCCCCTTGTAAGATTTCAAGCTGCAAAATCATTGGCTGAAATAGGAGTAGAGTCAATAAAACCATTAATAACAGCTTTAAGTTCTGATAATCCGACAGTTCAAAAATATGCCATATTAGCATTAAAGGATATTGGTGATGATACGGTAGCGGAGGAACTTATTGATGCATTAAGTTCGGATGATTTTGCAATAAGAAAGTTTTCAGCAAAAGCTCTTGGTGAAATGGAAGTTAAAAGTGCAGTAGACCCTATTATTGAATTGCTCATCGACGAAGACTGGGGAGTAAGAACTTCTGCAACAAAAGCTTTGGGTGATATTGGGGATGAAAAAGCAATAGATCCTATTAAAAAGGCTAGACGTGCAGCTACTGGCGATAAAGAATTTAAGAAAGTGGCCAATAAAGCTCTTAAAAAAATAGATCCTAAACCAAAAAAGAAAAAAGCTAAAGAATAAGTTTAATCTCCCACTTCTTTTTTCACAATATTATTTTTTTAAAACAGTTTCGTAAATGTCATCTCTTTTATTTTTTAGTATGGGTATTTGTTCACGTACTGAAGTAATTGATTCGGGATTAAGTGTGGCATAAAGAATTTCCTCTTTTTTTCCGGCTTTAGATAATATTTTTCCCCAAGGATCAACAATCATTGAATGACCCCATGCTACATAGTATGGATTTTCAACTTGGCTGGGGGATGTTGCAATCACATAAGTCTGATTATCTATTGCTCTGGCTCTTATCAATGTCTCCCAGTGTAAAGGACCCGTTGTTTTGTTAAATGCGCCTGGTAATAATATGATGTCTGAATTATTCATTAAGGTCCACATTTGGCTAAAGCGTATGTCATAACAAATTGCAATAGAAATGTTTGCAAGTGACGTTTTTATGCTCGTAATTTTATTTCCGGGACTAAGGGTGGCTGATTCGGTGAATTTCATGGTGTCAGTATCAATGTCAAACATGTGCATTTTTCTGTGCTTAGCCAATATTTTTCCATTGTTATCAATAAAGTAAGCGGTGTTGTAAATTTTTTCATTTTCCAGTTCGGCTATGGAACCTGCTTGTAGGTGGATGTTATTGTCTTTAGCGGTTTCACACATGCATTTCAGGGTATGACTGTCATTTTCTTTTTCAGCGTTTTCAATGAATTTATCATTATCATAGGGTGTGTTAAACATTTCCGGCAGTGTAATTAAATTAGCATTATTGGATGATGCTTCATTAATTAGTTCTATTGCATGTTCTACATTTTTTTCTTTATCATCAACAACATTCATTTGACAACTTGCAATATTAATTTCTTTCATGGTATCATCTCATCAATAATAATTTATATTTTTATAGTTATACAAATTACTAATAAGAAGTAAAAAAGGTGAAACAATGATTGAAGTTGAAATAGATAGACTTAATTGTAAAGGCTGTGGAGCTTGTACTAAAGCATCACAAATATTATTTTTGGATGATGAAAAACTGGTGAATATGGATGGTGCTTTTGTTAATGAGGGTGTTGTCGAAGGATTAGTAAAATCAATATATGAAATTGAAACATCTGCAAGCATATGTCCAAATAATTGTTTTACTTTATATGATGAGGATACGGGAGAAGAAATAGAAGTAGAACGTAATGCATTACTGGAGGATTGATGTTGTGTTAGATTTATTTCCTGAAGAAGATATGAAAAAATGGCGGTTGTTTATTTCCTATCCAAAGGATTGTGATGATTATAACACGTTCATGTCAAGGCTTGAATCTGCTACGGAAGCCTTTAAATGGGAGGACGTAACAGACATTTCTCAGGAGGGATATGCCGAAGCAATTGCTGATTGTGATGCATTAATTGTTTTATCTGGTTTATGGGATAGTGATAAAGAAATTATTGGTGAGCACATAAAATATGCTCAAACGTTTGAAAAAGCAATAATTATTATCAGACCCTACGGTGCAGAAGAAATTCCCGAGGATTTGCAGGATGTGGCAACTAAGGTTGTCGGATGGAATACTGCATGTATCGTTGATGCCATATTATTAAGCATAAACGGGGAGGATTATGAATTTTTAATGTAACTCCTTTTTTTTCTTTTATTTGAAAAATGAGTCTAATGTTGACGCATTATCTTTTATAAATGTTAATGGGGCTTCCATGGATATAAACTCCATTTGTAATGATTCCAGTTCCTCTTTAGCATTTATGGTAATGTCTGGAGCAACAATTATTCCCCGGACAAATTCTTTATTGTCTTTAAAACAGTCAACATATCTTTTCAATTGTTTTACAGCATTCATACCAGCTTTTCTACTTTTAAATTCAAGTATCATTAATTTTTCTTCAGAATCTGTTCCCATCAAATCAATAAAACCATTTTCTGTCTGATATTCTCGTCTTGTTGGCCTAAATCCTTTTTCTATAAGTTCCGGTTTTTCCCAGGCCAAATCAACCATATGTTTTTCATATCCTCTAATTTCTAAATCTTTCGTATCTAAACAGTTGTAGTATGTAACATTATAGATTTCATCTAGAAAAACCTTAATTTCTTCATTAGGTTTAACCTTTTTACTGGTTAATATTATTCCATCATCATTTAATGAAACCTTGTTCTTACAACCGGGAGCTTGCCAGTTGACGGGATCCAAATTTAATTCTTGATGAATTGCAAAAGTGCCATCTTTTTTAATTAATATTAATCTGTCCCCTGATTCAAGAATACTGCGTGCTCTACCTTCATATTCTACGTGACATTTTGATAAAATAAGTAGCATTGCCTTTTTATCAAATCCTTCCTGGATAATATCGTATGCATCCTTATTGTTTGGATATTCTATGCTTTTGAATTTAATTATAATCCCCTTCAAATTATTCGTATAATACTAATTTTGTAAAACAAAATATTTAATTTATTTATTATAAATAACTATATATTAATAAACAAATGGAAAAACCATAACAAATTGGACGGATAAAGTAATGACTTTTATGAACATATTAAAAAAAATAAGTATTCTAATTGTAGCAGTATTATCTTTAGAACTAACCAGGATGGGCATAAGCTATCTGACCATACTCATAGCCATAGGAATAGTCATGCCCATAATTTGTGGAAATAAGAAAAGTGCAGTATTCACGGGAGTATTATATGCAACAATAAGTTATATACTAACTTATCCTTCAAGCTTATTTTTAATAGATTACATGCCTAGTGAAAGTATTCCAATAACAGTCCCAATATCAACAGTATACTCAAATATATTTTTTGGATGGATAATTCCAGTAATAATAGCAATAGTGGTATGTGGTATATTCTCCATATTCGGACACATAATTAAAAAACAATTGCTTGATAAAGTTATAGGAAAAGGTTCGGATGAACATTATTTTGACGAATCAAACGTTATAACTCCAAACAATAATAATTCATTAACTAATCAGGATTATCAGAAAACTACAAATACAATAAATAATAATCAGGATTATCCAAGAAGAACAAATTCGTTAAACAAGAACGAGAAAAAAGAATTACTATATTTAACACCAATTCAAAAGGCTAAAAACAGAAATAAAAGAAAAAACGAGTAAGGCGATAATATGAAGGAAGTAATCATAATCGGTGCAGGAACTGGTGGATTAAGCGTTGCAAGGGAATTATCTAAAAATCCTAACGTGAACATAACAATACTGGAAAAAGGTCCATTGGTTGACGCATCAGAAGCATACAAATTTTATGATGTATGGGATAAAAATGAGATGGAACTTATCAAAACAAATGTGGTTGGCGGTTCTTCATTAGTTATAGCAGGCAATTTTGTACCATCACTCGTAGATGAATTAAAGGAATACGATGTAGACATAACTTCCCAATTAGAACAACTGGAAGATGAACTGCAAATTCAAACAATGCCTAAAAGCCATGAAGGAAAAATTAACAAACTATTGTATGATGCAGCTACAGAATTGGGTTTACAAATGCAGGACATGCCAAAAGCGATAGATTCTTCAAAATGTAAACAGTGCGGTAAATGTGCATGGGGATGTCCTCATGGAGCAAAATGGGATAGTTTAAATGATTTAAAAGTAGCACAGGAAAATGGTGCTAAGCTAATAACCAATGAAGGAGCAATTGGCTTAATAACAGAAGACAATGAAATTAAGGGTGTTAAAACAGATAAGGGAAATCAATACCCTGCTGACGTGGTTATTTTAGCAGCCGGGGGTATGGTAACACCTAAATTATTAAGGTCTGTGGGAATAAAGGCAGGTGAAACTTTTGCAGTAGATCCATTCATAACCGTGGGAGCTTACTTAAAAGGTGCAAAACAGGATCATGAAATTCAAATGAACAAATACATAAAATTGCCGCATATTGTCATATCATCACATACAAGCCAATTTTTATTGCCAAAAATAAGAAAAACACACCCTGATGCTACAGTGGATGATATAATTAGTTTAATGATAAAAGTTCCGGATAATCTTAAAGGTCATGTTTATCTAAATGAAGTGGAAAAAGGAATAGACTTTGAAGATGCATCAAAACTTGCAAGAGGTGCGGCAATTGCAGGTAACATTCTGGTAAAGGCAGGAGCAGACATTGAAAGCTTATCATCAACACATGTTAGGGGTGCACACTTAATAGCCTCAGCCAGAATAGGAGATGTTGTGGACAGCAATCTGGAAACGGAAATAAAAAATTTATATGTTGCAGATGGGTCCGTGCTGCCAGAAGCGCCAGGCTTACCTCCAATATACACAATTCTTGCTTTAAGCAGAAGATTAGGACAATACTTGGAAAAGAAATTATAACTCTTCTCCACTATTTTTTTAAATGAGCCGTAATAATGGTAAAACTGGATGAATTAATGGTTATCTCAGTATTTTTTAAAGTCACATAATAATTTTTACCTTTTTTTATCACACTACTTTCAGGGTTTTCAAGTATGCTGTTACAGTATGCTACAACATCGTCCGTGGACAAATCTAAATTATTTTTAATTCTTCCAACACCTAATTCCGTGGTATGTATCTTATTTTTGTTATTCAATAATTCTTCTTTCAAATCCATAAGAATCACCAAAAATATGGGGGGGATAGTGTTTAAACGTCAATTCTTGAAAAGCTCTTAGCGGTTTCTTCTAACACTTTCTCTTGATTAATCTCTTCAACAACCCTTTTGAACAGTTCCAAATCGGCATGGGTTTCAGGATATTTTGGAACGGCACTACATCCGCTATCCGGTAAAATGGATACTTCATAAGTACCGATTTTTTTACCAATCTCTTCAATTTCAAGCTTATCAAAACTAATTAACGGACTGAAGATTGGCATTTTGCAATGATATCTTGTAACTTCAATGTTGTTTAGCGTCTGTGAAGCAACTTGTCCAATACTGCTTCCATCAACAATGGCATTTGCTTTCTCCTTTTTTGCCAGCATGGATGCAATCTGATACATTCCACTTTTACACAGTACACAAGTCATTCTGGGAGGTGCCTCTTTTTGCACGTGTTGTAAATACTCTCCAAATTTCACAGAGTATACCTTAACTTCTTCTCCCGAGGAATATTTTCTAAGATTATCCACATTTTTAAGAACTTTTTCAACAGAACCTTCAGTAAATGGGTGATTGTCACAGTGTAACAAAGTTATGGAGCATCCTCTTTTTAACATTTGGAAAGCAGCCACAGGGGAATTGATTCCTCCAGAAATTAGACAAACAACTCTTCCTTGACTGCCCACAGGCAATCCACCCAAACCTTTAATTTTTTCATAATAAATGTATGTTTTTTCATTTCTAACTTCCAAATATAATATAAAATCTGGATTTGATAGGTTTACTTTAGCATTGGTTGCATCAATCACGACTGAACCAGCATATGCTGCCATTTCTTGGCTGGAAAAATCATGTTTTCCAACACGTCTGCATCTTACAGCAAAGGTATCTTTTTCAGGGTTGAATTTATTTGACTGAATGAC
>JAZUCJ010000127.1:0-4142 GCA_045639105.1 Methanosphaera sp.
ATATTTATTTTAATATTTAAAAGGTAATGAAATAATATATTAAAAATAGAAATAAAGAGTAAACAAAAAACAATTAAAAAAATAGAAGCCATTACCATATGTTAATGATAAAACAGTTAAAAATAAGATGATAATCGAAAGAATATTCGTGAAAAAATATTTTCAAAGAATTGTTGTAAAATAATTGTAAATGAGGAGTATTAATATTTAAGAACCTTAAATAGGTTTGTTTCACTTATTATTTTAATTTTTTCTCCATTATCCTGTAATTTTTGAGCTTTAACTATTTTTCCACCAATATTCCCATATTTCCATGCAGGACTTCCCAAATCACCTACAAACAAGTAATCTACCTTCTTGGATATGGATGATTTTGCAATAGCTCCTTCCTTTTCTAAGAGGTAGGTGATTTTCTCTTTGCTGCCATGTTTAAATTCTCCTGACAGACAGAACACCCTATTTTTTAATACGAACTTTTCATTTGTATTCTTTACTGGTGTGATTAGTTCCTTTAATTGTTTTGACACGGATTCCTGTTCATCAAATGTTATAAAACCCTGTTTTAACATTACATTAGTAATTTTAAGTATTTTATCATATGGGTATGATCCTCTTAATGACGTGTTTCTCATCAACCATCTTTTTAGATTAGTCAATTCTTCCAGGGTAACTTTTCCGTCTGCAGTGATTGCCCTTATTATTCCTTGTAAGACCTGTACTTTTAGTGTTTTCTTGGAATAAATACTTGATACGGAAATAAATTCGACAACGTTTACCAGTTCTTTTTTGTCATAGGCATCCATGTGTCCCTTATCCAATATTTTCTTTAATTCCAGGTTTATTCTATGAAATACCAAATACTGGGAGTACTGCCGATTGTTATCATACCAATTTTCAAATAGTCTAAACTGGGCTTCGGTAATATATTCCTCAAACAAGACAACCCTCAACATACCATAGAGATTATTTAGGTTAGTGGATAACTTCGGATCGTATTTTTCTACCACCTTCGGCACGTAATGGTAATGTTTTGATTGGTCTGTTGAAATTTCCCTATGCCTGTTGATGTACTCAAATAATTCATAGGCTGCTCTTGCATCTTCTATAGCATTGTGCGGGTTATATATGATGTGTAATTTCTTTGCTATGTTTTCTAGTTTGTATGATGGCAATTCCAAGAATTTTCTACTTAAACTTAACGTGCACACGTATCTGAAATCGGGTACGGGAATCTGATATCTTTGTAACGATTTTGAAAGAAGCCTTAAATCATATGTGATATTATGTCCTATGATAATGTTATTCGTCAATAAATCTTTTATTTTTGGCCAAAATTCGGGGAGTGTGGGACTGTCCTTAACCATATGGGGTGCAATTTTTGTAATATCCATATTTATTCTATCAAATGTGTCTTCTGGATTAATTAGGGCATATATTTTTTCTACGGATTTGTTGTCCCGTACTAAAATTATTCCAATGGCACTTATGGAATTTTGTCTAAAATTAGGATTTTCCAAGTCTAAAACTACGTAATCTTTCAATGAAAAAACCTTCAGAAAATGTTAAAAATTAGAAAAAAATAGTTATATATCATCCAAGGTTTCTAATGAAGATTTAGTCATTTCCTCGGATAATTTGTATAAATCTTCAGATTCCTCTTCCTTGGTATAATATATTTTATCGTTTTGAGGATTATAGTATGGATAATTCTCCCTTACATATACTGTTATTCCCTTGTATATTGTTTCTATGTAATCTCCTGCTTCATTTATTTGGTAAATCTTTTGTGTTTCGCCAGAGTTTTCACTTGAAGACAAGTTATGAACTGAAGGGACACCGTAAACCGTGTGATTGATATTTTGGATAAAATTATTGATTCTTGACTTCATACTCATCCCTCATAAAAAATTTTTAGTTTTTATTGTTGAGTTGATATTTACTTTTATCATAATTAATATATAACATTTTGTAAAATAATAAAAAAAATTATGTAGGTATTATTGATATTCATATTTATAAATTAAAAAAAAGATAGTAATATATAGTGTAAGGTGATAATATGATAGAGACATTTGAATATACAATCGAAGACCAAAATAATGAAGAGTTTAACATTAAATGTAGAATAGAATATGATACAAAAAATTCTTATAACACTACTTACTATTTCTATGATGGAAATACATGGTTAAAAGATTTTATAGACTTAGATAAATTATCACCGAATGAGGAAAAAGAAAGTAAGAATTTTGAGGATTTCATTACCCGAATGCATGATTATATGGTTCATGGAAATATGTGGGATGAACTTAAGGAAATTAAGGATAATGAAATAGTAGATAAAGATACTTATAATTTAATTATTAAAGCAAATAAAATATGAGGAGTTAAGATTGTCAACGAATAAAGAAATTCAATGTAAAATATTGGATGGAAAATACGAAGAAGATGATTTTCAAGTATTGGTTAAGTTAATAATCATTAGACCTAATCATTATGAAATGTTAGGATGGGACGGATTGGAATGGAGTTCTAAGGGATTGAACCGTGTTTACACCGATAAAACCAGTCAGCACGAATATGATGAATTCATTGACCGGTTAAATAACTTAGAAAAGGAAAAAATTCTCTATGAACTTGCCGAGGATCTTGATGAAGATCAAACATACTATTTTGAAAAAGATAGAATTTATTTATATGTTGAAAATAAAGAAAAAATAGAATAAAATATACTAATCTCCATCCTATTAAAACTTTTTTTAGAAAAAAAATAGAATATGAAGACTTAAGGTGTTAATCGTCTTCTGTCCCTTGGGAATAAAACTGTTTCCCTGATGTTTTTGGCACCTGTTAATACCATGGTAAGCCTATCTGCACCCATACCCCATCCGGAATGAGGAGGCATTCCATATTTGAATGCTTGTAAATATTTCTCAAATGAATCAGGGTTCAAGTCTTTTGCTTCGATTTGACTGTATAATAAGTCATAATCGTGTATACGTTGTGATCCACTTGATAATTCTAAGTCTCTGTACATTAAATCGAAAGCTGTACTTTTTTCAGGATCGTCTGCTTTAGGCATTACATAAAATGGTTTAATTGAAGTAGGCCATTCTGTAATAAAGTAGTAACTGCCCATTGTTTCTCCTAAAACTTTTTCGGCAGCTCTGTTTAAATCTTCACCGTATTCCATTTCAACATCCTGGCTGTTTACTATGTCAATAACTTCTTCGTATGGAACTACTGGGAAATCACCGGTTGGTACATCCAATTCATGACCAAGATCTTCCAATTCTGATGAACATTTTTCCTGTAAATTGTTTAGAACATTTTTAATTACGTCTTCTAACAGGTTCATCACGTCTTCTTGACTTCTGAAAGACATTTCTGCATCAATAGATAATGCTTCGTTTAAGTGTCTTAGTGTATCGTGTTCTTCTGCTCTGAAGATTTGACCTATTTCAAATACGTTGTCTAAACCTGTTGCCATCATCATTTGTTTGTATAACTGAGGGCTTTGTCCCAGGAATGCTTCTTTTTCGAAATATGTGATAGGGAATAATTCCGTTCCACCTTCAGTTGCTGAAGCAACTAATTTTGGTGTGGTAATTTCTGTAAAATCATTGTCATAGAAGTAGTTACGTACTGTGTGTAACATTTCGTTTTTGATTTTGAAAATTGCACTTACGTCATGTTTTCTTAAGTCCATAAAACGTGCATCTAATCTTGTATCCATTTCTGCATCTACTTTTTCTGTAGTGTCTAATGGTAAAGGTAATTGTGATACATTAATAATATCTATGTTTGATGGAATGATTTCAACACCGTTAGGTGCTTTAGGAGATTCTTGTACTGTACCGGTTAATGTTACTATTGTTTCTTTTCTTGCTGCACGTACATCTGCCATCATTTCTTCCGTTAATTTTTTACTTGGTGCTGTTAGTTGTGTAATTCCTTTTTTATCTCTTATTAATACGAATACAATACCACCAAGATCTCTGATTTCGTGTACCCAACCTGTTACTTTTACTGTTTCTCCTGCTAATTCAGGTGTGATGTCTGTTGAGTAATGTGTTCTTTTACATTTTTCAAATATATCTGTCACTTTTTCACCTTTAAAAATTTTTTAAATGATTTAATTA
>JAZUCJ010000128.1:0-25328 GCA_045639105.1 Methanosphaera sp.
TAAAAATTAAATGTTCATAATATGTGATGGAATTAAATATTATAATTCACAAAATGTGACATAAAATATGAAAATATGTTCTCAAAAAGTGAAAAAAATATAAAAAAAGTTCTCCAAATAGGAAATAAAATTCTTTAAAAAGGTACAAAAAAGTGAATGAATATAAAATGAAAAATGTTCAAAATAAAAACAAAGACAAAGCACACCACAATTACAACGATTACCTGCAAATAACCAATATCCAAACACCCTAAAAATCAATTTTTCATATTATCACCAACATATGTCACCAAAGATAAAACAAAAAACTAAAATAACAACAAAACAATGAAAAAAACAAAAACCAATCAACCACATTTAAATATTTGTTTAAAAAGATATACCATTAATGAGAATAAGAAACATTATTATTGATTCTGTTTTATTACCCTTTAAAAACTATAAACTATTCATCATAACATTTATGTTAGCCTTTATCTGTGAAAACATTTCAGAAAAAGTGTATACAACAAATCTTGGACAACTCTCAATTGCAATGATGATAATCGATACCACAATTAGCCTAATAATTCTTGGCATGATGATGAATATAACATACAGAGTAGTTTATAATGAAAAAATTGAATTCAATCCCAGGGGACATTTAATTGAAGGAATCAAAGAGTATATTGTAACATTATACTATATTATATTAACATTTATCACAAGCTCCCTGTTTATCATTCCCACAGGAGCTTACATGAAAATAACACACATCAATGAATATATTTCAAAAATGGACATCAACACCACATTTATGACACTTCACGAATTATCCCACCAACTACCAGTAAATTTACATATTAACCTGCAACATAGCATACAATTAAATGCCATTATTGCAATAATGTTGTTCATATTTTTTACGTCAATGGGTTTTATTGGAAAAATATTACTTCATAACACCGGCAAGATAAGTTATGCACTGGATTTTCGTAAAATATTCATTGTAATAAACAATATTGGTGTGACAAGATACTTAAAGTTTCTATTATGTATCGCAATAGTGACAATTTTCGTATTTAACAGCGTTGTGCTTTTAGAATACTTCTTTAAGGATATTGTAATCTCATCGGTTCTTGAATCTTTTACCTTGATATTTTCAACAAATGCATTCTATTCAATATATTTCAAATAATACGATACTGTCAAATCATAGCGATAAAAATAATTTCCAATTCATCATATGACTATTTCATACCCTTTCCTTTTATTATCCCTTCTTCTTGAATCAAATAGGATTAACGAGTACACGTTAGGATTTGAAATCAACATTTTCCATACCTTATATGTTACCCTTACAAAATCATCGTTGAGTTTTATGTGATCCCGTATTATTGGACATTCGTATGGAAACTCGTTTTCATCCAATATCAAATGCAGCTTTCCATCTTTTGATATGTGCGGTACTAATGGAAATGTTCTGCACTGAATTGGTCTAATGCTCCTGTCACAGTGTGGAGGGTTATTACATTCAACTATAAACACATCATCCTTCCATGAACGGGGATAGTCCAATTCTCTCGGATCAATATAATATACATCAAAGTAGTCACTGTCTTCATACATCAACTCCTCACCAGGAAGCAAATATAAAACAAGATCCTTGTTACGATATTCACCCTCATCATATACACAACATACTTCCCCACATAACATTCCACAATCAAAGTCTACCGGCGTTACTTCATCAAGCATTTCATACATTGTCTTTATGCTCTTTTTCATTTCTTCTGCAGTAATATCCATTTCAAAACCTTCTTTCTTATTAAATATTTAATTGTTATAGTTAAAAAGAATGGCAGCACTCCAAATTAGAAAATTTGACTTAGATAAAAATATTTATAATAGTTATTGATATAACTAACTATAATTGCTTTGAAGTATTTAAAAAAACCTCATTTTATAATTGATATTCATAAATAGAAACACTATTGTTGATAATAAACAGAATACCAGTACTGCAGAAATTTGCCGGAATGAAAATATAAGAAAAAACACCTGAACTCCAATAAAACACGACATCCCCCTACTTTTTTCTCAATAAAATAACTAGGAAGCTGAATCCATAAAAAAAGTGGGAAAGGTTAACTGACTAGTAATATGTGTCAGTTATCTCTGCCCCTCCGGGATAATATATTTTTGTAATAACCTTTGCATTGGTATTATATCCCACATGTTGACCGGAAACGTATTCAAAATCAAAGGATTTGTCGTTGTAAAAGGAAAACATCTCATCATCAGATTGTCTGTTTAAATTATAATACACATTATACCCGTTAGTGCCAAAACCAAACGCATCCGGCATGAACTTATCAGAATACTTTTCCAGATCATAATCATATACCCGTCTAAAAGATAAACTGTAAGAAGCTAACTTATTTGCCACAGAATCCGGAATATAGTAAACCTTACTATCCACTTCTATCGCAAAGGAATGTGTTTGTCCTGCAGGCGTATCCGAACCAAAATATGTGAAGTAATCATCAGGAGTTGCAGATATTCTTTCAGATGCATTGACACTGCTTATTGATAACGTTAAGACCAGTGCAAGCAAAAATATTAATATTCTTTTATTCAATTTATTATCCTCCCGGAAATTTAGAAGAGAAAAAATAAATCCTCTTTATTCATGTAAAATATTTTGGTAAAAAGTGTATATAATAACTTCTAAAATAAGACGGTCTTTAATTATGCCATGTTTATGGAAAAAAAATGAAAATAGAAGATATAATCTTCTACACTAAGGGTAAAATCCCTTTAAAACTAGTTCTTAAGTGCGAGTAATGCTATTTTTTCATTGATATCATTGACGATATCATCAGAATTATTCAGGGAATATGCCTTGACAATTTTTTCATCATCATATTCCTCAATCAAGGAATCGTTTCTTGTTGATAACAACTCTTCTGTTTTCTTAATCTGTTCCGAAGAGGTGTTTATATAAACTGCCGTTATGTTTCCCTCTTTTTTTATTCCCAGCAATTTAAGTGCTTCACTAATCTGTTTTTGTGCGGAGGTTCTTACACATACCTCCAATCCCCTGTCATTAGCAAAATTCTGTTTTTCATCAAATGCCTTTATTGCCTGGGAAATTCCCTGATTGATATGGGATGTGCCGCAAATGTAGTCACAGTCCAACAGTTGTATTATTGATTCATCATTTGATTCGGTTATTTTATTGATTTTTTTAAGAAATGAAGGTATGTCCTCCACCTTATTATTTTCATAG
This sequence comes from Methanosphaera sp., assembly GCA_045639105.1. Taxonomy (GTDB): domain Archaea; phylum Methanobacteriota; class Methanobacteria; order Methanobacteriales; family Methanobacteriaceae; genus Methanosphaera. The sequence goes on from JAZUCJ010000128.1 coordinate 3,272, forward strand.
GAATGGACGACAATATCATATTCTGATAACAGTTGCTTCTGTAGATCTTGCATCATATTTACCTTCTTTTTTTGTCTGTGAGTATTTTGTTAACTCCTTTAAGGTAAGCTTCGACACTTGCCATGATAATATCCGGTTCTGTACTTCTGGATGTAATTATCTTATCGTCATGTTTGAGCTTTACAAGTACATCGATAAGAGCGTCTGTTCCACCGGTTATTGCATCCACATGGTATTCTTCAAGTGTAATGTCTGCAGTGTCTTCAATACTTTTTCTGATTGCTTCAATTGCTGCATCAACAGGTCCTACTCCAACACCTGCCGCAATTTTTTCCCTATTGTTTATGTTTACTTTTACGGATGCTGTTGGTGTAACACGATTTCCTGATACTGTTGTGTATTCTTCCAGTACAAGGGAATCTTCAGGATTTATACTTAGTATGTCCTCCGTAATTGCCTGTAAATCCACATCAGTCACTGTTTTTCCCATGTCCGATAACTTTTTAACTCTTTCAAATATTCTGTTTAATTCGTCGTCGGTTACTTCTATGTTGGTTTCCTTAATTTTTTCGCTTATAACATGTTTTCCCACATGTTTTCCCAGGATGAATCTTCTGCGATGTCCTACCTTTTCAGGTTTTATCGGTTCATAAGTATCTGAATTTTTAAGAACTCCATCTGCATGTATTCCTGATTCGTGTGCAAATGCGTTTGCTCCCACTATTGCCTTGTTGGTTTGTAATGTTACTCCCGAGATTCTTTCTACCAATTGTGATATTTCATAGAAGAGTTCCGTTTTAAGATGTGTTTCTTCGTTGTATAATGATTCTATTGCCATTATCAGTTCTTCACATGAAGCATTTCCTGCCCGTTCTCCAAGACCGTTGATTGTTACGTGTGCCTGTGTTGCTCCAGCCCTTAATGCTGCGAGCGTGTTTGCTACTGCAAGTCCGAAGTCGTTATGACAATGTACGCTCAGAGGCATGTTTAGTTTTGATAGTTCTCCATAGAATTCATATGATCTTTCTGGTGTTAACAGTCCTATTGTGTCACATGCACATATTCTGTCTGCTCCTGCACCAATACATTTTGTATACAATTGTTTCAAGTCTTCAACACTTGTCCTGGTTGCATCTTCCGTTGATAATTCAACTATTAAACCATGACTTTTTGCATATTCCGTGGCGTTAACTGCCATTTCCTCTACTTGTTCACGTGTTTTTCGAAGCTTTTGTTCTATATGAAGGTCACTTGACGGAATTACAAGATGAATACTGTCTACTTCACAGTCAATTGCAGTATCTATATCTATCTTAACCGGTCTTGCAAAACTACATATTTCTGCATTCAAATTATTTTCCGTTATTGTTTTTATGCTTTTTTGTTCATCCTTTGATGTTATTGCTGAACCTGCCTCTATAACATCTACTCCCAGTTCATCCAATTTCAATGCTATTTTTAATTTTTCGTTAGATGTTATTAGTACTCCAGGTGTTTGTTCACCATCCCTTAGAGTAGTGTCTAATATTCTTAGATTTTCAAACATTGCTATCACCTATTTTTTGGCTAAAACCGTTATTATTCTGGTTAAACTTTTATGCATCCGTATTGCGTGCTGTTCTAATATTTTTAGTGGAGTGTTTTCTACCACTTCATTCATGTCTATATAATGTGGACTTGCCATACAAATGTGACCGTCATCTTTTAAATGTTTTTCTATTGCAACAAGTGCTTCGGTGTATAATTTTTTAGTATCTTCTCCACCTAATGTTGTGGAAATTCCGTATGGTGGATCCATTGCCACGGCATCAACCGTTTCATCAATTTCCAGTTTCCGTACATCTTCCCAGTAAACCTTAAAATTTTCAAATCCTTCATGAGCAAGGTTTAATTTTGTTCCCTCATACATACACTTTTCCAAGTCTGATGCTATAAGCGTAGTATTTAGGCTACCTGCTTCTATAAGTATTCCCCCTGTTCCACAGAAAGGATCCAATACCGTGTCGCCTTCCTTTACATGTGCAAGATTTACCATGCATAATGCTAGTTTCGGACTCATTGATCCTGGATGGAAGTATGGTCTTTTATGAGGCTTATTATCAAAGAAGTGTCTTTTATCCTGTTCTATTAGTAGTTGGGTGATTATTACCTTATTATATCCCACCACTCTTTCTTCCTTAAACTCGTTGATTACTGTTTTAGGATTGGTATAAACTAGTTTAATGGTACAAACCGCGTTATCTAATGATACCGGCATCTGACAGTCCTGCTTAATATATCCTCCAATATTACGTTCAATCCTGTCCTTGTCAACTTCGCCATTACCAATTCTCTTTACCCTTACCTTAAATGAGTCATGAATCTGTTTTTTCCAATCAATTTCTTGAATAGCTGATTCTACTTCTTCAGGTGTTGTTTTGGACAATGTTAAAAGTATTTCATGAGTATATCCAAGATGTGAACCTAACTCAATTATCTTTTCATTATCTGCATCCACATCCAACTCCATTACTCCCGGATATTCATTGAGTATTTCATAAGGTATTTCCAAAGTTTTTAATCTTGCAAGCAATTCTGCCTTGGGTAATGTTTCATTCTCTTGTGATAATATTACAGTGATTTCCATATGTTTTTAAGCCTCCTTACACCTATCTTCGGTACTAGTTTAAATATTGTTCCCGTTTTAACCAATTCTTTTAATAAAGGCGTTTGATTATCCATGTCGCCATGTTCCGAAATTATTTTGTCAACATCATATTTTTTAAGTTGCTTGAACATGTAATTAAAGTCATCTTCTGTCATGTCCCTGATGATGTTTTGAACATTTTTTTGTGCCTTGAATTCATCATCGTATTTTTTATGATATTCCCTTTCATAGTTTATCAGGTAATTGTTGTCTTCTTCTTCCAGCATTTTATGGGAGTTTTCACTTGCTATTTCAACACAATTAAATCCTGAAATCAATCCGCCACCCGTTGTTGGTTTTACTTGTCCTGCAGCATCACCCAATAGGATAGTGTTGTTTTTAACTATTTTTTTGTTAGGATTGAATTTAGGTATTAATCCGTTATGCTTTTCAAGAATTTTATCCCCGGATTTTATTTGATTATTTAATATTTGTTCGGCTTCCGCATATGAGCTATCGGTAAATAATCCTACCCTCTTAGTAAAGCGTGATGTTGGAATTTCCCAGAGGAAACCTGGAAGTATTTTCTGTTTAATGCTAAGATTTACATAATCCAGTTCCTGTTGTGGGGTTCTTACTGTGTATTGTAATCCTATGAAGGCTTCTTCTTTTAGGTTAGGATTCATTTTCTTTGAGGTGTGACATGTCGGACCTGATGCTACCGCAATTATTTTTGAAGAATATTTGCGTTCTACCGTTTTAATGGTTGTGTTTTCAATATCCACATCCAATACCCTGTCACCCGTGTATGTTGTTACTCCTGCACCAACTGCCCTGTCAAAGAGGTATTTATCATACATGATTCTGTCCAATACGTAGGCAACCGTTTTATTTTTAGTAACTCTTATATTGTTGTTGTCTGGTGAATAAAGATTTGCTCCCTGAACCTTATTGATTATAACATCCTCTGGTAAATTTTTTGTTTCACAAATATTTGTGGAAACAAGACCTGCACATTGTAATGGCTGACCTATCCTATTTTTCATGTCAAACAATGCTACATCATAGCCTTTTTGGGCCATCTTATATGCATATGTTGAACCGATTGGTCCGGCTCCCACTACTATTACATCATGATTAGTCATTGAATATCCCATCTACTTATTATGTCTTTTAAACATTTGGTTATGTTTTCTAAATATTTCTTCTTTATCCATCTCTTGTGAAGATTGATATGAATTACTTTCTTCGAAATCCTCATATTGTTTTTCTGGAGTTATAACATCTTCATCATAGTTTTCATTATAATATGAAACATCATCCTGAGTGTGATCTGGTTGGATATAATCTTCGTTTGTGAAATCATTTTGTGGATTATTTTGTTGATAATTCTGTTCGTTTGTTGGATGATAATTTGCCTGAGGATTATAATTTGGTTGTGGATTGTAATTTGGTTGCTGTTGCTGTGTGTATTGTTGAGCATTTGGAGCGTTATATGGATTTTGCTGATATTGACTTTGTACATTATACTGGTTCTGTTGATTGTACGGATTTTGTTGATTGTACTGGTTCTGTTGATTGTACGGATTTTGTTGATATTGATAGGTATTTTGATTAGCAAAACCAATCGCATTCATACGTGTTAAAATAATTTCTTCAGCCTTTTTAGGTGAAGGAATATCATCCAGAATTGTTTCGGACACTTCATTAGCACCGTATATTATAATGTCCCCTACACTAATAATTCTTTCAAGAATTGATTGTCTAATCTCAATATCCTGAATCTTATTATAGGACATTATAATCTTTTCCTTATGAATAAAACCTCTTTGAATAACAATATGTGAGTCAGTAAACACATAATTTGTATAATTCCAATCTAGAACATCAAGTATGAGTTTAATTATCACGACCACTATTAATAAGAACAACAGTAACTCCGTATAAAACATTACATTATCCACTGCAATATGGAAGTTTTCTACAAGTTCCTCATGCAAAGTATATACAAAGGCCATTATAGGTGAAAACATGAAAACTAATATGAACAGTACCACGATTTTAAGGATAAAGTTATCGGAATATAACCAAAAACTGGGTTTAGTATCCAATAATATCTTTTCTGAAGATCTGGCACTATGATCATTTTTGTTTACATGCACATTACGCTTATTCTGGTTTGGTTTAGGCATCATACAAAATACCTCCCTTTAATTTAAATATGTTAAATATATTTGTTACTTATTAATAATATATTTATAATATTATAATTCAGATTAAAGGGAAATAATAATGATAAAAATGTATGAAAAAGAAATCACCATTGATTCAACACATTTACTGTTAAAAACGGATGTGAATGTGAATATTGACGACTTCATAATTACTCAAAGAAAAATTATTCAGGAAGAGATAAATAGAAACCCTTCATTCAATGGCTATGAAAAGGTGGAACTGATAGATTCACCGAGAATATTAGAATTGATGACAAAAGCAGGATGTATCGCAGGGATAGGACCAATGTCTTCAGTAGCAGGAAGCATAAGTCAGATATGTCTAGAACATCTGGAAAAATATGGAACAAAAAATACCATTCTTGAAAATGGTGGGGACATTGCATTAAAATCCGATAAGAAATTAATTCTGGGAATATATGCCGGAAAAAGCATATTCACCAACAGCATAGCATTACAATTAAAAGCTAAAAAAGAAGGATATGGAATTTGCACATCCAGTGGAACGGTAGGTCCTTCAAAAAGTTTTGGACAGACGGATGCAACAATAGTTCTCGGCAAACAGGCAAGCATATGTGATAGCTTAGCAACAAAAATAGCCAATTATGGTAATGGAAAGGATGATGAGGAAATAGTGAATAATTCCTTAGAAAAAGCAGAGGATTACCTTGACTACTGTGAAGGCGTGATTGTCATTAAGGGAGAATATTTGGCAAAAGTAGGTCATATACCGAAAATTGTTAAAATTGAATAAAGTATCATGACAATTACCTGATATTTATATAGGATAAAAAAAAGAATACTAAGCATGAAAATAATTAAAAGGAGTAATGAAGATGGAAAACCAAAAATTTTGTCAATCATGCGGTATGCCTTTAACAGAAGACATTTACAGTACTGAAAAAGACGGAAGTGTCAACGAAGACTACTGTAAATTTTGCTATGAAAACGGTGAATTCAAACAAGATTTTACAATGGAAGAAATGATTGAATTTTGTATTCCATTAGTTGTAGCAAATTCGGACATGGACAAAGAAACGGCAACAAAAATGTTAAATGAATTCATTCCACAACTAAAAAGGTGGAAATAAACTCTTTACTACCCTTACTTTTTTTATCGGATAAATGAACCCACCAAGACAATAATTATTATTATCACTACTGAAACGATTATACTGTTTATAGTTCTTCTGTCCATACTATTTACCTCCAAGAATCATAAGTTTTCCAAACAAACCTCTTGCAATACCTGTGCATCGGGATTATTCGGATACATAACCAGTACTTTTGTAAAACATTTTATGGCACTCTGGAAATCATCCAATTCCATGTATGCTACGCCCTTATTATTTAGGATTATGTGGTTTGTATCATCTATTTTTAATGCATTGTCATAGCATTCAATAGCTTCCTCATATCGCTGCAAACCCAAGAGAGTATTTCCCTTACTAGCCCAGGTGTTTGAATCTTTAAAGTCGTCCAAACATAATTCCAACGATTTATCATATGATAACAAAGCTTCTTCACTTTTTCCCAACATGTTAAGTATGGTTCCACGTTCATTCCAAACGTCAGGATTAGAATCATCCAATTTTAACACTTGATCAAAATATTTTAATGCCTTTTCAAATTCGTTTAGCATCTCATATATTATTCCCCTCCAATAAAGGATGGTTGTGTTTTTTGAATTTATTTTAAGTGCTTCATCATTCATTTTAAGTGCCCTGTCGGGCTCTCCCTTATTTAAGTATGTTATGGCCATGTTATTATAAAGATACTCATTATCCGGTTCTACCTTAATTGCCTTCTTATAATTTTTTATGGCATCCCCAAATTGACCTAAACGCGTTAAGTTATCACCTATACGATTCAGTAAATGAGCATCATCAGGATCATATTCCAATGCTGCCTGATAACATAAGGAAGACTGTTTGTACTCTCCCATGTCAAAGAGAACATCGGCCTTTTTTATTATCATGTTTTTTTGGTTGATGGCTGATCCTTCCCATTGGGTTATGTGTAACTTTTTAAACTCAAATACTTGGAACTCATCATCATCCCCCGTGTTGTTAGGATATGATTTTCTCAGGTCCTTCTCCAATTCACGCGAATTCTTATAACCTAATTTTTGTGGAAGTTCAGAATCTGATATTACCTCCTTGAAGGAAAGAATTTCAACCTTTGTCACTTCAGCTTCAAATATTTTTTCCCTTTCCTTGGACAAAATATTCCAGTAACAAAACAACCTATCCCCAGTATATAACGGTTGTTTCCATAACCTTCTTATTGTAATATTTCGTTTTCCAGATATTAAATCAATATCCTTGTTTCCTAATAATAAAATCGGCATTTTAATTACTCTTTTTGATTAATTGATTTCCAAATTGTCTTGATTTAAGACGAATTTCAGGTATTTGACATTCTAAATTTTCTAATATTTCCCTTAAAAATTCAGGGTTTGGCTCTTCATACGTTGAAAGACTTGCATCCAAGGTAACCCTATTTCTGAATTGTTGCAATGTATAACGATTGCATCTTAAGTTACTTGTTAATTCAATGATATCTTCCGGTTCCAATAGTTTTGGAACATATGTCGTTCTGCATTCCAAGTATATATCATTGTCCATAATCGTGTTAATTGTCTCGGTGATTAAATCTTCAACATTACTCGGATATACGTCACTTATTTTATAGTATTTGTTTAAAGGTGCCTTAATATCCATCGCAACATAATCCAAATCATCCAAAATTTCCTTTATTTCCTTTGGATGCAACCCGTTTGTATCCAGTTTAACTAAAAGATCGTGATTCTTGGCTTGCTTAATAAAGTTCTTTATATCATCTACGTGTAATAGTGGTTCTCCCCCACTTAATACTATTGCATCAATAAAATCAACATTCTTCTCAATTTCTTCCTCTATTTCCTGAATATCCCATTTTGTAAGTTTCTGATTTTTAAGTAATTGAGGATTATGACAATATTTGCATCTGAGATTACATCCCGGCGTAAATAATACCAAGGCCATTTTTCCCGGATAATCCAATGAAGAATAATTTGGTTGAATGTTCATAGAATCACTTTATTACTTGAAGTAATATTTGTCATTTCATATACTAATAATTTTAAAATTCGAGAATTACCAAAATTATTTATAAGAAAAAATAAATATCTTCCATTTAAAACTTTAAAATGTAAAAATAAAATAAAAAACAATTATAATAAAATAAAAAATTAACGTGATAATAATGCCTGATAAAACTAGAATTTATGATGGTGCTAAAGTTATTGGCGATGTTACTTTAAGCGATGAAGTCGGAATTTGGTATAATGCAGTAGTAAGAGGAGATGAAGCTCCAATAACTATTGGTGAAAGATCAAATGTGCAGGATAACTGTGTGATACATGTAAGTGAAGGAAAACCAGTCACTATTGGTAAGAATGTTTCTATCGGACATGGTGCAATAATTCATGGATGTACAATAGAGGACAATGTAATTATTGGAATGGGTGCAATTGTATTAAATGGTGCACACATTAAAAAGAATTCCTTAGTGGGTGCTGGAGCATTAGTAACCGAAAACAAAGAATTTCCCGAAGAATCTTTGATTATTGGAAGTCCTGCAAAAGCTGTGAGAAAATTGACGGACGATGATATTCAGGGCATTATTAAAAATGCGGATGAATACGTTAGATTAGCATTTGATGAAGAGTAGATTAATATGGTTAAGACTAGAAGTATAATTGATGAGTATAAAACTTATGTTCCTGGACGAAGCAAAAAAGAAATTGCTGAAAAATATGGTATAAAAGAAGAGGACATAATCAAGCTGGGTTCCAATGAAAATCCTTGGGGTCCGGCTCCGGGAGTTTATGATGCAATAAAAGATTCAATAAGTGAAATGAACAGATACCCTGAAAGTAATCATGAGTATCTTAAGGAAAAGATTGCAGAATATGCTGGTGTAAGACCAGACCAGGTGATTGTTGGTGGAGATGGCGCTGATGAACTTTTTGATGTTCTGGCAAAAACTGTTATAGAACCTGGGGATGAATTCATTGTACATCCTCCAACATACACCTACTATGAATATATTTTCAAACAACAGTTTGCAAAGCCAGTGTATGCTAAGTGGAATGTTGAAGAAAATAAGCTTGATGTTGATTCTGTTATTGACAACATCACCGACAAAACCAGGGCAATATTCCTCTGTACTCCAAACAATCCTACAGGAGGACTTATTCCTCAGGAGGATATTGTAAGAGTTATAGAAGCTACTGATGCACTGGTTGTTGTGGATGAAGCATACTGGGAATTTGCTGAAACAAATAATGTGAATTTATTATCCCAGTATGATAATGTGTTTATTATCAGAACCTTTTCAAAGGTTATGGGACTTGCCGGTTTGAGAATAGGTTATGGTTTGAGTAATCCGGAATTTTTAGAAAAGATGAATAGAATTAAGCCTGTATTTAGTTTAACTGTCCCTTCACAAAAAGCAGTTATTGCAACGTTGGCGGACAAAGAATTTATTGAAGAGTCAACAAGAAAATCCATTGCTGAACGTGAATACCTGTATGATAGTGTTAATGCTATGAAAAATTTACACATCTACAAATCCAAATCTAATTATTTGCTTGTGGATCTTCATAATAGTGGATATACTGCTGCCCAATTGGCTGAAAAATTAATGGAAAACGGAATAATTGTTAGGGATTGTACCAGTTTTCAGGATTTAGACGAGTATTATATGAGAATTAGTGTGGAAACTCATCCGAAAAATGAAAAATTCATAGAAGTTTTAAAAGAAATAGTAGAATAAACTTCTTTAACATTATATTTCTGGTGGAGAATAGCCTATTTACTCACATCCTATTTTTTTAATGCCTTTTAGGATTATGATATACTAATGCCGCAACGACACTGGCTTTTTCAATAACTGTGTGTGTCTGAATAACTTCCCTATATTCAACTATTTCTAACCCTCTTTTTTCCATCATGTACTCTGCCATGAACCTGGCTTCTTCTTTAATCTCATTTAGTGATTTGTTTATTCCATTTGCTTCTACTACACAGCCCATTTCTTCAGCTTGACAAAATGCTATTGCGGCTGATATTTTGTCTCCAGGATTATCGGAATATTGATGTGAAAGTACACAGTTAGTCATTTCCCCAGGTTCCATCTCCGGCATTTCAACCACTTGGGTGTTTGGTGGAAGCATACTGGAAACAGGTATTAAATTAACGTTACCTATTTTAGCCTCCAATAATGCGTTGTCAAATGAGTTGAGTTTTGTAGGTCCTTCTGATGCCCCTTTTGTAAGTGATACTTTCATTATAAATATTCTCCTAATAAATTGTTAATATGATTTTTGTAAGTAATAAATAATTAATTTAACATAGAAGAAAGTATGTTAAGAATGCTATTGATTTATAATCTATGAAATATTATTTAAGAATAATGGAATGGTGAAAAATTATGTGGGATATGTTACTACCTATAATACTTATTGTTGCATCCAATTGTTTTTATCATATTTTTTCCAAGTCCACGCCTCACGGAATAAATACCTTTGGTACCCTGATGATTACATATTTAACCGCAACCATAGTTACTTGTGTCTTATTTGTATTGTATGTTAAACCTGAGAACGTTGTTTTCGAGTTGGGAAAGATTAATTGGGCTTCGATTGGATTGGGAATTGCTGTAATTGGTTTGGAAGCAGGATATATCCTTGCCTATAGGGCAGGATGGCATGTTAACACGGCTCCCCTAATAGCAAACACTTGTTTAGCCGTGGCATTGATTGGTGTGGGTGCACTGTTATATCGGGAGACCATTAGCATTAAGCAGTTGACGGGAATAATTGTCTGCCTAATAGGAATAACATTGATAAACATATAACGGAATGCGAATATTCAAACAAAAACTGAGCGTTTGTCCCGTTCCAACTTTTTTTAATATGAAAAATCAGAACAAATATTTTAAAGAATTTTAATAACATATGGTAAGATTATTTGATAAAGTATATAATCCTTTTAAAACATAAATTATAATGTTAATCAAGAAAAATAAATAAATAATCAAAATATCAAAAGTTTATAAATTACTTTAATAATCATTAAAAAGAAAAGGACATAAATTTTAGGATGTGAAACGTTAATGACACAGGAAAATAATGAAAAAAAATTGTCATTCACACAATCATTAAGACTTAACAACGAAATAATCACAGATATTCCAAAAGAAAGCAATACAACAGAAAAAAGAGAATTAAGAGAAAACGAACTGCCAATACTCCTAATTCCAAACACCATACTCCTTCCACACACGGACATGACAATAAAACTAGACAAACCACACACCGAAAACATACTGCAAACCGTAAATGAGGAAAATCAGGGAATAATTCTAACACCAAAAAGAATACCAAACGATGAAGCAGAAAATGTGGAATTCTATGATATAGGCGTGATTTTAGAACTCAAAAACTTACAAGAAGAAGCAAACGAATACGAAATAGAATTAAAAGTAAAAGACAAAGTTTTTGTAACAGAAATTACTGAAACTGATGGTTTTTTCCATGGAATTTATGAAATAATAGAAGAAGAAGCAAACCTCACGGAAGAGGAATCATTAACAATAAACAAAAACATTAACGATGCAGTATTAACCATCAGCAACATGATACCAAACTCTGAAATATATGCCCAACAAATTATCGGCAAACTGGATACACTGGAAAAAGTTGCAGAAGTATTTCCCTACATCAGAGTACCTGTAGAAAGAAAACAAGAACTTCTTGAAATGAAATCTGCAAAACTCAGATCTTTAACAATAGTCCAACTGCTTATCGAACAAAAAGAAGCCATGCTCATCCAGATGGACATTGCAAAAAAACTCAACAAAAAAATGAGTGAAACCCATAAACAATCCCTCTTACGAGAACAAATGAAGATGATCCAAGAAGAACTTGGAATGACCGATGAATCTGACGACCATAAAACATATCGCGAAAAAATAATGGAAGCAGAACTACCGGAAGAAGTGGAAAAAACAGCATTAGAAGAACTTCATAAACTAGAAAGACAGGGACAAAACAATTCAGAAGAAAACATAATCCGAAACTATCTTGACACAATCTTAAACCTGCCTTGGCATAAAGAAACAGATGTTGAAATAGACATACTTAAAGCAAAAGAACAGTTAGATAAAGACCACTATGGACTGGAAAAAGTTAAGGAAAGAATTATTCAACACCTAACAGTTCTTAAAATGAAAGAAGAAAAACAAGGATCAATCTTATTGCTGGTAGGTCCACCAGGTACTGGAAAGACAAGTTTAGGAAGAAGTATTGCAGAAGCACTGGACAGGCCATATGTCAGAGCCAGCCTAGGTGGTATTAAAGACGAATCCGAAATCAGGGGACATCGCAGAACATACCTTGGTGCTCTTCCAGGACGAATCATCAATGGAATGAAAAAAGCCGGGAAAACAAACCCAGTATTTGTCTTGGATGAAATAGACAAAATGACCGCATCCATAAATGGAAACCCGACAAGTGCACTTCTGGAAGTATTGGATCCCGAACAAAACGATTCATTTAGTGACCATTACCTTGAAGTTCCATACGACCTATCAGATGTATTCTTCATAGGTACTGCCAATTCATTATCAGATATTCCAGGACCGCTACAGGACCGTTTAGAAATAATTGAACTGGACAGCTACACAAAACAAGAAAAGGAACATATTGCAGAAGAACATTTAATCGATGAAGTACTAGAAGACCATGGATTAACAAGAGACGATCTGAACATTACTTCAGGAACAATTACGAAGCTCATAGACAAATACACCAGAGAAGCAGGAGTACGTAACCTTAAACGTCAAATAGAAGCAATTGCCAGACACACCACTGAAAAGATTGTTGTGGATAATGTGGACTTACCATACATCGTCACACCAGACATGTTATATGACATCCTTGGTCATGAAAAAGCCCATTATGAATTAGTGTCTGATGAAAATCCTGCAGGAGTTGTAACAGGATTGGCTTGGACTCCAGTTGGTGGGGACATACTATACATAGAAGCCGCCCTGACACCCGGTGAAGGAAAACTGAAACTTACGGGTAAACTTGGAGATGTCATGAAAGAATCTGCACAGATAGCACAGAGCCTTATAAAATCAAGACTTTCATCATTGCTTAAAGATTCTGACTATGATGAGCATGACATCCACATACACGTTCCCGAAGGAGCAATTCCAAAAGATGGTCCTTCAGCAGGAGTAACAATGACCACAACATTGGCTTCATTAATAACGGGAATCCCGGTTAGTTCTACAATTGCAATGACTGGTGAAATTTCATTGACAGGGAAAGTACTGCCGGTTGGTGGTATAAAAGAAAAAGTGATTGCAGCACACAGGTCAGGCATTAAAACCGTTCTTTTACCAAAACGTAACATGGAAGATTTGGATGACGTTCCGGATGAAGTTAAGGATGAATTAACATTCAAGGCCATGGAAACCATTGAGGATGTTTTAACCGAAGCATTGAACATTAAACTTCCAGAACCTGAAAGCTTAAATATTGATGTTACAACACTAAAACCTTAATCTCCCCACTATTTTTCCAACACTTTTTTTAGAATAATATATAAAATTTTATTAACATCAAAGTTTTGAAATACTTTAAGATAAATAATATTAATCATAAATAGAAGTAGTCGTGTGAAAATGAATGATGAAGAAATAAATTTTTGGTTAGATACATGTCCAACAATAGCAGAGGAAGTTGAAAAAGCCATATCTTTTGCTAGAAAAGATCCTAATGTCACCAGCATTACAAAAATTGGTGCAGATGGAACTCCAACACACAAGATTGACGAATATGCAGAAAATGCTGCCATAGATGTGTTGAAAAATACGGGCAAATCATTAATTGTTATAAGTGAAGAAATCGGTACGGTTAAGCTGGGAGATGATCCTGCCGAAACCCTGTTAATCATGGACCCCTTGGATGGTACTACCAATGCCATGAAAAATCTTCCATGCTATGGTATTTCCATTGCCATTGCATCAATAAACGAGGGTGCAAGCCTGGAGGACATTACATTAGAGGACATTGAAGTTGCTTTTGTAAAGAATTTCCCGACAGGAGACACATATCTTGCAGTTAAAGACGGATATGCTACAAAAAATGATGAACCGATACATGTTTCTGAAGTTAAAGAGGCAAAAAAGGCTACCTTAAGTACATACCTTTACCGTTCAAGCTGTGATATGAATAACATTTATTCACATGTAAGACGTATGAGAATTATGGGAGCCATAGCTGTGGAAATGTGTTTTGTGGCAGAGGGTATTTATGATGTGTTTTTAGACACTGAAGCGGTAAGAGTTTTAGATATTGCTGCAAGCCAATTAATTATTAAAGAATCTGGAGGATACGTTACTGACATTAATTCCAATGTACTTTCCAGCCAGATAGACTTACTTGAAAAAACTACCATTGTAGCTGCAACCAATCAAAAGTTACAAGAGGATATTATCAAATTATTAGAATAAGAGGTGAAATGCCTTGAAAATTGGAATTGTTTCACGTACTGATAAAGAAGATGCATTAGAATTAGATAGGAACATTATTAAGTACTTGATTGAAAATAAAGTGGAAGTGGAAATAGCCACGGATGTTGCAGAAAACCTTGTGGAATTTGAAGAGTTTGCAACACCCATCACCAAGATGAATTCTGATTTTGTAATCTGTGTTGGTGGTGATGGTACCGTACTTAAAACTCAGCAGATTCTATCTCCCAAAAAGATTCCTATTCTCAGCATTAACATGGGAACGGTAGGTTTTCTAACGGAAGTCGAACCTGACGAGATTTTTGAATGTCTTGATTCTCTTCTTAGTTATGATTTCTTTATAGAAGAACGTTTACAATTAGATGTTTTCTGTGATGATGAATGGATTACCGTACTTAATGAACTTGTTATAATGACCAGCCAACCAGGTAAAATGTTGGATTTGGAAATTAGTGTTGACGAGGAAATAGTTGATAATGTTCGTGCAGACGGCCTTATAATTTCAACACCTAGCGGATCGACAGCATATGCCATGAGTGCTGGAGGACCTATTGTAGATCCAAGAGTGGAAGCTGCAGTTATAATACCGATATGCCCATTTAAACTTAATACCAGACCAAAGATTGTGCCTGCAGACAGCAGAATTAGTGTGAAATTCTTAAATAAAAACAAGAAAGGTCTTGCAGTACTTGATGGTGTAAACAACAAAGAATATGGCCATATGGAAGAAATCAAGCTTAGAAAATCGGATGTTGTCGCCTACTTTGTAAGATTCAGAAAAAATTTCTATGAAAGCGTTAACAAGAAATTAACCATGAAATAGGGATTATATGGAGTGTACTTGATGGATAAAAAAGATGTTTTAATTAGTGATGCCAATCATGGAGGACTTGTTTTATTAGAAGAGTATTCTAAGTACACCAACAACAATTTATTTTTTTATGACATTTACGACAAGCTTTCAGATACCCGGAAAGATGAATTGGAAAAGAGGCTTAACGTTAAATTTTTATCATTAGATGAAATATTAGAACGTGAAGATTCTTTCATTAAAATTAATCCAATACATATGCCGCCAGTTATTAAAACCGATTATACACACCATGAATTTGTCGCATATTTATTGAAGAAAATTACAAAAAAGAACCTGAAAATCATACAGGTAACTGGTGTTAAGGGAAAAACCACCGTTGCCACATTATTGAAACATGCCTTAAGTAATTATAATACTCTTGTTTTGACCAGTGATAAATTAACATACAATGAGGACACATTAATAGAAAAACTAAGCATTACTCCGGCAAGTATTATTACCGCAATAAACAAGGCCGCGAATGAAAAGGTTTTAGATAATGTGGATTATTGTGTTTTTGAAGTTTCTTTGGGCGTTATACCTAATGGATATATTAACATTCTCACAAATATCGTGGAGGACTATCCCATAGCAAATGCTTCAAGCAGTGCCTCAAAAGCAAAAGAATCAGTATTTACCTCACAGTACACAATCTGTGACTTTGATAGTTACCAAAAATATTATGCTGCTCATGAAAATGTCATTACCCTAAGCCTTGGTGACAAAAAAGCAGATATTTATTCAGACAACATAGATTACAACATTAAAAGCACCAAGTTTAACCTACAATACTTCGATAAAAGATATGCCATAAAGCATTTTGCTCTAAGTGACTTTTATGTAACAAACCTGCTATTTGCAATTAGCACTGCTTTGACAATAAATATGGACATTGAGGATATTCTATCCAATTTAAACTCGGCTACCCCCATTGAGGGAAGAAATTCTTACAGGTATGTTAAGGATAAACTGTTAATTGAAGACATTAATCCCGGCCTTAACACGTCTTCTATAAAAAAATGTATTGAAAACCTTGAAAAGTATGGTGAAGATTATCTGATAATTGTTGGGGGAGATTATGGAATTACGTGCGAAGAAATTGATGAAGAAAAGTTAAGTGCTTTTATTCAAAAAGTTAATCCCAACAGGATTGTTTTAACTGGAAAACTGGGATACAACCTTGAAAAAAAATTGAATGGAAGTTATTTATATTTTAATAATCTTAGTGATGCTGTTGATTTTAGCATGAACAATGTTGACAAAAAATTGATTCAAATAATTTATAGAAGCGAATACAACTCAAATATCAGAGTATTTGAAAAATAAACTATTTAAATCCAACATATTACATGTTTAAACTTGGATATTCAATAAAAATTAATAAATGAAAATAAATATCAGTTAATTTATGATGTAATTATTAAAACTATATTAATAGATTTAAACATATATAGATAAAGAGTATAAAAATAATTAATTAAAATGTAGAGTAATATAGAATTAATTAATATTTGACAATTACAGTATAACAGATATCATTTTTACATTGGATTCTAAAAAAAGGAGGTATGTTAATTGATAGTTGGTACTAGAGGTAGTAAATTAGCCACTACCCAAACTCAAACTGTTGTTAATTCATTAGAAGAAATAATTGGTGAAAAGATAGAAACCAAAATCATTAAAACAACTGGTGACAAAATTAAGGATTCACAATTATATAATATTGACGCAAAAGGAATTTTTACAAAGGAATTAGATACGGCATTGATTGAAGGCGAGATTGATTTTGCCGTACATAGTTTTAAAGACCTTCCAAGTGAATTAAATGACCAACTAGCAATAACTGCCATTCCTAAAAGAGAAGCTGTTAACGAAGTATTGATTTCCAATTATTCCTGGGATGAACTACCTGATGGTGCTACATTAGGTACAAGTAGTGTTAGAAGAGAAGCATTCTGTAAATTACATGAAAAAGATATAGTAACCAAGCCCATTCGTGGAAACATAGATACCAGAATTCGAAAAGTGGAAGATGGAGAGTATGATGCAACAATAATGGCTCTTGCCGGAATCAACAGGCTTGGATTACAAGAACACATAAAGGAAATTTTTGATGAAACATACATTGTACCTCCTGCAGGACAAGGTGCATTAGCCGTGATGACACATAAGGACTCTGAATATTATGATGTTGTCAGCAAGCTTAACGATGAAGATTCAAGAATTGAAGCATTATGTGAAAAAGCCATACTTGAAACTTTAGAAGTTGGCTGTCAATGGCCTGTAGGTATAGTATCCAAGGTAGATGGAAATGATATCAACATACACTGTGAACTATTAAGTCCTGAAGGAAAAATATTGGCAGATATCAATGAAACTGCTAAAAAAGATAATGCTATTGTAGCTGCTAAATCCATTGGAGAAAGATTGAGAGAGGAAGCATTATGAACAAGACGAATGTGGGAGTTATTGGAGTAGGAGCAATGGGTTATAACCACGTGCGCATATACTCCGAATTAGAAAATGCACACTTACTGGCAATATCGGATATGGTAAGAGGAACTTTGGATTCTGTATCAAAAGAATTTAACACCGTGGGTTATGTTGATTTTGATAACATTCTCCAACTAGAAGATATTGAAGCAGTAAACATTTGTGTACCGACAGTATTCCATCACGATGTGGTTATGAGTGCTATTGAAGCAGGAAAAAATGTTCTTGTGGAAAAACCTATAGCCTCAAAACTTGAAGAAGCAAAAGAAATGATTGAAGCTGCTAAGGATGCAGGAGTACTTTTAGCTACAGGACACGTTGAAAGATTTAACCCTGCAGTTAGAGTGGCAAAGGAATTAATTGACTCCGGTGAAATAGGAGATGTTGTTACAGCAAATGCAAAACGTTTAGGTCCATACCCTCCACGTATAAGGGATGTTGGTGTAGCAATAGACCTTGCAATACATGACATTGACATATTCAACTATTTGTTTGAAGGTAAAGCAAATACCGTTTATGCAAACATGAGCAGTAACCTTAAAAATTGTGAATTCGAAGATCATGCCGAAATTATGACCAAATACGATAATGATGTTTTAACAATCCTTGAAACTAACTGGTTAACACCATACAAGAAAAGACAATTAAATATTACTGGTGTTGACGGTATAATTTCAGTGGATTATGGAGAACAAACCGTAACAGTTTACAAAGAAAACAATAAAGTTGAAAAAGTTAAAGTAGATAATAAAGAACCTTTAAAAGAAGAGTTAAGATCATTTGTTAATGCTGTTCAAAACAAGACAACTCCCGAAGTATCCGGACAAGACGGATTTGAAGCATTGAAAATTGTTGATGCCGCAATGAAATCAGCAAAAGAGAAAAAACTCGTTGAATTTGAATAAAGTAGTGATAAAAATGAATACCAAATTAATTGAAAAAGCAACCGAACTTAGAAACAAAGGATTAACTACTGGTGAAATTGCTGATGAATTAAACATCTCCAAAGATACAACCCAATGGTTAATCATGCAAATGACCAGCGTATCAAAAACAAAACAAAAACAAAAACCTGACGACTTTGCAATCAATTGGAGAACCGTTGGTTCCTCATCTGCAAGAATGCAATACATTGCCAGTGCACTGGCAGATTTGGCAGTTGAAGACAGTGAAATAGATGTTGTCGTAGGTATAAGTGTTAGTGGGGTTCCATTTGCAACGATAATGGCCGAATTACTGGATGCGGAATTATCAGTATTCCATCCAATTAAACACATGAAAAATGAATCAGCACAGGGAGCAATAAGTAACAATTTTGCCAATATTAAAAATAAAAATGTTGTTATTGTGGATGATGTAATCACCAGCGGTAACACCGTAATCGATGCAATTAAAGTATGTAAAACTCATGGTGCAAAACCTATTGCAGTAACTGTTTTAGTTGATAAGAAAGGTATAAATGAAATAAACAATGTACCTATTAAATCATTAATTAAAATTAATAAAGTAGGATAATTCTTACGTTTTAACCCCCTTTTTATACACTTATTTTACAATATAAATATATACTTAAAAATACAGATATATTAAATAATAAAGCGTTGTAATATATAAAAGAAAAATATTTACTCTTGATAATAATAGGATTAATTTTTTATAATAGGAAGATAAGTGGAGGCCATCTATTTTGAAAAAAACAAATAACAACCAAAAAAATAGGAACAATAACAACAACAACCAACAAGGTGGAGAACAAAACATACGTGTAAGAAGTCCACGTAAAGGAGAAATTCCGGGCGTAGTTGAACAGATTTTGGGACATGGAAAACTCAAAGTACGTTGCAATGATAAAAACATAAGATTATGTCGTATTCCTGGAAAAATGAAAAAACGTATCTGGATACGTGAAGGTGACGTTGTTCTTGTAAAACCATGGGATTTCCAAAGTAATGAAAAAGCCGACGTAATCTGGAGATACACACGTACCGAAGCAAACTACCTCGAAAGAAGAGGCTTCTTAAAAATATAAACATAATATGTAATACAGCATAGGGCTAGATGACATGGACTTAATGGACAAATTGGAACCCGTATTAATATTTACTGCAATCATATTAGGTTTATTATTAAACAATATTTCATTTTTACAAAAGATAAGTCCATCCCTCATCACTATTTTTTTAGCATTAATGCTATTCACACTATTTCTTGACATTCCAATTTCAGATATTAAAAACAGTTTTTCTAACGTAAACTTTACTTTTACATCTTTATTAATTAATTTTCTATGGACGCCATTATTCGGTTATTTTCTGGGGAACTTATTTCTTAATGGAAATGTGGATCTGTTTATAGGATTTGTAATGTTAATTTTAACGCCGTGTACCGACTGGTATCTTGTGTTTACAAAAATGAGTAAGGGGAATGTGCCGCTAAGTTTATCAATACTGCCCATTAACCTGATACTTCAATTGATATTGCTTCCGGCATACCTGTTAATTTTCTTTTCAAACACCAATACCATTGGATTATCCGATTTGGCCAACAGTTTAATAACGTTCATTGTTCTTCCATTTGTAATGTCACTGATAGTAAAATATATATTGAAAAAGAACCCTATTAAAGATAAGATAACATCATGCTTTAGTAAATTGCAGACCATATTTTTATGTATAGCAATATTTGGATTATTTAATACTGAATCAAAGATTTTATTAAGCAACTTAGATTCGATAGGAATACTGTTCATACCCGTAATAATCTTTTTTATAATTAACTTTTTGGTTGATTATGCCGTTGCAAGAAAGATGAAATTTAGTTATGAGGATTATGCCAGTTTAACCTTAACAACATTGGCCCGTAATTCTCCATTAGCCCTTGCCATAGCGATAAGTTCATTTCCACATAACGAACTGATAGCGATTGCTCTGGTTATCGGACCATTGATTGAATTACCGGTATTATATGTTGTATCTAAAATACTTTTAAAAATTAGGAAAAATTATGATGGGAGGTTGAATCTTGAAAGATAAGCATTATCAGGATGCGGATAACCAAATGCGTAAACTGGAAGAAACCAAAAGGTTGAAAAGCGTTGAAGACAAACAAGTTTCCAGCGAAGTGTTTGATAATAGAACACTGCAGGTATTATATAAACTTGCAAAACAGGGATATCTTAAAAGCTTAAATGGTGTAATCAGTACTGGAAAGGAAGCAAACGTATTTCTTGGAATTGATGATGATGACAAGGAAGTTGCCGTGAAAATTTATCGTGTTGTTACCCTCGATTTTAAAAAGATAAAGGAATACATAGCAGGAGATCCCCGATTTAAGAGTTATGGAAACAATACCCGGAAAATTATAACTGCCTGGACACAGAAAGAATTTAAAAACTTGAGCCGTTTGTATAACCTTGGTTTAAACGTTCCGGAACCTTACACTGCTAATGAAAACGTTTTGGTTATGGAATATTTGGAGCATTCTGATGAAGATGCCAGTGCCGCACCTCCTTTAAGTAAAATCAGATTAGATAATGCCGAAGAAGTGTTTGAGGAGATAATAAACTTTATGGATGTTTCATATAACGAGGCCCAATTGGTTCATGGAGACCTGTCAAGATATAATATTTTATATTCCCATGGCCATCCGTATGTAATAGATGTATCCCAGGCAACCCTTACCAGCCATCCTTCAAGTATGCAGCTGTTAGATAGGGATATAGAAAATATAGCATATGATAGTAAAAAGTTTAATTTGAATTTAACCTTTGATTATATTAAAGAAAGAATTATTAGAAAATAGTTGGAGTGAAAAATAATGTTGATAAAATGTGATATTTGTGGACATGAATTTGATCATATGGATGCTGGTTGTTGTGATTGCGGATACGATTGTGGTGGAGCCAATATTAAATGTCCAAATTGTATGTTTGATATTGAAGCACCTCCAGAAATCAGGGGTGAAATATTGAAACAGAAAGAAGAAAGATCCATCTTTGTTCGACTTGAAAAGGAATTGGACCTTAAATAATGCTTCTTTTTTAATTATTTTTTTGATTTTTTATAGAAAATACTATTTTTTAGGCTATTGTAACAACATCAATCTCGATTAATAAAAAAATAATTGAGAATAATTTTTTTAGTAAAACTTTTAACAAATGTCAATAATTTTTAAGTTACCTTTTTTATTTAGTAAATTCTTAATCAAAAAATAAAATTAAGTATATATTACAAATATTAGTAAAAAATTCAATTAAATAAA
>JAZUCJ010000129.1:0-16372 GCA_045639105.1 Methanosphaera sp.
ATTCGCCCGTTTTTAATCCGGTTAATGTATAGTTTTCATATCCTGTTGTAACAATTTTTTCACCATTAACATATACAGTAATGTCACTTATTCCCTCTTCAAAATCAAAATAATAATTACCATTAGTTGGCCGTATAGTAAAGTTCAAGACCACACCCACACCATTACTGTAAGTGGATTCTCCACCTTTAATACTTAAACTTATCTCATTAAGATTAACATCAGTAGATTCATAAACATTACCATCAAATAACCCATTCCAATAACCTCTTAAATCTATTGTTTCCTTATTATCAGTTGCTGTATTTTCCTTAAATGTATTGCCAGTAAGATTAGTCCATCCACCAGCATGTATTGCAGCACCCCTCTCTGCTTTGTTATATGTGAAATTAGAAGAACTAATACTGGACAAAATATTCGAGGAGTCATCAAAAATTGCTCCACCATAACTTGCAGTGTTGTTATGGAATGTGGAACCAGTAACAGTCAAAGTACCATAGTTAAGGATTGCTCCACCATACCAGTTTGCAGTGTTGTTATGGAATGTGGAACCAGTAACAGTCAAAGCACCCTTATTATAGATTGCTCCACCATCATCGTCTACAGTGTTGTTTTGGAATGTGGAACCAGTAACAGTCAAAGTACCATAGTTAAGGATTGCTCCACCATCATCTGCAGTGGCGTTTGTTATGGTAATATTCTTAAGAATCAACGTAGCACCAGAAGATACTTTGAATACTCTTTGTCCGCGTCCGTTGATTGTTTGACCGTTACCATCAATCGTAAGCACTAACCCCTGAGTATTCCACTCTATTGTCCCTATGTTATCATATGTTCCTTCATGTAAGGGGATGGTTGTGTCAATACCACCTAACTCTGCCAAACTGACAGCTAATCGTAGGTCCCTATAGTTGTACACTTCCGATGAGTTTTCTGTTTTAGTGTTGGTATCGGTTGTTTTCTTTTGTATGGTCTTATCTGTTTTTTCAGCCATACCATTACTTGTACTCTCAATATTTTTTTGACTTTCATCAACTACTTCAATATCTTCTATCATATCTGCATCCTGTGTTGTTATACCAGTATCAACACTTACACCAATATCCTCAGCATAATTATTGGCATCTGACGCAGATACTGCCGAACAACATATTAATGCAACAAATACTATTAAGAAGAACGAAACTTTACTTCTACTTATCACTTCTCTCCCTCAATAACAATTATATATTCAATAGCCAAAAAATAATAAAAAAAATGAAAAAAATCTAAGAATACAATTCATTTTCTAAAAAAACATTAGAAAACAAAATACATATTAAAGAATTTATCATTAATTATTACAAATCGCTATGATAAAGTCTATATTATAAACTAATATAAATAACTATTTAAAGTATTATCCAAGCACCAGAAAAGGAATAAAAAAAACTATTAACCTAGTAAATTAACCAAACTTTTACTAATAAATGATGAACGATAAATCATGCTCCAGAAAATCCAAAAAAAATGAATATCCACAAAAACATAACCAAAACAAGCCGGATAAAGAAAAAAACAAATATCTTCCAAGTTATAGAATTATTATTCAACATCCAATTACTACAAAAATCATTAATGAAGAAAAAAACCAAATTCACCAAAAAAAAACTCATGAAAAACACAACAAAAAAAAATAATCTTTAAATAATAATTACAAATAAAAAGAACAATAAAAAAAGAAAAAACCACAACAAACAAAAAATATTCAATTTAAAATAACAAAAATAGGTTTTTCATCCATAAAAATCGTAAAATTTAAGTTGAATAAAGTGTATGCCCTTATTATATATAGTTTTGTTAGTTGTTTTAATATATGCTCATCCATCTCTTTTTAAATATATGTTTAACAGTAGTTTTACTTTAAGTTAATTAAACAATTAATTAATATTTCTAATACGATTTTATTATTAAAAAGGTATTCGATTTGAAAATTAAACTCATATAATTAAGAAAAAAATTGGGTAATTGTATATTTTTTTTTGCAAAAAAAGCTTATACACTTTTACAACGTTAAATTTGTAATGAAAATATATAAAAAAATAGTGCCCTGACGGGGATTTGAACCCCGGTAAAGGGATCCGCAGTCCCTCGTGATATCCGCTACACTACCAAGGCATATTAAAAATGATATGCGATAAAATACTATAATTATTTTTATAGTTTATTAATAATAAATTTTTCGTTTTATAGCTCTTAAAAAAATGGAATATAATTAGAATTATATTCATTCTAAGTATATTGCTGGTTTATAAGGAGCAGCATTAACCGCCTTGTTTTGTGGGTCGTATGTTGGTTCTGAATAAACCTCTATTTTAGCATTGATTTCACTTTCTAAGTAATCTTTAGCATCTTCAATTATTGAAACTTCATCAATTTTTCCAACATAATTAATTTTATTAAATGATTTGCCGGCTTTTGTAGCAAATTTAGATAGTTCCTTCTTGTTATCATGTAAATTTGCTTTCATAGATCTTCCTATTATTTCACCAATGTTTGGTTTTCCAACTTCCTGTGCAATATCATATACTTTGTATTTCCAGTCGGGAGCCGTGTATAAATGAACCGTTTCAGGATTTGCTTTGGTTATTTTAATAATTTCCTTGATGTCTTTTGCCAAGTCTTGAATAATTTCTTCACTTTTTTCAATATTGGCATCAATTACGGATTCATCTTTTTCTGGCCATGAAATTGATGACATGAAAACGCTGTCGTCATTGTATTTATCCCATATTTCTTCAGTTGTGTAAGGAACAAATGGGGATAATAGTCTTATCCATGTGTTTACAATATATGTTAATGTTTCTTTTTCTTCCTGTTCTATTGTGGTAATTCTGTTAAGGTAGTAATCCACATCCTTTCTGAAAAGGAATAAACTGGATTGTAATGCCTTTCTTGTTTGGAATCCTTCTAATGCTTCTGTTGCAACGGCGATTTTTTGGTTTATCTGGCTGATAATCCATTTGTTTATCGGTTTTTCAACTGATGGTATTTCGTTTTCCAATGTTAGTTTTAATGATTCTCCAGTTAATGATTCAATTTTTTCAGGGAATTCCTGGATTAATTCTAATCTTCTTTGAATACCGTTAACTTCTTTTTCTCTCCAGTCAAAGTCTTGCCATGGTTCTGCTGAAGACATTAAGAACAGTCTTACGGTGTCTGCACCATATTTATCAATTGCTTCACTTAATAAGATTACGTTTCCTTTTGATGAGGACATTTTTTGTCCTTCTAATAATCCCATACCAAATACTGTTATTCCTTTAGGCCAGTATTCTTTAGGGAATATGGCTGCATGGTGGAACATGTGGAATGATAAGTGGTTTCCGACCAGGTCCTTAGCTGATAATCTCCAGTTTAACGGATACCAATAATTAAATTCTTTTTGAATTTGTTCTGTTAATTCAGGGTCTATTTTGTTTATTGAACCGTCGTTTGCACCATCCTGATTTAAGAATACTTTGTTAAAGAATGCATCGTTTAAATCTTCGGGATTGATGTCTTTCATGTATTTTGCTATTGTATAATAGGACATGTATATGGTTGAATCCGTTAATGGTTCTATTAGCCATTTTTCATCCCATGGCATATGGGTTCCAAGTCCTAATCTTCTTGAACATGCCCAGTCTTCTAGCCATCCTAAATAGTATTCGAAGTTTGCCTTTAATTCTTTTGGTATTACTTCCACCTGGTCTAGACATTCATAGGTTTTATTGGTCCATTCTTCATCCGAGTATTTTACAAACCATTGATCATCCAATTCTTTGACTACACATTTTGTTCCGCAACGACATATTACAGGTTTTTCTGCAAATTCGTATAGTTTATCTGCAATATTTTCATTTAGTAATTTTTCTATAACTTCATTACGTACGTCTGCAACACGTTTTCCTTCGAATTCCCCCGTGTTTTCATTCATTATTCCTTTTGCATGTTCTGTTTTATATGCTTCGTTGGTTGCATCCTTAAGTTTTTCGTCTTCTTGACTTTGAACATTGAATTGTTTTATAAAGTCTACTGCCGGGAATTCAGAGTATCCTTTTAGTTTTACAAGACTGATCATTTTTATGTTGTCTATTTGTTCTTGTAAATTATATTCTTCGATTAATTCTTTGTTGTTTTTAATGTCTTCTAGTGCGATGTAATCTGCTGGTGCGTGTGCAGGTACTGAAAATACTACTCCTGTTGCATAATCAGGGTTTACAAATGATGCCGGGAATATTGGTAATGGATCGTTTGTTAAAGGATTTGTTACGTATTTTCCTATGAAATCTTTTGGGTTTACATCTTCAATAATTTCCATTGATTCCTTTTGGTGAATGATGTTTCCGAAAGATTCTTTACTTATTATCCATTTTTCATCGTTGTATTTTACTCTTACATATTCTTCATCAGGATTTAACCAGAAGTTCGTTGCTCCGTATAACGTTTCTGGCCTGAATGTTGCTGCTACTAAAAGGTCGTCTTCACATGGGAATTTAATTAGTGTTAATTCGTTTATTCCTACTCCTTCTCCTTCCAGTAAATCATGATCTCCTACCGGATTATCATCAGATGGACAGTATTTTACTGGGTGTGATCCTTTTCTTATTAGGTTTTTATCCTTTAGTTGTCTTATTTGCCATCTTATAAATTGTTTGTAGTGTGGGTCTATTGTCCTGAATTCTCTTCTCCAGTCGATTGAGTATCCCATGTGTGTCATGTCTTCATGATATTCTGAACTGAAATATTTTACTATGTATTCCGGATCTACAAATTTTGCCAATTCTTCTTCGGGTACTTGGTGTACGTTTTTATAGATGTCTAAGGTCCATGGATCTTGTCTTTCAATTCTTTTTGCAATTCCTACTACTGGTGCACCTGTTACGTGCCATGCCATTGGGAATAATACATTGTATCCCTGCATTCTTTTAAATCTAGCATATACGTCTGGAACTGTGTATGTTCTACCGTGTCCTACGTGCATTGCACCACTAGGGTAAGGAAATGCTACTGTTACATACATTTTTTCTCTATCATCCGGATTTGATTCGAATAATTTTTCTTCTTGCCATTTCTTTTGCCATTTCTTTTCTAATTCGGAAACCATTAGATTAAACTCCCTGTTTAATTATTTGATTATTAAATGAAAATAATTACGATTGTTTATAATATTAATATTTATATCACTTACAATATTTTAATTTAATTATAATTATTGTATTAAAAAAAGTGGGAAGGTGAGATTTGTACTGATTATTTTTTGAATATTGGTGCTGTGTTTCGTTTATGTTCTGAATTTTTATATAGGCCAATTATTCTTTTTATCTCCGAAATGTCTAAATCCAGTTTTTTGGATATTTCTTCTTCACCCATATTTTCATCAAGATACAGGTATAGTAATCTATCCAGTATTGGATATGTCATTCCTAATTCGTTTTCATCGGTCTGGTCTGGCAATAAGCCTGCTGTTGGTGGTTTTTCTATTATTTGTTCCGGAATTTCTAATACTCTAGCTACTTTTATTACTTCTTCCTTGTATAAATCACCTATTGGTAGCAAGTCTACTCCACCATCCCCATGTTTTGTAAAATAGCCCACATTTAATTCCGTTTTATTTCCCGTTCCTATTACTAATGAGTTATAAACTGTTGCATAATAGTATAAAATTGTCATTCTTAATCGGGGTTTTATGTTTGATGAGGCTAATGTAAGATTATTTTCTGGTTGTTTATCATTGCTTATTTGTTTTAGGAGGTTTTCATGTATTTCATCTATGCATATTGTTTCTACTTCTATTGCCAGTTTTTCCTGTACGAGTTTTGCATCGTTTAGATCCTGTTGGGATGTTGTTTTTGTCGGAAGAATGTATCCTTTAACATTTGAAGCTCCTAAGGCCTTGACTGCCAGATATGCAACTACTGCGGAATCGATTCCACCACTTAATCCAAGAACTACTCCCGTAGAGTTTGCATTTTGAACCTTGTCTTTTATAAAATCACATACGTTTTCAATGAAAGTGTTAGCATCAAAATAGGGTAGATTTATCATATTATTTCATTCCAATTACTTGATTAATGATAAATTTCTTTTTTATCAATAATATAATTAATGAAAATATTAAAATAACAAAAGTTTATTAAAGTATAATTATATATTAATAGTATTCAAAAATATAAAAAAAATAAAAATACAATAACAATTTAATTAAACTAGGAGGTAAATCATGGCATTTACAGATTTAGTGACATTTAATAAAAAAAGTACCACATTCATATTTATTGGTGGAAAGGGAGGAGTAGGAAAAACAACAGTATCCGCTGCAACAGCCCTTTGGTGTGCAAGAATGAATAAAAAAACGCTGATTATATCAACAGACCCTGCACATTCCCTTGGAGATTCCTTCGACCGGATAATTAAACACGTGCCAACACCAATAACACAGAACTTGGAAGCAATAGAAATTGACCCAGACAAAGCAATGGAAGAATATAAAGAAAAAATGAGTCAGCAGCAGAAATACAATGATGCCTTAAGCATGTTTTCTGAACAAATGGATGTGATGAGTTCTTCACCAGGAATTGATGAGGTAGCATCATTTGAAAAATTCATGGAATACATGAATAGTGATGAATACGATGTCGTGATATTTGATACCGCACCAACAGGACACACGTTAAGACTCCTTTCATTCCCAGAAATGATGGATTCCTGGATGGGAAAATTAATTAAAACAAGGACACAATTAGGCCAAATGGCAAGCAAACTTAAAAACATCATCCCATTCATGGGCACCGATGAAGAAAACGAACAAGAAATGGAAGAATTAAACAGGATGAAAGAACAGATATTAAGTGCCAGAGAAGTTTTAACAGACCCTAAAAGAACCACATTCAAAACCGTTCTCATCCCGGAGGAAATGTCAATTTACGAGTCAAACCGTGCAATGGAAGCCCTGCATAAGTGTAACATGAGTACCGACGGCATTATAGTAAACAAGATACAACCGGACAACAATCACTGCGAATTCTGTAAAGCAAGAAGACAAATACAAGAAAAACGTTTAGAAACTATAGAAGAATTATTTGGTGATCAAATTATAGCACAAATCCCACTACAAGCACATGAGGTCAGGGGCATTGACCAATTATATGAAATATGTGACCTTCTATACGGCTCTGATCCTGGAAATGGACCTATTGCCCTATAATTTACTCACCAATACCCTCCACTATTTTTTTTAGAAAATAATTAAAAAAATGAGTCTGCATTTAAATATTCGAGTAAAAATAGATATTACACTAATTTTAATAATAATTAATAAAAAATAAAGAAAAGATGTGCAAAAAAAATATTTTGCAATAAACAGTTCCAATCGTTTTTATAGTATCAAAAAAAGAGAATTTATCGATATTTCTTTCTTTGATCCCAAATTAATTTCAAGCTTTTTCTACCGCCAACAGAATTGTCAAACATTCCCATGTCCCTGGTTAATTCGGCAACCTTAATACTTGCCTTGGAACCATTTTTTACTAACCTGGAACCATGTGGCTCTTTCATATGTTCCACAGCATATTGTATGTCATACGCTGATATGACGTCAATTCCTAAAGATTGGGCCAAATCATTACTTGCATGCTCGGTATGAAAACCCAACAATTTAACGCTAGGAATTGATAATGCACCCACCTCTATGGTAACACCCATACCGGCACAGTATATGACACCCTGTGAAGCATTCATCAAACTAATCAAGTCAACGTAACCATCAATTACATAAACACCATTTCTTGTTACATACTGACTAATTGACCTTGCTTCAAAACGATAAGGTACTATTAATATGATCTTATCCAATTTTTGAACTTCCTGAATAATTCGAGGAATATCACTTGTTCTTGTATCTCCACCCAGGAATAAAATATAAAAATCATTTATACCATAATGCCTATAAATATCCTCCGGATTCATAATAGGAACCCTGTTAACATATTCTGCCTGAGGATACCCCTTAATGTTAACCGTATTGGTAATTCCATACATCTTCTTTAAAATCTTTTTTGCATGACTATGAGGCACGGTAATTAAATCCGCATAAGCAATCATTTCAATAGGATTATACAAATCCTGTTCGATGTGTAGTTTCGGAATTTTTAATCTTTTTGCAGCAGATATACCCTTTCTAACGTCTCCAGCATTTCCACAGGTTAACACCAATTCTGCATCAGTAGATTTTAATGCCCTGTAAGTTCGAAGAGTGTCCTGTAAAACCAATCTACCAATAGTTAAATCACTACGCTTTGTTGTAGTATTTCTTCTGCCTTCACCAATAGATAAAACTTCAGAACTATATGGCTTTAATAATTTTTGAGCCCCTACACTATGAGTTAAAGAAAATATGTTGTCATTTAACTTTTCAATAACCGGAATTAAAGTTTTTGCTGGTGCCGTTTCTGCAACTACTGCTATATTCATCTACACATCCCTCCTTTTTATTGATACAGAACAAGCAATTATTATTAATGACATTAAGAAGAACAGCAACACGACCAAATCAGTTGGTCCGGTTTCTATCCATATAAATACGTGTGCAAGCAATATTGCGTATAATGCTACAAAGATGTTTCCCAAGGATTTTTGAACCAGATATATGAAGTTCATCACAGCCCCCAATAAAAACATTTGTAACAGCATGGCATATAATCCAAAATCCAACAATGCCGGACCAAATATCATTGAGGTGGTTGAATGTGCATAACCCAGTGTTGTAGAACCTACTATTACTCTTGGATCAGTGGATTTAAAGAAACCCATCAGTGTATTGTATAATAATTGTCCATGTGTACTTCCCTGTAAAACCACTGCATGATCCAATACCTGTAATGTATATCCTGCCCTATAGAACAATAATTCTAAGGGACTTAAAGTCCAGGTTTGCCATTCAATTGACTTTACGGCAACATATCCTACAATCAGCAATAGAATGAAAATGGCGATAATCGCCAATATCAAATACTTCCATTTTAATTCCCTAGTATAATATAATGTAATAAGCATACTTATTACGATAGCCATTACCGTTGTCCTGTAACCTGTGAATACAAAGAGTATTAGTCCTATCAGGAATAATATGTAATATTTTTTATTATTGTATTTGGCCATCAGAATATTAATTGAAGGCAGAAATATCAAGTAGGATAATAACCAGATTCTTGTAGCTGCATGTGCTTTTAAATAGCCACTAAATAATGGTATTCCTCCCAAATAGATTAGATTTATTACTTGTAATGAAATGCCCACAATAACCAGGCATAAAAGTATTTTTTCTGAAAAGATTTTGTTTATTTTAATTTCGTTCAATGAAAAATCCTTATTTTTTAGTATGTACTGAGAAAAACAAAATCCCAGTATATATAATATTAAACCTAAACCTATCACGTATAATGTATTAATATTTATGCCAACTAACTCTTTTAAATGATAATTAAAGGCTATTTGTGAAAAAATCAGATATATAAGAACCAATAAGACGAAAACCAATGGTGAAAAAATATCAAACTTTTTGTAATTCATAACAATCAACCATAAAATAGTTAATTAGCATTTAATAAATACTAAACTATATAACTATATCTTTATAAAGTGATATAAACATTTTATTTTAATTAACAGTATTTGTGAATAACATGTCAAATAAAGTACTTAAAAATAGTTTTATTTTGTTAATTGGTAATCTTTTGTTCAGATTAGGAGGCTATATAAACAGATTATTAATGAGCAGAATGCTTGGACCCGAAGGTTATGGTTTATACGGATTGACTTTGCCATTTCAGGGCATTTTCCAAATATTGTCTGCTGGAGGATTACCTCCTGCAATATCCAAATATGTTGCAGAATATAATGCGCAAGATAAAAAGGCATTGACCAGGCAGGTTATTTTAACTGCAACAAAATTTATGGTATTGATGGCTATATTACTTAGTATAGTGCTATTATTTTCATCAGACTTTATTGCTAATGACATTTTCCATAAACCATTGGTTGTATGGCCTTTAAGAGCTGTTAGTTTAATTACGCCATTTAGTGTTATTGTAGGTGCTATGAGAGGAGCTTTTCAGGGTGTCTATAAAAACGAGTATACCGTTTATAATAGGCTAGCCGAACAGGTGGCAACCATTGTTTTTGCATGTGTATTCGTTTATTGTGGATTATATGCTATGGGTGCCGTTCTTGGTAGTGCTTTTGGTTTTATAGTTTCTGCAATTACTGCTGTGGCTTTATATAAGAAATTTATTAGTCCACTTTTTTATTCGGAGGACTCATTGAATTTAACGTTTAGAGAAGAATTAAAGTTATTGTGGATGCTAATACGTTTTGCCGTTCCTGTTGCAATAACAGCTTTATCGGAAATGGCCATTTATGATGTTGGAACCTTGGTTATAGGATTTTATATGTTATCCTCCGATGTAGGTTTTTATAATGCGGCCGATCCAATATCCCGGATTCCATTGGTTATTTCATTATCCGTTTCAACCGTTCTTTTACCTGCAACGGCCGAAGCATACGCTTTAAAAAATCATAAATTATTACAGGAGTATGTTACTGATTGTTTAAGGTATAGTATATTGACTGTACTGCCGTTATGTGTTTTAATAAGTGTTTTTAGTACGCCAATTATCACATTATTGTTTGGTGGTGTCTATACGCCTGGTGCCGGAGCTTTAAGCGTGCTTGTAATTGGAATGTCATTTTACAGTATTTACATGATTTGCAGTAGTATTTTACAGGGAACAGGCAATCCCCGGTTGCCGATGATTATTTTATTGATTGGTACCGTGTTAAATGTTTTTCTAAATGCTCTGCTGGTTTCTAGAATGGGCATTATTGGTGCTGCAATAGGTACTACCATTACAACATTAATTCTTATGATTGTGATAATGTACTTTGTTATAAAATATACCAAAATATCAATCCCGTGGAAGAACATCTTATTGATAATAACTGCAAACCTTGTGCTTACAATACTTTGTATCCTTATTCCTAAAACCGTCATAGGATCAATAGTTGGACTGATTGTGGGCAGTATTGTTTATGTGATTGCATTAATAAGACTTAAAGTTTTAACAAGAAGAGATTTGAACTTCTTTGCACAGTATTTCAATAAAATACCTGTACTAAAAGGCTTTAGTGAAAAAATAGTTAAATATATTGAAAGGAAAGAATTAATATATAAATTAGAAGATTAGAATATTAAAAGGGATGTTAACATGGCTAAAAATAGAAAGGTTAAATTAAGTAGAAAAACCAGAGAAACTGACATAACTATTGAATTAAACATAGACGGAAATGGAGAAAGCAATATAGACACTGGATTAAAATTTTTAGACCATATGCTTGAATCTTTTAGTAAACACGGATTTTTCGATTTGAAGGTTAAGGCTGTCGGTGACATTGAGGTAGATGACCACCATACCGTTGAAGACATAGCATTATTACTCGGAGAATGTTTTAAAGAAGCCTTAAATGATAAAAAAGGAATAAATCGTATGGGTTTTAGTATTGTGCCTATGGATGAATCATTAGCACAAGTTGCCGTGGATATTAGTGGAAGAAATTATACTGTTTTCGATGCAGAATTCAAATATCAAAAAATAGGGGATATCAGTTCGGAGAATGTGAAACATTTTATTGAATCTTTCGCAAATACGGGCCTTATGAACATTAATATTAAAGCCGAAGGAGAAAATGACCATCATATCTGTGAAGCAATATTTAAAGCATTGGCCCGTTCATTAAATAGTGCAACAAAAATTACTCATGACCAAATATTAAGTACTAAAGGTAAATTATAATAATTTACCTTACTTCCTCTTTTTTTTATTTGTATGCATCAATTAATGATTGTCTTACCCATACTGAACCATCTTTTGCGTGTGGTGTTCTTAATACGCTGTCGTTGGATTTTTCTATTTCTCTTGCTTCATCTGCCAATTTAGCTGCTGCCAACATTAATTCATGAGAAGCAGTTACCATTGGAATATACATGTCCGGCTCATCTGTCTGGAAACAAGCTTTGATATTCATTTCTGATACGAGGGTAGCCATGTTGTAAGCTGCCATTGCTTTACCCATCGCGTATGGATTCTTAAAACCTGCATTGA
Source organism: Methanosphaera sp. (assembly GCA_045639105.1). GTDB lineage: Archaea > Methanobacteriota > Methanobacteria > Methanobacteriales > Methanobacteriaceae > Methanosphaera. The sequence continues at coordinate 12,180 of JAZUCJ010000129.1, forward strand.
ACACTGCCAATTCTGCTGTTACAACAATCTGTGGCAGTTCTATTGTTTCATTTTCTGCAATTTGTTCAAGCAGCTTATCAATAGCTCCGGTAACTAAACGTAAAGTTCCCGTTATTGACAGTACTTTTAATACATCTGCATTGAATAATGCCATTTCCGTAGGATCTAAAAATTCTCTTCTTGCACCTATCATTGCATCTGCTTGTATAAGTATGTATCCCAGATTTTTTTCTTTCATCCTATTGATGCTTTTTTCTCCAGGTTGATCGCCGACGATTATTGTAGGAATGTTTGTCTTTGCTAATCTTTCCCACGCGTTCCTTGGTTGTACAGCATTAGGATTAGGAGTTATAAAAATTAGTAAATCAGGATCAAAATCAAATATTTTAGGTAATATTTCCTTTATTTGTTTTTTTCCCATTTTTGCTCCAGAACTTATTGTTCTAACATCAATATCTTGTCTGTCCGCCCTTTCATCCAGTATCAAGTCTATTATAGGCGAAGTTCCAATGTTTCCAACTTTAATTATTCCAATTTTCAGTACCATATTTTCACATCAATATCTTATATTATATTTATTTATTTCCCATCAATTATAGATTGTGTAAAGTTATATGCAAAATCTGGTAAACAAGAGGTATGGGTATGTATATAACTGGCAACCGTTTTATTTTTCAATAAACCATCATATTTTCCCGTAATTCCAACTCCCCTTTTCATTTCAAAGGCAAAATCATTCTTGTCTGATCCCGTATATTCTACCTTGGAATAGTGGAATTCATGACCATGATATTGTTCTCCCTTTTTAAGAATGGGGTTATCCTGCATTACTTCTGCTATAGTGTAACTTAATCCCTGTACCTTTTTTGTTAGCATTGATTGGTATGGGAATACGTTGACCATTGGCAAATCGTCGATGGATTTTGTCAGATACATCAATCCTCCACATTCTGCATAGATTGGATTATTATTTTCAGAAAAATCCTTAATTGACTTTAGCATACTGCTGTTTTTGGATAATTCTTTCTTAAATATTTCAGGGTATCCTCCGCCAATGTACAATGCATCAACATCAGGTATTTCTTCATCATGTATTGGGCTGAAGAAAACCAGTTCTGCATTATTTGCCTCTAATGCCTCAAGGTTTTCCTGATAATAAAAATTAAATGCCTCATCAAATGGTATGCCTATTCTTGTTTTTTCGGAAGTTGTTTTTTCCAACCATATTGGTTCATAATCCTCTTCTATTGGTTGGGAATTGTCCATTATTTCTATCAACATATCCAAGTCAATGTTATCTTCAATCAATTCTCCCCATTTTTCGATTAAATGTTTTATTCTTTCTTCTTCAACGGCGGGAATTAAACCCAAATGTCTTTGTTCCATTGTTATAGATTTGTCCCTGACTATTCCACCAATTACTGGAGTGTTGGCTAAAGTTTCAACGGCTTCCTTAGTTTTCAGGTAGTGTTTTTGACTTTTAACGTTGTTCAATATTACTCCCTGAATATTAATCTGCTTATCTAACGCTTTAAATCCTAAAGTCATTGCAGCGGCACTTCTAACCAGACTTCTACTATTAATTATAAGAATAACTGGTGCATTCAATGCTTTGGCTATGGAAGAAGTTGTTCCAACATCTGTTACGGGACTGATTCCCTCATATAATCCTCTTACTCCTTCTATTATCCCATAATCAGCATTGATTTTTTCCATACCATGTTTGAATGATTGTCTTATTTGTCCTTGTGACATAAAAAAAGAATCTAGATTTCGTGCATTGTTTCCGGTAGCACATTTATGATATGATGGGTCAATATAATCGGGTCCTACTTTAAAAGATTGTATTTTATGCTTTTTTGATAAAGCTTTCATTATTCCGGTAGATATTGTTGTTTTACCAACACCACTTCCAGTTCCTGATAATACTACTCGTTTCATATGATAACCTTTAATTTAATAATTGTAACGGCATTTGATTATATAATATATTTTTAAAACATAACATATAATTTTTTATAAAGTAATACTTAATTAATACAAAACATGAATATAAAAAAAAGTACAAAAATAAATTATATAAAGTTTCTTGTTGTAAAGTAACATAATAAATCTGGTGAGAGATTTAAATGGTTAACGAAAGAATAGTTGCATTATCTAATCAATTAAGAGAAGAGGGAGTGTCGGTTAGTGTCAGAAGTACTAAAACTGCTTGTGATGTTTGGGATTTGATGAAAAGTTCCACGGACATTAAGGACATGCAATATGCTCTAAAAACTGTTTATATTAAAGATACTCATGATGAACAGAAGTTTGATGACATATTTGAGGAACTGTTTGTCGAGGCAGAGGAAGGTGTGAAACATACCACCAAGGAAGAGACTGATAGCCCATTTAAGGATCCTGCAATAGAACAGGAGGATATTATGGGATTGCCTGATTCACAGATAAGTGAAATACCAATAGAACAGATGGTTCCCCCGGAATTTGATGCTGAAAATCTGCAACAAAACAAGATTCATGAAAAAGATTTACTGCAAAGTGATATTAATCATTTGAATACCTTTGATGAAAGAATAGTTGATTTATGCCGGAAATTAGGTAAGAAGATTGCCAATAGCAGAGCCAGAAGAAAAAGACTGATGAAATCAAATAATGTTAATATGCCCCGTACAATACGTACAAATCTAAAAAATGGGGGTAAACTGATTAACATAGTATATGCAAAACCAAAGATTAACAAGACAAAACACATATTCCTGAATGATGTGAGTGGTTCGTGTGACTGGATAAGTAACTGGTTTTTCTCAATAATCTATGCCTGTCAAAAATCATTTGATAAAATTTCGTGCTACGAATTTGACAGCAAGATAATTGAAACAACAGATGCTCTGCAGACAGAATCCTATGAAATTTCCTATGAAGCTGTGACGTTGAAAAAGCTTCAACGGGGGATGATTCATGGACAATCTGACATGGCTTCTTCATTCAAGGAGTTTCTATCCAAAACGCACCTGAACCATAGGACAACTGTCATAATTTTAAGTGATTGTAGGGATTGGCAGGGAAAAAGAGAAGAGGGCGTGTTGGAAAGTGCAGTGTTACTAAAGGAAATTGTTACAAAAAGTTCAAAAGTGTTAATATTTAATCCGGAACCTGAAAGCAAATGGGATACGCCTACCAGTTGTGTTAGAGACTATCAGAATGCTGGTGCACAAGTGTATGAAATTAAAAATTTGGATCATTTAGCAAAATTAATTACTGATTTATGAGGGGTTATATGAAATATTTTATTAGATATGGGGAAATAGGAGTAAAAAGTCCGAAGATTAGAAGAAAGTTTGAAAATAAGCTTATTTCAAACATACAAAGCGAATTAGACTGTTCATTTGAAAACGATCAGGGCAGAATTACGTTAATTACCGATGAAAAAGACCAAACGGTTAGAAACCTTCTTGGAAGGGTGTTTGGTATTGTATCATACAGTCCCGTTGAAGAAACTGAAACTGATAAAAGCAAGATTAGAAATTTGATTAATGAAATATTACCTGATATTATCGGCGAGGGTAAATTTAATCCCGAAGAGGATACTTTTGCAGTTAGATGCAGACGTGTTGGAAAACATGATTTTTCAAGTCAAGAAATGGCTGCTTATGCCGGTTCAGTGGTTATAGATGCCACAAATGCCAAAGTAAATCTGTCAAATCCTGATTTTACGTTGTATGTTGAGGTAAGGGATGAGAGAACCTATGTCTACTATGAAAAAATTAGGGGATTGGGCGGATTACCTGTAGGCAGTCAGGGAAAAGTGATTTGTCTAATTTCCGGAGGAATAGATTCTCCAGTAGCCGCTTTCCAATTGTTAAAAAGAGGATGTTCCATAACATTACTACACTGTGACAATTACCCTTTTACTGAGGGTTCTGTTGAAAAAGTTCTTAAAAATGCAGATAATCTTAGACGATATTCTTTAGGTGAAGAAGTAAAAGTTTATTCTGTGAAATTTGGAAAATATTTAGAACATGCACAACAAAATGCACCCCCTAGAATGACATGTGTTCTATGTAAAAGTGGAATGTATCAGATTGCTGCTGCATTAGCCAGAGAAGAAAGAGCAAACGCTATCGTAGATGGCAGTAGTATTGGACAAGTTGCAAGTCGGATCGTAGCCATGTCGTTCTGTGAGCCAAGGA
>JAZUCJ010000130.1:0-13210 GCA_045639105.1 Methanosphaera sp.
GATTTCCTCATTAAAAATTAATTAAATATTTATCATAAGCAAACTATAATTATTATAATGCTTATAAGGCAATTTTTATTATAAAAAACAGGGGATATTTTTTTGAACTATTTTAAACTGATATTTAAAAATCCTTTTAGGAATAAAACCCGTAGCTTTCTGGCAATTGTGGGTATTGCTATTGGTATTGCAACAATTGTTGCTTTAGGACTTATTACAGCATCCCTTGAAGATTCTACAGAAACTACATTAAAGGAGGGTTCTGCTGAGATAACAGTTACTAAAATCGGTAGTTCGATGGGTTCTTCCTCAGGAAATCTAAATGAGAGTTATGTGGAAAAACTATCGGAAATTGATGGTGTTGAAAAAACAGCAGGACTTCTGGATGCCACAATTATTGATACAACAAGCGATAGAGAATCGAGTCGTTATGGTTATAGTTTGTACGGTGCTAAACGTGACGATTTGGATATTGTCGGAATAAATAATGTTAACGGCAGCTTATATGATGAGGATGAAGACGAGTTAATCGTTGGAAAAAATCTTGCCGATGAGGAAAACTACACGATTGGAGACACAATAGACGTTTATGGAAATGACTTTAAGATTACTGGAATCTATGAAACAGGATCTATCTTCTATGATTCGGCCCTGTTTACCGGCTTAAGTAGACTTCAGAACCTAACTGATAATGAAGGTGAAATATCAAGCATATCCGTTAAAATCAAGAAAGACGCTAATTTAACTATTGTAAATGACAATATTAAGGACAAATACAACGACACATTAAACACCATTACCACAGAAGAAATGTCTCAGACGATAGATGATACTCTTGGAATGATAAATTCTGCAACAACCGCCATTGAAGCTTTGGCAATAATTATTGGTGGTCTGGGAGTGATAAATACCATGATGATGACCGTTTTTGAGAGAACACGTGAAATAGGTGTTTTAAAATCTGTGGGTTGGACCAAAAAAAGGATACTTACCATGATTATGGGAGAATCTATTGTTTTAACCGTGCTTTCTGGTATTATTGGTTCAGTATTGGGTGTGATTGCAGTGATATTGTTGTTAAAATATAATGGCAGTGATATGACGCTGATATTTGATATTAACATATTTATCAAGGCATTTGCAGTGGCATTGACTGTTGGAATACTTGGCGGTTTATATCCTGCAATCAAGGCTTCACGTCTTTCACCGACAGAAGCCTTAAGATATGAATAATTGGAGGTTATGTCCATGAGAAACATTGTAAGCATTCGTGACTTAAGAAAATATTATGATAATGGTGCAACCAAAGCATTAAATGGAATAAACCTCGATATTAGAGAAGGTGAATTCGTATCGATAATAGGACCTTCCGGAAGTGGTAAATCCACCCTACTGAACATGATTGGTGCATTGGACAGTCCTGATAGCGGCAGCATAATCGTTGATGGAATGGATTTGAACAATACCAGGGAAAATTTATCAAAGTTTCGTTCAGAGAAGATTGGTTTTATTTTCCAGTTACATAACCTGATACCAAATCTTAGTGTTTTGGAAAACGTACAGATACCCTTAATCGGAAAACATTTACGCATCAATAAACAGAATGAAAGAAAAGCCGTTGAACTGTTGAAAAATGTCGGCCTGGAAGATAAGATTCATCAGAATCCCACAAAGATGTCGGGTGGACAAAGACAGCGTGTTGCCATAGCCAGGGCATTAATTAATGAACCATCAATCATTATAGCTGATGAACCTACTGGGGCATTGGATACTAAAACCGGCCAGATAATAATGGATTTGTTAAAGAACCTGCATAAGGAGCATAACGTTACGTTAATTGTAGTTACACATGATCCGACAGTTGCAGGCCAGGCAGACAGAATTATCACCGTACGGGATGGACAGATTATTCAAACAAATGAAGATTTCCAACAGGTAAATGTAACTGATAACAACAAATTAGATGCTGTGGATGAAGATTTTGTTGATTACGTAACAAAAGAAAAAATCTTCGGTACGGATATTCCTAAGAAAATCCTTGTAAAAATGAATAATAAAAACATGAAACTAAATATTAGAGCTTTGACAAGCAATCAGATAAGAAGTGCCCGATTGAATGAAGAAAAGGGTTTAGGTACATTTCAAGAGAACATTGTTCATATGGGTGCCTATAGTTTAACTGGTAAAAAAGTGCCAATGGATATTATCCAAAACAAGATTCCCGCCGGTGTTGTTGATAAAATATCCGATCGAATAATTAAATACAGTTTATATGGTGAATAATTGAACTTATTAGACAATTATTCATCAATTCCCATTTTTTATACTCCACCATTTTTTTATACTCATTTTTTACTAAAATTTTTTTAAAAACTGTCTTCCCCATCATATAATACATAATAAATAGTTTAAAAAACATAATATACTTATTAGAACTTAGTTTAAACATTAAATGAGTGAGTAATATCATGTCACAAAGCATCGAGGTTAATCCTGAATGGATTATTTGGTCGAGGAAGTCTTTAAATTATAGTGTTGAAGCAGCTAGTAAAAAATTAAAAATTAAACCTTCTACACTAGAAGAATGGGAATTAACTGGTCATTTAACATATAAAAATATTAATAAACTAGCAAACTTATATGATGTAAGCCCATTATTGTTTCTTAACAATACTCCTCCACCAGAAATTGAACAATATATTAAAGACTATCGTACGATGAACGATAAGAGAATTTTATCCAGTCCTGACATATTAAAAGAGATTAAGCATGCAAAACGTAAAAGATTACTTCTTTTAGATATAGCTGAGAAACTTGATAAAAGTTTAGATTTTAGTTATTATCAGAAACAAGAACGAAGCAAAGACTCTCTTGTTAATATTATTAAGGATTCGTTAGATATTAATGCCGTTAAATTAAATAATTATTCTGTTGATGAATGGATTAGAGAATTTGAATCGATGAACATATTAATTTTCAAGTTTTATAATATTAAACCCGAGGAAATTAAGGGATATGCTTTTAACAATAGCCAATTACCCCTCATAGGAATTAATAATAGAATTCCGGATAAAGAGAAAATATTTTCATTATTTAATGAATATGCCCATTTATTACTTGGAAAAGATGGAATCAGCGGAGATTACAATAGGGAAAAAGAGGAAGAATTCTGTAATTCGGTAGCTTCTGAAATATTATTACCCGAAAAAGAAATTAAAAATATTAAAATCAGCAATATTAACTCGGTTATTAGAATAGTGTCTACAAGATACAATGCAAATATGGAAACTATTCTTTACAGGTTAAAAAATCTTAACATGTTAACAGAAGAGGAACTGGAAGAACAACTTCTTAAAAGAGTTTACAATAAAGATGATGAGGATGCGGAGGATAAGAGTGTTGAAAAAGAAGACGATAAGAACAGAACACCTCCTAAAAAGAGAAAAACGTCCAAACAACAAAGACTAAAAACTATTGCATCAAAAAACGTTAATCAAAATGGACATTTATTTATTGAATTATTACTAGAAGCATATGATGAAGAACTAATCAATGATTTAGACCTTTCAAATGAACTTGGAGTTCCTCATACAGCTATTCCTTTCGTAATTGATAAAGTAAACGGGGTAAGACGATGAGCAATACAAAATATTTAATTGATACCAATATTTTTGTTAGATTTCAAAGTGGACAACAATACGACCAAGCATGTTTTCCTGTTCAGTTCAATAATTTTCTGAAATTATTAAAAAATGGTTCTGCAATATCCATTGACAAAGTAAAAGATGAATTAAACGATGATTTCTTCTGCACTGAATATGAGGACATATTCAAACAAAGCATTACAGGTGACATTTCGGAAACATATAATATGCTTAAAAACAAACAGCCAGAATACTTCGATACTTATGCTTTAGAAAGACCGGATGATGCAGATCCGTATTTAATCATTTATGCGTATCATAATGATTTATGTATTGTAACTCAAGATGAATTTCAGACAACATCCAACTTAAGTATTAGAAAATACAATCTTCCAACAATTTGTGAGGCATTAGGTGGAACTTGTATAGATAATAAGGATAGAAAAGACAACATAAACGGTTATGATAGCGGATTTGGATGTATCTGTTTAACAGAACTGATACGAAAAGAAAAATTAATGGAATAATACACATCTCTTTTAACATATAACCTCCCACACTTTTTTTATTCAACCTTTTTCCAAAAAATTGGAATAAATTCTTATTTTAATTATTGAAAAACATTTAAACAATAATAGCTAAAGATTTAATTATGAAATATGGTGTAACTTGGTGGGGAAATAGTTGGATGAATGCCTTGAAAGGTGTTGATTTTACCAATAGGATTCCACGCGGAAAAACATATGCTAATTCAGGAAAAGTATATGATATAAAATTTGAAGAAAATTATGCTAGTTCAAAGGTATCCGGAAAATACGATGACTACTATGATACAAGCGTCTTATTCAGAACATTTACTGAAAGTGAAAAAGAGGAGATACTAAGAATCATAAATTCCTCAGAATCAATATTATCCTCTTTACTTAATCATGAACTTCCCATTGAATTATATGATGAACTAACAAAAGAAAACATACAAGTTTTTCCAAAGAGTGCCAAAGACATCACCCCATTTTGTAACTGTCCGGACTATGCCCATATATGCAAACACGTTGCCGCCTTAATCCATGTTATTACCCACGAGGTTGACAAAGATCCATTCAACATATTTAAGCTACAGGGATGTGACCTGTTGGAGTTACTGGATTATAATTCTACAAGCAGCAACATAAAAAAGGTTGAAGACCTATTTAGCCATGAATATCTAAAATCCAATACTGAAAATACTTCATACGACTTTACTAAAATACCGGATTTAATAGAATTAATATTTACTCTTTTAAATGAAAAACCATTGTTTTATGAAAGAGACTTTAAAAGTGTGCTAAAAAGTGTTTATAATTCCATGGGACGTTTCTGTAAAAAAAATATTGATGAATATACACGAGGCTTAAATAACAGTTACAACCCGTACATCCATTTTAAAAAGGAAAAACTGCAAACATTCAGGGAAGACACGGATGAATTTGAAGAATGGCTTGAACACGTCTTCATCGAAAGATGGAACAAGCCAAATCAATGGAATAACTTCACCATAAACCTAAATGATGAATATGAAATTGATAAAATAGAAACAACGAATACTTCATCAATTTTTGATAACAAAAATATTGAAAAAACATTATTTGCATTTATGACCGAAATAGGTGAAAGTAACAAATCAAAATTTAACAAAAATATAAGGACATTATACGAGGTATACCAGTTTACCATCGAGTTAATTAAAAAACATGCCCTTATCCCGGAATTTTTTGAAAATAAGGGGAAATATTATATAAGATGGATACCTGCAGTATTTAATAAAAATATCATGGAAATAATAGATAATTTATCCATATCCTGTCCTAGGGACTTGATAACATTCAACAATAAGGAATTATCAGAGAAAGACCAGATAATTGCCGCTGTAAGCATACTTGTTAAAGGATTTTTAGAAAATTATTTGTTATTCGGAGCTACAAAGACTTTTAAAAGAACGTATGATAATCCTATAGTGAAATTATTCTTCTTTGAAGGTCAGAAATTCGATAAGATTAAAGAAAATAATTATGAAAATTTAGTTAATCAATGGTTATCCAAATTCATATTAAATTCAAGAGATTATGAACTATTTTTAGTAATCAATGAAGAATATGCAATGTTTAATGTAAGTGTACAGGTTAGAGTAAATGATGAAGAAATTCAGCCAATACATAACGTTATAAACAATACACAGGATAACAACCTGAAAGTACAGTTAATCAGTGACTCATACCTTATTAACGAGATTTTTCCACAACTACATAAATCAATTGACATTAACGAAAACCTAGAATTTAATATTGAAGACTTTTCACAGTTTTTCATGAATACCCTGCCATTGTTTGAAATAGTTGGAATCAACCTAATACTTCCAAAAAATCTTCAAAGAGCTTTCAAACCTAAATTAGTCTTAGATATTGGCGGTACTAAAAATGAAAAGGGATACCTTACATTCAAGGACATTACCAAATTTAACTGGAAAATTGCAATAGGAGATAAAAAATACGATATTAATGAATTTAAAAAGTTATCGGTAAAATCAAGAGGTTTGGTTAAATTAGCAAACGATTATGTTATCCTTGATGAAGAAGATACCAAATCCCTAATTAAACAGATTGATAAGTTACCTGAAAAATTAAATAGGCATGAACTGTTAAAAGCTACCCTAAGTGGAGAAGTAAATGGTGCGGAAGTTAATGTAGATAATGAACTAATGGAAATGGTAACAAACATCAAACAAAAGGATGAAATAAATGTTCCTAAAGAACTTAACGCTAATCTGAGAAAGTATCAGGTTACCGGTTATTCATGGTTAGTACAAAACATTAAAACAGGTTTTGGATCAATACTCGCCGATGATATGGGTTTAGGAAAAACCCTCCAGGTACTGACAACAATATTATATCTTAAAGACGAGGGTTTGCTCAGAAAACTTAAGGTGTTAATAATTGCTCCGACAAGCCTGCTAACTAACTGGCAGGAAGAGATTAAAAAATTTACTCCAACATTAACTTCATATATCTACCACGGACAAAACAGAACATTTCCACGGAAAGAGTATGACATTTACTTAACATCTTATGGCGTTATAAGACGTGACGAGGAATTATTTAAGGATAAAAAATGGTTTTTATGTGTTGTGGATGAAGCACAAAACATTAAGAATCCTGCAACAAAACAAAGCAGAGCCATTAAATCAATTAAATCAAAACACAAGATTGCTTTAAGTGGTACTCCCGTTGAAAACAGATTATCAGAATACTGGAGCATATTTGACTTTATTAATAAGGGTTATTTAAGCACTTTAAAGAAATTTAGGAGAAACTATATCATACCTATTGAAAAGGAAAGAAGTTTGGACGTTTTAAATAACTTTAAGCTCATTACCGAACCGTTTATCCTAAGAAGATTGAAAAGTGATAAAAGTGTGATTAAAGACTTGCCCAACAAGAACACTAATGATGTATACTGTAATTTAACCACTAATCAAAGTTCATTATACCAGGAAGTATTAAACTCTGCCATTGATGAAGTTGAAGCAAATGAAGGAATTAAAAGAAAAGGCCTGGTATTAAAACTCATCAATTCATTAAAACAGATTTGTAATCATCCGACACACTTTACTAAAGCAGCAAAAGCAAAGATAAATGATTCCGGAAAAATGGAAGTATTAATAAATATGTTGGATAATATTCTTGAATCCGATGAAAAGGTTTTGATATTCACACAATACGTGCAAATGGGAGAGATTATGAAAAAACTTATTGAAGAGAAATTCGATACTGAAGTTTTATTCTTACACGGATCACTTTCACGTATGAAACGTGACGAACTTATTAATAAGTTTCAGAACAATTCACAGAATAAGATATTTATTCTATCCCTAAAAGCCGGAGGTACTGGTTTAAATCTTACTGCTGCCAGCAATGTTATTCATTATGATTTATGGTGGAATCCTGCCGTGGAAAATCAGGCCACTGACAGAGCCTACCGTATTGGTCAAGACGATAATGTTATGGTTTACAGATTTATTACTAAAGGTACTTTTGAAGAACAAATTAATGACATGATTCATGATAAGGAAGAATTAGCAAATATTACTGTTGGAAATGGTGAAAAATTTATTACTGAAATGAATATAAGAGAATTAAAAGAATTATTGAGCTTAAGATTAGATTAAATACGATATTTTTATCTTTTTAGTTAAATATTTATATTATTATCTAGAAAATAGATAATTAACTTAAATATGAAGTTTTTTAACTAAAATAATAATAGTTTACACAACAAATTAAAACAAAACTGTAAAAACAATAATGGAAAAAATAAGCGAAAAATGGAAAGCAATTACCGATAAACATGATATAACATGATAATGATTTCCAGATCTCAGACTATCAGCTACTTACAATTGCTAGGAGAAGAATAATATGAAAAATATATTTAAAATTATGGTAAACAAGATTCCAATGCTTTCATTAATGATGGTGTTCTTAATCATTGAGGTTTACTGTGATTTAACCCTTCCATCATATACTGCCGATATTGTAAATATAGGTATTCAAAATACTGATTTTAATATCATTACATCAATAGGCATGAACATGATGATGATGGTTACAATTTCCGTAATTGCAACGATAATTGTGTCTTATATCTCAAGTAAGGTGTCCAGTTCATATGCAAGAGATTTAAGAGAAAACATCTTTGACAAGATTTTAAAGTTTTCCAACCATGAATTAAATCAATTTTCCAAAGCTTCATTAATTACCCGTTCAACTAATGACATAAACCAGATACAGCATGTTATGGGAATAATGTTTAGAACACTATTGTTTGCACCCATCTTGGCATTGGGAAGTATCATTAGAGTATTTGAAATAGGTTCAAACATTTCTTGGATAATATTCGTGGCTTTCATATCCGTTGCCATCCTATTAATCAGTGTTATAAGTACGGTTATTCCTTACTTCAAGAAAACACAGGAAATAGTTGATCAAATCAACAGAGTCTCAAGGGAAATACTCTTAGGTATCCCCGTTATTAAGGCTTTTGTAAGACAAGAATATGAAAAAGAACGTTTTGACTATTATAATAAGGAATATGTGAGAGTAAATCTTAAAGTTTTCAGAACCATGTTTATTCTTATTCCAATGATGAATCTTATAATGAACTTTATGGTAGTGTTAATATTATACTTCGGAAGTTTTGATGCATTGAATGGAACATTACTTACCGGTGATATAATTGCATTTACCCAGTACTCTACCCAGATGGTTGCATCCTTTATTATGATTGGAGGATTTGTAATACAGCTTCCACGTGTACTTGTTTCAATAAACCGTGTTGAAGAAGTGCTAAGTACAGACATAAGCATTACAGACGGAAAAGTCTCAGAAGATTCATCAAAGGACATTATAGAATTTAAAAACGTTTGCTTCACCTATCCCGGCGCCGAAAGAAAAACCTTGTCTGATATAAATTTCAGGTTAGAACCGGGTAAAACTACTGCAATTATAGGTGGTACGGGAAGTGGAAAGTCAACCATATTAAATCTTATTCCAAGATTACAGGACGTCACAAGTGGTGAAATTCTATTAAATGATATAAATATCAAAGACTTTAACTTGAAAAATTTGAGAAGCAGACTATCATTGGCTCCACAACAGGCGGTGCTGTTCTCTGGAACTGTCAGATCCAATTTGATTAAGGGAAAAGTTGATGCTAGTGACGAGGAAATGTATGAAGCAATTAAAAATGCTCAGGCAGAAGAATTCATAAAAGATCTTGAAAGTGAAGTATCACAGGGTGGTTCAAACTTCTCCGGTGGTCAAAAGCAGAGACTTTCCATTGCCAGATCAATAATCGGTAAACACAGCTTTTATCTTTTTGATGACTGTTTTTCAGCACTGGATGTTGCAACAGAGAAGAAAATACGCGACAAATTAAAGGAAATTACAAAGGACAGCTCAGTATTATTAGTTTCACAGAGAATCAGTACAATCAAATTTGCCGATGAAATTATTGTATTGGATGAGGGAAAAATAATAGATAAAGGTACGCATAATGAGCTAAAGGAAAGATGTTCCCTGTATAAGGAAATTTTATCCTCCCAATTAGAGAATATAGGGGGTTCATTATGAGAAGAGATAGAAGAGAGGTTGTTAAGCCAAACAATACGAAAAAGTCCATAAAACAAGTCTTTTCATTGTTAAAAAATTATAAGATAAAACTTTCATTGACATTCATTTGTGCCATAATGAGTACCCTATTTACAATCATAAGTCCATTATTAATTGGACAAGCTACAACACTCATATATGATGGAATAATCAGGATAATGAACCATACTGGCAGCATAGATTTTGAAAGACTCTATGTCCTATTGATAATTGTTTCAGTACTATATGTTGTCAGTGCAATATTCACATACTTACAAAGTTGGTTATTAACACAGATATCAACCGATATCAGTTATAATTTGAGAAAAAAACTGATTGATAAGGTAAACATGCTATCCATGTCCGAAATTGATAAGAATAAAAGAGGGGATATTCTTTCCCGTGTAACAAATGATGTGGATTCGCTGCAGATAGGAATTACTTCCACTTTCCTACAATTTATGACTGCAATAATTACTCTTATCGGAGTATTTGTAATGATGTTGACCATTAATGTATGGATGACATTGGTTACTATCATTCTGGTACCTGTTTCATTTTTCATTATAAGCCTTGTGGTAAAACGTTCACAAAAATATTATCAATACCAGTTGAAGTATAAGGGAAGTGTTAACACTCAAATTGAAGAAACCTTCACCGGACAGGACATAATCAGAGCATTCAATCAGGAAGAGGAATCATTCAAGCAGTTCAAGGAAGATAATGATAACTGGTATACCCATGAATGGAAGTCACAATTCTATTCCAGTTTAATGGGACCAATAATGAACTTCATATCTAACCTATCATATGTTGCTATAGCAGTGCTTGGAGCAATTTTTGTACTTGAAAAAGCAATAACTGTCGGAGATATATTGGCCTTTTTCCAATACATACAAAATTTCACACAACCAATACAGCAAATTACAAGAGTGATGAACATAGTTCAAACAGCACTGGCTGCAACGGAAAGAATATTTGAATTTCTGGAAATTGAAGACGAAGAAAATCCTTCAAAAAAGGAAATCAATGACATAAACAAAGAAATAACATTTGAACACGTTAGATTTGGATATGATGATAATGATGTTATAAAGGATTTGTCTTTCAGAGTCAATAAAGGTGAAAAAGTAGCTATTGTTGGACATACCGGTGCCGGTAAATCAACCATCATAAAATTATTGCTAAGATTCTATGATTTAAAAAGTGGAGCAATAAAGATTGATGGAACCAATATTGATGAATATGACAAAAATAGTCTTAGATCCCTGGTAGGTATGGTATTACAGGACACTTGGTTATTCAGTGATACAATCATGGAAAATATCAGGTACGGAAATTTAAATGCTAGCGATGAAGAAGTTATTGAAGCATCAAAAATCGCATATTCTGACCACTTTATTAAGCAATTGCCTGATGGGTATGACACCATATTAAATGAAGACACCGACAATATATCTCTAGGACAAAAACAGTTGTTGACAATAGCAAGAACTGTACTTTCAAACAATAAAATATTAATATTGGATGAAGCAACATCCAGTGTTGATACAAGAACAGAAAAATTAATACAAGAGGCTATGGATAAATTAATGGAAAATAAAACCAGTTTTATTATAGCTCATAGGTTGTCAACCATTAAAAATGCCGATAAGATTATTGTTATTGATGATGGTAAGGTTATTGAAGAAGGTACTCATCAAGAATTGATTGCCATAGAAAACGGTCATTATAACAGTTTATACAAACAGTTTACTGTTGAAGGAGAAGTAAGTTAATCTCCTTAAAAATGTGGAATTATCCCCCCCCCCATTTATCCTCTTTTTTATAAAAAGTATTGTTAGTTATCATGGTAGTATAACAGGTATTTTTTCCCATGACTTTTATTGTTTCATCAGATATGATTCTTAAAAATAATGTGCTACATTTTAATTTTGTGCCACAGTTTACTGTTTTTGTGCTACAATAATTCAGTGTGCTACAAATTAAAAAATGAATATTATATAGTTAATAGACAATCAGGTTTATCCAAATAAAAAATTAATATGATATTTAACATAAATATATCTTAATAAGGGTGATATAATGGAAACAACAAATATGGAAAGGTTAGGTTTTGGATTTATGAGATTGCCGACTGATGATGAAGGGATAAATTATGAAGAATTAAATCCAATGGTAGATTACTACATAGAACATGGAGGAAAATACTTCGATACGGGATACCAGTACCATAATGGAAAAAGTGAAGAAGCAATAAGAAAAGCCGTGATTGAAAGATATCCCCGAGATGA
Organism: Methanosphaera sp.; assembly: GCA_045639105.1. Lineage (GTDB taxonomy): Archaea > Methanobacteriota > Methanobacteria > Methanobacteriales > Methanobacteriaceae > Methanosphaera. The sequence continues at coordinate 12,121 of JAZUCJ010000130.1, forward strand.
AGTGTTAATTGCTGATAAAATGCCAATATACATAATGAGTAATGATGATAATCCTCTTGAAATATTCAACACACAACTAGAAAGATGTGGAGTAGACTATTTTGACTATTATTTAGTACATAATACATCAGAAGCATTCTATACTGGAGTATGTAAAGAATTAGAAGTGTTTGACACACTAAAAGAATTGAAAAAAGAAGGTAAAATAAGAAAAATAGGAATTTCTCACCATGATACTCCCGAAATTTTAGAAAAAGTAATAACAGAACATCCGGAAATAGAATTTATTCAAATACAGGTAAACTATCTGGACTGGGAAAATCCTGCAATACAGTCAAAAAAATGTTATGAAATAGCAAAGAAATATGGATTACCCGTCATAGTAATGGAACCTGTTAAAGGAGGAAATCTAGTTAACTTACCAGAGGATGCAGAAAAAAAATTCAAAGAATATTCTGACGATTCAAATGCATCATGGGCATTACAATTCGTACTAAACATGGAAGAATCAGAGATTATACTCTCGGGAATGTCAAACCTGCAACAGGTAAAAGATAACGTCAACACGGTTACAAAATTTAAAAATCTGGATGAAGAACAAGAAATCAGAATAAAGCAGGTAACCGAAATCTTACTTGATTCATTAGAAATACCATGCACATACTGTGATTACTGTGGAAATCATTGTCCTAAGAACATACCCATATCAAAATACTTCTCTTTATACAACAACAAAAAACAAACCGTTGGAAATCCAATGTTGCACGCAATATACTACAACAATATTGCACAAAAATTTGAAAAAGCATCTGCCTGTATAGAATGCGGGGAATGTGAAAAAGTCTGTCCACAGAAAATTGAAATTGTTGATAATCTTAAAAAAGTTGTGGAACTGCTTGAAGGCAAACTTTAACCAATAGGTTATTTGGGAATTATTGTTTATCATATAATCCCAATTAAACCTGTAAATATTTTTTTTAAGAAATCTTACTACTACTTTTTACAATCAGCAATAATTTCTTTTGTACATTAATGATTTTAATCTCTTTTTGAAAACTGAATAAATCATATTCCCCTACACCTATTATAC
>JAZUCJ010000131.1:0-10919 GCA_045639105.1 Methanosphaera sp.
TTATAAAAAATAGTTTAATAGAAAACAATCAATAGATATATGTCAAAAATGATAATAAATTGTCGTATTTGAATAAATTAAAAATTTATTTATATTTTATATTTTTAAATAAAAGCTAATGGTCTTGGAATAGGTTTGGAAAATAGCGTGTACTGGAGAGGATTTTATGGAAAAGTATATTAATAACTTAAAATAAAGTTTATATTGTACTTGTAGAGTACATTATGTTAGTCCCATAGGGTAGTGGCAATCCTCCGGGTCTTTGGAACCTGGGACAGCGGTTCGACTCCGCTTGGGACTACTTAAATTTTTCTAGTTTTAAAAAAATTTTTATAATACTTTCTGCAAAATTATATTTATAATATAAGGAGATTAATTATGCCTTATCAAGATCCAATTAAAGAATATTTAGATGAAGATCCAGAAAGGAGAGTTAAGTTATTTTATATATACACCAGAATAATGATTGTTTCAACATTCCTGATAGCATTTGGTGTAATCGTATTTATATTAATAACCTTTGGAATTATCTAATCCACTTTAGAATTATATATTTTTTTTCTTAATATTTCCGCTTTAGTCATGGCATTTTCAAGAATTCTATCAGAAACCAATATTGTGGAAATAGGATAACCTTTCTTAATTAACTCATTTTTTGAAGATACGTCCTTGATGTATGCATTTTCCGTAATGTCATATCTTGAATCATTGATGGAATATGGAACCAGTTTTACTGTGAAATTTTTTAAACTTGGAATATCTACTTTTACATCTTTGCATGAATCAATATGTGCTTTAGCAAGATTCATTTCAAAACTATTTTCTATACATTCAAAGGTACCCTGCATCCTAGGATTTACTTCCATAACGTATACCCTGTTTTTTTGTAAAACAAAATCTATTCCATTGGATCCCAATAGCTTATACATTTTTGATATTTTTGTTGAAATATTCACTAATTTGGGATTTGAATTAATTAGGGGAGTGATGTTTCCGCAGTAAAGAAATTCTGGTGCTCCCAACATTTTTGAACCGATAATCTGTTCTGAGGTAGTTACCATGTCAATGTCATGATTTTTGTAAGATAAAAAAGAGCTACTTACACTGTCGCCCTTAATGTATTCCTGTAAGAGAAATTCAATTTCAACTTTTACATTTTGGTTGAAAAATTTTATTCCCATTCCTCCGGTACCACGTATGGGTTTAATGATAAATTCCTTGTCAGGATAATTTTCAATGATTTCTTCTGCTTCTTCTGTTGAGTTAAGTTTAAATGTTAAGGGCATTAAAAAATTTTTATGTAATTTTTTATACATTTTGAATTTGTCAATTATGTTACTGTTTTTTTTATTACCTATTATTTTTGAACTGGGAAACCTATCTATATCGACATCACTTGTGAAGATTATATGGTCTACTTCATTAGCATAACTTAATGCCAAATCTTCTATGATTTTTAAATCAAAACTTTCAAATGATGAAGGGACAATTAATTTATCCACGTATCTTTTTTGATCATCCAATTCAAAAAAACTGGTTGCATAGACTGTATAACCTAATTGTTTAAATGACTTTGATACGGCTCTTGTATTAGAACCAACTATTAAAATTTTAGTAATAATAATACACCCTTATTATTGAAATATATGAATAAATAAAATTAGTAATTTGATTAATATAAGTGTTTTGAAAAATAGTGTTTTAATTAAAATAGGGAAAGGTTAAAAAAAGAATAATTAAGGAAAATCCATAATTATTCAGATTCGCGAGCATCCATGTTACGTTTAATAACTTTTAGTTGTACGAATTGTTCCCTTTCCATTTCCTCTAAACGCATTTCAATAAATGAAATTGTGTTGTTAATACGAGGAATCATTACATGCTCTAAAGCATTAACTCTTCTTTTTGTTGCTTCAACTTCTTTAGCTAACATAATAATAGTTTTTTCAATTTCACCAAGTTCAATGATAATCTTAATGGATTCCTCAAATTCCTTAGCTGCAATATCCAAGTTTGCAGAAGTTCCGGCAAAACCATAACCTCTGCTTATTACGTCGTTATGAGTTGATTTACTTTTTACAACAGGGACAGAAACACCCATAATACTTCTAGAACTTATATCTAATTCGATAGATTCTCTAACTGATAAAGCTGCACGTTTAACTGCCATATCTCCCATGTCTATTTGAGCTTTGTTTAATTCAGCGTATGCTATTGCTAATTTCTTTTCAACTTCATCCCTAGAACCTTGAACACGATCTAGAATTTCAAAAAACTCCTTAATTAGAGCGTCTCTTTTTTCTTTAAGAAGACTATGACCTTTGGTAGATAATTTAGCTCTGTCTTTTAGATTAAGAAGTTCCATACGTGTTGGATTTATTCCATCTAATTTTTCTCCTGCCATTATCTAACCTCCTAATCTGAGATATTACCATAAAGATAGTTGAATTATAGAAACTATTCTTCAACAGCTTCTTCTTCAGCATCTTCAGTTGGTAAATATTTTTCAACAAATTCGTCTTTAACACGTTTAAGTTCAGTTTTAGGTAAGATAGATAATAATTTCCAACCTAAGTCAAGAGTTTCTTGAATAGATCTGTCTTCATCAAGACTTTGTCTGATAAATTGATCTTCAAATGCGTCTGCAAATCTTAAGTATTTTAAGTCGTTTTCAGTTAAAGCTTCTTCCCCTACTACTGCGGTTAAGTCTCTTAAGTCACGACCTTCTGCATAAGCAGCATATAACTGGTCAGATACTCCACTGTGATCTTCACGAGTACGTTCTCCACCAATACCCCCACTCATTAACCTTGATAATGAAGGAAGTACGTTTACAGGAGGATAAATACCTGTTCTGTCTAATTCACGATCTAATACTATTTGACCTTCTGTAATATATCCAGTTAAATCCGGAATTGGGTGAGTAATATCATCCTGAGGCATAACCAATATAGGCATCTGTGTAATAGAACCATCTTTACCGTTTATACGTCCTGCACGTTCGTACATCTGTGATAAGTCAGTGTACATGTAACCTGGGTAACCTCTACGACCAGGTACTTCACTACGTGCTGATGAAATTTCCCTAAGAGCTTCACAATAGTTGGTAATATCTGTAAGAATTACTAATACGTGCATACCTTTTTCAAATGCAAGGTATTCTGCAGTTGTTAAAGCCATTTTAGGTGTCATGATTCTTTCAATAGCAGGGTCGTCTGCTAAGTTCATGAATACTGTTACTCTTTCAAGAGCTCCGGTTTGTTCAAACTCGTTCATGAAGAAGTTTGCTTCTTCGTGAGTAATACCCATAGCACCGAAAATTACTGCAAACTCGGTATCTTCTGCAAGTACTTTTGCCTGTCTTGCAATTTGTGCTGCAAGTTGGTTGTGTGGTAAACCAGAACCTGAAAAGATAGGTAATTTCTGACCACGTACAAGTGTGTTCATACCGTCAATGGTTGATATACCTGTTTGAATGAATTCTGCAGGGAATTGTCTTGCTGCAGGGTTCATTGGAGAACCGTTTACGTCTAATTCTTTATCTGGAATTATGTCTGGTCCACCATCGATTGGTTTACCGATACCATTGAAAATTCTTCCGAGCATATCTGCAGATACACCGATTTTTGCGGTTTCACCAGTGAAACGAACTTTTGTGGATAATGTGTTAAGGTCACTTGTACCTTCGAATACTTGTACAAGAGCTACGTCATTTTCTACTTCAAGAACTTGACCAGTTCTGTTTTCACCTGAAGGGGTTTCGATTTCTACAATTTCGTTGTAAGCTACACCTTCAACATCTTGAACAACCATTAAAGGTCCAGCTACTTCTGATACTGTAGTGTATTCCCTTGTTTTAATATCTACGTCATTCATTGTACAGCCTCACTACATTGTTTTGTGATTTGATTTCTTAATTCTTCGGTTTTTGCATCAAATTCATCTTCTGGTACATATTTCATTCTGTCTAAATCTACTCTAACATCTAAGTTAACAAGTTTATTTACGTCTCCACCATCAGCTAATGCTTCTTGTGCGGTGGTGTTGTATAATAAAAGTGTTTTTAACATGTTATATTGTTTTTTAGGTGAACAATATGTATCTGTGTCATCGAATGCGTTTTGTTGTAAGAAGTCTTCTCTTAACATACGTGCTGCTTCTAATGTTACACGGTCTTTTTCAGGTAATGCGTCAGGACCAACTAATTGTACAATTTCGTTTAGTTCTGCTTCTTTCTGTAAAAGAGCCATTGCTGTGTTTCTTAACTCTCTCCAGTCACTACCTACTTCGTTATTCCACCAGGATGTGATACTGTCTACGTATAAGGAATAACTGTTCAACCAGTTGATGGATGGGAAGTGACGTCTGTCTGCAAGTGATGCATCTAATGCCCAGTATACTTTTGCAATACGTAAAGTGTTGGTTGTAACTGGTTCTGATACGTCCCCACCTGCCGGAGATACTGCTCCAACTACGGTTACGGATGCGATTGCTTTGTGTGAACCGATAGTTGTTACTCTTCCTGCACGTTCATAGAACTGTGCTAATCTTGAAGCTAAGTATGCTGGGTAACCTTCTTCCCCTGGCATTTCTTCAAGACGTCCTGAAATTTCCCTCATAGCTTCTGCCCATCTTGAGGTACTGTCTGCCATAAGTGCTACATCGTAACCCATATCTCTGAAGTATTCTGCAATGGTAATACCTGTGTATACACATGCTTCCCTAGCTGCTACCGGCATGTTTGATGTGTTAGCAATAAGAACTGTTCTGTCCATTAAAGGATTACCGGTTTTTGGGTCTTCTAATTCAGGGAACTCGGTAAGTACTTCGGTCATTTCGTTACCACGTTCTCCACATCCAATATATACTACTATATCAGCGTCTGCCCATTTTGCTAATTGTTGCTGTGTAACTGTTTTACCTGATCCGAAAGGTCCAGGAATAGCTGATGTTCCACCTTTAGCAACACAGAAGAATGTATCTTGTGCACGTTGACCTGTTATAAGAGGTACATCTGGGTCTAATTTGTTTACATAAGGTCTACCTACTCTTACTGGCCAAATTTGCATCATTTGTACTGTTTTGATTCCATCTTCGGTTTCGATTTCAGCAATGTCATCGACTACTGTGTGTTTTCCACTTTGGATAGATTTTACAGTACCGGACATGGTAGGTGGTACCATAATTTTGTGTTCAATTGCTACTGTTTCTTGTACGGTTCCGATGATGTCTCCACCATTTACTTTGTCACCGACAGATACTGTAGGATTGAAATCCCATTCTTTAGTTTTATCTAATGCTGGTACGTCTACCCCTCTAGGTAAGTAATCTCCAGCAAGACTTTTAATTTCTGTTAATGGTCTTTGAATACCATCGTAAATTGATTTGAGTATACCTGGACCTAATTCTACTGAGAGTGGTCCTCCAGTACTTTCAATTTTTTCTCCTGGTTTAAGACCAGCAGTTTCTTCGTAAACCTGAATAGTGGCTGTGTCGCCTTCAAGTTCAATAATTTCACCAATAAGTCCAATTTCACCGACACGAACCATTTCGTGCATCTGGGTACCTCTCATACCTCCACCGACAATAACTGGACCTGCAATTTTAATAATATTTCCTGTAATCATTTTACCATCTCAACCCCAATAACTTTTTTAATAAGTTCATTCATTGGGTCAGTTTCTCTTTTATGTGAGCCTGACTTATCTGGTACTTCAATAATCATTGGTAATGCACTACTAGTGTATTTAGTAATGTCTTCTCTTAATTCATCACCAATTGCTTCAGTTGTAATAATGATTGAATAACCATCATCAACTAACTGTTTTAAAGTTGTTTTTGATTCATCTGTATTATGTACGGGGAATCCACTTTTTATTCCGCCTAACATAAAACCAGTTACTGTATCTGGATCTGCCATTATAGCTATGTCCTTTTTCATAATAACATCTCCTTAATTTCGGAACTAGGTACAACAGGTCCTCTTTTACTTCTTGCAATAATTTTAAGATTTTTAATTTCGGTTTCTTTCTTATTAATGAAACCTACTATAGGACCTACGCCAAATGGTTTTTTCTTAAAGATATTGTTTGCCATTTTTCTTTCGTAAGCATCTAATGCTTCATCGAAAACGGCAATGGATTTAGTACTGTTGTATTCAGGTATATGGTCTGCAATGATTGCTCCATAGTCTGAACTTTCAATACTGCTTAGTAAAGAATTGATATCTTCTGATTCCATTAATTCTTTAACTTTCCAATCACGTAATTTGTAACCTCTGTTAATTACATATGGTTTGATTTGATCATATGCAAGTCCATCTGCTTTTGCTCTTAATATAATTTTTAAAGTAGCAATGTCAATTTTTGTTCCTACGTAACTGTGTAACATTCTAGTGTTTTCATCTTCCTGACTTGAAGATTTTACTAGTAACCTTTCATAGTAGTAATTGTCTAAAGCTGATTCTAATGTTAATAATGTTTTATTTTCATTATAATCCGGTAATGCATCTTCTAATACTTTAGCGTAAGGTGTTCCTTCAAGAGCAACGATTAATTCTTGAACACTGTCAGCTTCAACCATTTTATCTTGATCATCTTTTAATACACCATAAGGAACTAATAATTCACGAGTTTCTTCTTCGTTTAATTTAGCTTCTTTAGCAATTAAAACACTTTTAATATTGTTTATATCCCATTGATCTAACATGATGTCAAGGGTTGGTTTTAATGTTTTTGGTGCAACTTTTGCTAATGTATCGTATGATTCTGCGAGATTTGCATCTAATGCTTGTTCTATAGGATATTTATCTATATATTTAGCATAATCTCTGTGTCCTCTTAAGTAATTTTTTACTTCTTCGAGACTTTCGGTTTCTGCTAATTCAGAGATTTGTTTATCATTCAAGATTTTACCAATTTTTGCTCTAATTCTTGCATTAGGATATGTGTAAGGATAATATTCTAATAACGGTCTGATTGTTATTACTACTACTATTGCTCCAACTACAGCTAGTACCATTACTAACAATGCAATGAATGCCTCTGGAGAAGAGAATCCGAAAGAGTTTATCAAATCTATTATGCTTTCTTCCATTTAATTCTCCTCCAATAACTATCTAAATAGTTTTTTAGCAACCTCTGATCTTAAATATTTTCTATAACGAAGCATACGTGCTTCAATGGTATTTTTAACTTCTACTTCACCATCAACAGTTTTTACAACTGCTCCACCAATAATGTCTATTGGTTCTCCTATGATAAAGGAAACGTCATTACCAGTTTCATTTGTTACATATTTTGATACTTCATCAATCATGGATTTTACATTATCAACATCGTCTTCTCTTACAAGAATTTCAAGTTGATTTCCACCTACTTGTAATGATGCATCTTTAATCATGGTTTTTAAAGATTCTACATAATTTGCAGAATTTTCAGATGCCTGTTTTTCAATTTTTTCTGATGCTACTCTGAAAGCTTTTTCTATTAACTCTTCACGTGCTTCTAACTCTTTTCTTCTTGCGTTAACTTTTGCTTCTGAAATAATTTGTTGATATTTCATGTCAGCTTGTTTTTGAGCTGAAGCAAGTATTGAATCAGATTCGTTTTGAGCTGCTACTTCACCATCTGCGATGATTTTTTCACTTTCAGCGGTAGCTTTACAGATAATTTCATCAGCTTTTGCTTGAGCATCTGCTTTAATATTTGCTACTATTTTATCTGCTCCAACGCTCATCTACTTTCCTCCGAAAAATATTGTTTTAAGGCTTATAGCCTAATATTTTAAATCTATGCTCCGAGTATTCCACCGAATACTAATAATAAGATAGCGATAAGGAAACCGTAGATAGCCTGAGTTTCAGGAATAGCTGTAAATACTAAACCTTGTGCAAACATGTCTGGATCTTCTACAACTGCACCTACAGATGCGGAAGATGCGATACCTTGACCCATACCAGAACCAAGACCACCGAAACCAACTGCTGCTCCTGCACCAATTGCTACTAATCCTGAAGTAACTTCTAAAGGACTACCTCCCATAATTCCTGAGAATACTAATAATAAGATAGCGATAAGGAAACCGTAGATAGCCTGAGTTTCAGGAATAGCTGTAAATACTAAACCTTGTGCAAACATACCTGAATCTTCTGCTACTGCACCTACACCAGCGGAAGATGCGATACCTTGACCGATACCTGAACCTAATGCTGCAAATCCTACTGCTACTCCAGCACCTATTGCAGCTAAAGCTGAACCTAATGCTAATTCTGCTGCCATTTTAATTTTCCTCCAAATAAATGAATTTTATATTTTTTTTGATTTATGCTAAAAATTTATTTTTTTAGTTTTGTGTAAATTCTACTTGCCTTGAATGGCACGAACTCGTCACTTTCTCCTTCATAGAAGTTACCGAAGAATTCTACAAAGTGAAGACGTAATGAGTGAATAAATGATCCCATTGATTGGAATGCAATGTTAAATAAGTGTACTGCAAAGAATACAATTACACCTAAAACTATACCTACATAAGGTATCATACCAGCTAATAATTGACCTAATAAGTTAGCGGTCATACCGATACCACCAGTGGATAGACATAATGCTAATAATCTTGAGTATGATAAGATATCACCTAAGAATCCAAATATGTCCATTACACCCATTGGACCTGTACCGTATATTAATAATATTAATGCTACTACAGCAATTGCTGCTAATACATAGATACTGTTGGTTAATAAATATCCAACAATTGCAAGTTCAATTAAAACCCAACATAATTGTCCACCACATAATTGTTTGATGTTTCCACGTTTTACGTTGTCGATAATACCAAACAAGAATGCAATGTTAAGATGGATTAAACCTATTATTATAGCCAATATCAAAATATTTTCTGGATGCACGAATGCATTTATATCCGGAATAACTGTTGGTAATGGTGCACTTGCATCACCAAAGATGAAACGAGGTACGAAATCCCCAATAAATCCACCAGTAGCTAAACCTAATATAAAGGTCCAAATACCACATTGTGTTACTATTGTACCAAATGATTTGTAAGTTTTACTTGTTTTACCTAAGCCTGTGTATAATATTAATCCCACTATAGCCAATATAATTCCATAGAATGCATCGGTTAAACAGTAACCGAAGAAGAATGGGAAACATATTGCCATGATTATTGTTGGATCAATATCTTTATAGTTTGGTGCTGAGTACATGTTTACGAGTAATTCGTATGGTTTTGCAAAACCAGGGTTTTGTTGTTTTACAGGTACTTTGTTATTTTCAATTTCCTCTTCGGTAGGATCTTCCAATTGAATAATACTGTTACCATCAGTAACTTCATCAATGAGTGATAAAGTTTCTTCAACATCATCTTTAACTACCCAAGCTTTGATAGCTTTTGTACTGTTTGTTTCACCAAAGTAAGAATAGATTTCAGTTCGTTCTTTTTCTAGTTCTAATTGTTCATTAATCACTAATAAGTGTTCTTTTGAACGTTGACCAACTTCACCTATATCTTTAATACATTGTTTTCTTTCTTTTTTCAATTCGTCTAGTTTGCTTTTTGATGCTTCGATAATTTCATTAGGTTTTCCACTTAAACCTGTGACATCTAATTTTTCAAATTCTAAGCGTCTTAACACACTAGATATATCTTCTTCAAATTCACTTGCTGTGACAATCATTATTGGTACAAAAGTTTTATCCCCATCTGATGTAGAACTACTTTCAAATATGTCTACTTGGTCAGTAATATCTTCTATACCTTTTTTAGCTTCTGATAGATTTTCGGATGGTATTCTTCCTGAAACAATTTTTGTGTATTTTGTTTCTTGTAAGTGTGCGAAATCTATATCGAAACCTTTTAATTGATTAGCAACATTTAAAGATTCTTTATATTTTGTTTCTTCAGTTCCAATTTCATTTATACGTGATTCAATTGGACTGAGGACTGCATCAACTTTATTAATAATTTCATCAGCTTTATCAACTAATTCAGTGGTAGGTAAATTTTCTACTTCTTTTGAATCAATTTTTTTAGGGCTGATAAATCCTTTAACAACATCGACCATACTCATAGACTTTTCAGCAGATTTTAAAGTATCTAGGATACTATTACATTTCATGGATAAAGATGCAATTCTGCTTGCATGTGGGTCTTGTTTTGATACATCTAACCCTTTAAATTCTTCGTCTTCTTGGATGCTTTCAGTTAGATCTTCTATTTGAATGAATCCTTTTTCGTGAAGAATATCAATTACGGGTTTAGTGTACTGGTTCAAAGTTACTATGCTTATTTTTTGCATTTTCGCTGGCCTAAACATAGTAATACCCCTATAATACGGTTTCAATTATTATTTCAGCTGCGGCGTCAACATTGTTTTCAGAACCTCTTAATGATTCTTTAATGTTGGCATCAGATTCGTTTGAAATTATTACAGCTTCTTTACCAGCTTCTTCTTCTTTAGCTAATAACATATGTTTAGCTTGGTCTTGAGCTTCTAATTTAGCTGTTTCAATTGTGGAATCTACTGTTGCACGAGCTTCTTGGATCATTTCAGTTGATTTTTTGTTTGCTTCTTCAACAATACTATCAGCATCAGATTCAGCTTGTCTGATTATTCCGATAGCGTCAGAAATACTTGCCATTGATAAATCACCCTTTATATGATCTTTTTTTAAATATCATTATACTCCCTTTATTCTAAGTTATTAAATTTTTTTTTAAGAAATAAGAGTATATATGTGTTATTATTAAGTTTTTTAAAAAAATATTAATTTTTCCAAGTATCACCACAAAGAGACATGAGAACTTAAAATTTAATAAGAATTTATACAAAATTTCCTTCAAACTTTAAGCAGCTAAAAATATAACTTTCAAAAATTTATCAGTTTAAAAAATATATG
>JAZUCJ010000132.1:0-12896 GCA_045639105.1 Methanosphaera sp.
TTGTAGATATGGGTTGCTCCTGCAATATAAGCTGCGGCCAATATTTCGTCGCTGATATTTCCATCCTTATCTGGAGGTGTACAGCATATTATTTCTTCGACGCCTGCAATTTTTGCCGGAATAACTGTCATCAGAATTGATGATGGATAAGCTGCCCTACCTCCCGGAATGTAACAGCCCACCCTTTTTAGGGGTCTGATTATTTGACCTGCTTTAACGCCTTGTCTTACTTCCATGGTCCAATCGGAAGGTATTTGTGCCTTATGGAACTTGCTTACATTTTCTGCAGCATCTTCTAATGCTTTTTTGAGTTTTACATCGATGTTTTCAATACTTTTCTTTATTGTTTCTGTTGGAACTCTTAATTCTGTGATGTCTGCCTTGTCAAATTTTAAGGTATAATCATGTAATGCTTTATCCTTGTCTTTTCGAACATTGCTGATTATTTCTTGAACTGGTTGTAAGACATCACTAGAATCCATTTCTATTCTTGTTGTGTATTTAGAAAAGTCTTCTCTTTTTAAGTTAATTATTTCTAGCAATTTAATCCTCCAAACAATACATTATACTTGTATATATCTTGTTTATAATATTAAAAACTAACTAGTTGAATAAAAATAATAATGTTTGTATAAAAATAGTTTAAGAAGTTAAATAAGATAAAAATAATATTTATCTTATTTACATGTATGGGTTTGGTGTTCCAGGCATGTCTCCTCCAACAGGAGTTTCTGGTTTTGATGCAACTACATCATCAATACGTAATATTTCTTCTGCGATATCGGTACATGAATTAACAATTTCCTTTTTGGTAATGTGAGATTCAAGTATATGATCTTCTTTCATGTCTCTTACTTCGCGTTTTATTACGTTTACACCCATATTTGTTGATTGTTCTTGAGCAGCTCTTAATTCTGTTGATACATCGATTATGTCCATACCTGCATTTCTTGCAAGTGCTAATGGTATTTCTTCTAATGCATCAGCATATGCTTTAATAACTAATTGACGTTTGTCTTTGAATGTATTTGCATATTTTCTTAATACTTTTGCTGCTGCAATGTCAGAAGCTCCTCCTCCAGGAATTGCTTTTTTGTTTTTTATTGCCTGACATATTGCACCAATAGCATCATTAATAGCTTGTTCTAATAAATCTGTGATGTGTTTTGTACTTCCGTGTACCATGATGTTTAAAGTACCTTTGTTTTTACATTCTTCTACGAAGATGTATTCTCTGTTTTCAAATACCCATTTTTCATATACGTGTCCTGCTTCACCGATGTCTTCAGGTGTTAGTTCACGTATGTTGTTTACGATATTTGCTCCGGTAGCTTTTGCTAATCTTTCTAGGTCCCCTATTTTTACTCTTTTAGCTGATAATATTCCGGCTTTTGTTAAGTAATGTTGACCTAAATCACTGATTTTTTTGTTGTTGAATAAAACATTTACTCCACAATCAACTAATTTTTGTACTTCATCTTCTAACATTTTTGCTTCTTTATCAAGGTAATCTTGGTATTCTCCAGGATTTGATAAAATTATTTTAGCACTGTTTTGAAGTTCTCTAGCATCAATAGGATATTGGAGTAAACAGATTTTAGCATTTTTAACATCTTTTGGCATTTCAGATTCTAATACATTTTTATCTATTGAAACAGATTCTGTAATTTCTGTATCTGCAGTTCCTTCACCATGGATTTTTCTAATTTTAATCATGTCTTTGTCAATTGCGTTATTTTCAGCTAAATGTAATAGTATTGTAGCTAAGTTTTCGGCCATTGAATCAAGATTTGTGAATGAACCTTTACCGGACATTGATGTTCTTGCTATGTTAATAAATTCTTCTTTATCTGCATCAAAGGCAATATCGTCCAATACTTCTAATGTTTTTCTTTTTGCTTCTTCAAAACCTTTTGTTATTGTGGATATTGAGATTCCTTGATCGATTAATTTTTCTGCTTGTTTTAATAATTCTCCAACTAAAACTACTACAGTGGTTGTTCCATCCCCGTATTCTTCTTCCTGCATTTTTGATAGATCTACTAACATTTTTGCAGCAGGATGATCCGGTTCGGTTTCTTTTAAAATGGTGTAACCATCGTTGGTAATTTTTACGTCACCAATGGTGTTTAACAACATTTTGTCCATTCCTCTTGGACCTAATGTAGTAACTAATATGCTGGATAATAATTTTGCAGCCATTATATTATTTTTTGTTGCTTGACTTCCAACAGTCCTTGTTGACCCATCAGCGAGAAGTATTAATGGTTGTTGGGTAGTTTGTACCATATTAATTATCCTCCAATTTAGATATTATTTTTAAATTCATTTTTTATAGACTGATTTTGATATTTAATGAATAATATTCTAAAACCGTGTTTCTAGACTGATATATAAAAATTGATAATTAATAAAATATATATGAAAATAATTTTTTTCATTATAAATTTCCAACTATATTATAGTATATTAATAGTATATTATATACTTATGCTTTCAAGGGGTGTTTGAACTTATATAAATACTTTATGGTTTGCATTTAAAAAAAAATAAAATTAGCTGTTAAAGGAATCAACAGCTTCATGTACAATTTTCATTATTGCAGAATCCAAATCATAATCGGAATTAATTGGTATAGGAATATTATCACAATATACAACATCCAATCCTTTTGTTAAAGCATCTTTTGTAGCAACATCCACTGCTGCTGCTTTTAGTTCCGTTAACATTATGTCAACCTTATCGATATTGTTATCGATATCCTCCTGTAACAAAGGCCTGTTAGACAAATTAGATGATATTGCCACAACATTACAGTTGAAGTTATCTTCCAGATAGTCCTTTAATAAATGTTGAACAGATTCGGGTGCGGTTGTTGCAAATAAAATGTTTTTATTTTCTATACTTTCCACAGGGTGTGGCCTGAATATTGTAGGAATTATCTCTGCACTTGGATTGATTTGCTTAATTTCTTCCATTAAATTATCTAACTTTTCTTTAGAGCATATTTGTTCATCACACATTGTTATGATAATTAAATCTGCCAATTTAATTCTATATGGTCCAAAATATTCTGTTAGTGTTTCTATTGGTTGATTTGCACCGACCAGGACAATATTTTTATCGGTTTTAATTGGAGGTATTGCAGAACCACTTCCTTCAATAGCAATAAGATTTGTATTCAAGTCATTTGTCATTTTAGCTCCGTCAACCATGTTGGTAACGTATACTTGTCCTGCCATTCCTCCGGCACAACGTCGACATCCAACAGTTAAGACTCTGCTCATTAATGCATCTTCCCAATGATCTGATGCTGCGTGCCTGCCCTTGTCTGATTGTTCCATTAAATATTGGGGAGTTAGCTTAATTTCATCACCATGAACCACTTCAGGAACTTCAGGTCCTCCCCTACCCATTGCCACTATACATGGGTCATACTTATCTTCAGTATTTATTAAACGTGCAGTATAAGCACTGACTGCAGTTTTTCCAATTCTTTTACCCGTACCCAATATTCTATAGGAGGGATTTTCTAAAACATCATGTTCTTCAAGAGGTTTGAATTCGAAGTCAGGTCCCTTATATTTTATTCCATGCTGCAATACTACTGTAGCAATTTTAAATCTTTTAGAATAATTTACTACAGGTTCATCTGACAAATCAAATACACAATCAACACCCGTATCAACTATGCTTTTTCCAATCAAGTCGTATGGAATTTTACTATGATCTTCACCAAATATTACTGGTTTATTGAAGAAATCTGATATCACATCAATATTGGTGTCCCTAAGTTTTTCGGTTCCTCCAATAAATAATAATAATTTTATATCATATCCTTTTGATTCTATTTTGTCTATTGCTGATTTTGTTACTGGGAAATAGTGTTCTCCGTCAACTAAACACAATACTTTTTTATTTTCCATGATTACACCCTAATTATCGGTTTGAATTAAAATTTTACACTTGCAATGTATGTCTAAAGTATGTCTGAAAATATTATAATTAAATAAAATATTTCATTGTTAATTTTAATTTATTTTTCAAATATAAAATATATTTGTATAAACTAATAGAAGCATGAATAAAAGCAAAAAATATATATTAAAGATTTTAAATATAATTATATATAATATTTCAATAATGATGATTCTCATTTATAGAAATTAAGGACAAAAAGAGTATAAATATAACTATTATTTATATAATCATAAAAAAAATTATAGGAGGGGAAAATATGGCAAAAGTCAAAGGAACTAACAGAAGAACCAGACCTAAATCTGGATACAAAAAACAAGGAAATAAAAAAGGAAGAGGAGTAAAAGAAAAAAGATACAGAGGATAAGTATATCTTTTATAACTTTCTTTTTTTTGTTTAAATCACCGCCACCAAAAAACTATTTTTAAATATTTAATAAATTATTCAATGAATCCCAGTGCCAAACTTTATCTCTAGACCAGCCCGTTGCAACATTTTCTATATAAATTTTATCCTGAAAGTCGCCCTTGAAGCCGTAACGCATACTGTTTAAACCAACCAGTATTAAAATACTTTTAGCCCTAGTATATGCGACAAAATATCTTCTTATCAAATCATTGAATTCCTTATCCAAACCCGAAATTTTATCATAATCATAGGATACCATTGAATAGTCCTTCAAATAATTTTCAAGATTATAGGTTACCCCACCCCTTTTAGGAAATCTTTTAAAGGCAGTTGAGGATGAATTGGAAAAAATATCCGAACCAACATCCACAATTACAATATCAAATTCCAATCCCTTTGATTGATGAATGGACATTATGTTCAAATTATCTTCCAAATCAACATCAAACATGTCATCATCAATGTCTATTGCACCTGAAGCTATAGGAACCAGAATATGCCAGAATATTTGATTAACTGTCAGTAACCCGTCCTCATTAATTGCCTTATCTGTCTGAACAATTGTTTCTACAATCATGTCAAAATATAGTTTAGTTTCGGATGATTCTTCAGATAATGTTGAACATTCCTCTTTTATATCTTCAAGCAATTCATTCATATTTACTTTTTCATCAAATTCCGGTAGTTGTTTATTTGTTTCTTCAATGTATTCCTGAACATGTTTTCTCCAACTTCTTAAGGTCTTCCTCGTATGTGGTGGAAGGTTGTCCAAGTTATTTTCTGTAATTGACGTGGGATCTATACTTTGCAATATCAGTCCACATAACAAAGAAACAATTTCACTAGTTTCAATACTTTGACCTCGTGGATTAAATACCGTAATATTTTCATCCTTATACGATAAACTGTCCCTAATATAATAGGGCAATCTCTTATTATTATATGCAGTTACTTCTTTTGGAGAATTTGTTAGGAGTGCTATAGATGGGTTGGATTTTTTTAAAGAAATATCATACTTTTGACCATTTCTTTCAACAAAATAATCATGATTGAGTTTTAAATCATATATCAATTCTGTTAAATCGGTTGATAATTCCTCCAAATTATTCCTAAACATTCCCATTACAGGCAATCCAGTCTTCGTATCATTTGTAGGCATTATTTCCGGTTTATTGGTTGTACGTGATACCTGATACCTGTCGTCAAGATTAATGTATTCATTGGTAAAATCTATTATGGCCTTTGTTGACCTGTAATTGTTATGTAAAAAAATTGTTTTTGGACTGATACCCACCTCATTTTTAATTCTTTCCGGATATTCAGTGAACAAATTTATGGTTGCTCCCCTAAACCTGTATAGTGACTGATCATCATCGCCCACAACTGTTATGTTACCATTATTGGCCTTAACGTATTCTGCAAGTTTAAAATAAATGGCCTCCTGTAAAAGATTAGTATCCTGATATTCATCAATAAGAAGTACTGAAATATCCTTAAATGAATCAACAAACTCCCTGTTTAATATTTCATAAAACTTTTCTTCAAGCATTGCATAATCCATCACATTTCTTGAATTTAATTGATCCAAGTAATCATCAATTATATCAAAAACAACAGATTCACGTGTGGCATTGTTTTTCAATTCCTCCTTATTAATCATGTCATAATAGATACGTTCCCTTATACTTTGTATCTGATTGTTCATTTCAGATGGGGATAAATTGGCATGATTATTATTGAGTTTTTTAATAAACTGTTTTAAACCTTTATCATCATTACGTCTATCTGTTAATAAATTCTGCATCATTATTGCTGAAGAAGTGAAGTTATCAATTATTTCAACACCCATATGTTCTGAAACAATTTCTTCTGCAATACTATCCAGAGTACCTATCAGAAAATTATCAAAATTAAAATTAACGGAATAATCCAATTCATCAGCCAATAGATTATACCATGCCCATATTCTTTCTTTAAGTTCTCTTGCGGCCTTTTTTGTAAATGTTGTTACAATAATATTTTTTAATTCAATATCGTCGACAAAAATATATTTTAATATTTTTAAAACTAGAACGGTAGTTTTTCCACTACCCGGACCAGCAACAATGTACTGATTTTCATTAACTGGAGATAAGATTGATTCTTTTTGGTCTAAATTATCGTCTAAATTAATTTCCAAAACGTCTTTAATCAGTGTTACATATTTTTCTTCTGAAATCATTGGATTACTTCCTCCAAAAAAAAGTAGAAAAAAGGATTAGATATTAAATACTTAACGTGTTTAACAATTCATCAAAGTCTTTGAACTGATTTGCCAATCCCCTGAAATAAGGAATGAATACGCTGTGTATCAATAATCTATCCGGATTAATACCGTCTTCCTCTAAATGTTTCTTCATAATCTGAACGTTTTCCCTGATTTCATTGTGTCTAGGAGAATCAGGATATTCTCCCAGGAATACGCCATCTGCACCATGAGTTAATGCATATTTAATATGATTATACTTTACCCGATTAATGAATGGCACGTTAATTATTCTTACACTTGATGGACATTCCACCCTGTTTATTCCCATGTTATTTGCAGATACGTTACCAATATCGTCAAGGAATGCGATAATGAGTTGTTCATCATCATTTTTATCCTTCAATAATCCTTTAATGCTTGCCTCTAAACGTTCATCGCTCTGACCACGTATACTTATTGCTTCCTGAGGACATGTGATAATACAATCCCCACATCCCATACAAGCTATAGGACCTACCCTGATAGAATCATGGTATATTGATAAAGCCTGATAACGACAGTTTTCAACACATTTACCACACAATACACATTTTTTAACGTTTATAGTGGCTATATGAGGTTCAACTTCCAAACCTCCATTAATCAGTTCTGAAATTTTTGTTGCCGCCGTGTTTGCCTGAATAATGCTGTCAGTAATATCTTTAGGTCCCTGGGCCGTACCACATACAAATATTCCTTCAATGTCTGTTGATACCGGTTGCATTTTAGGATGTTTTTCTTTAACAAATCTGTCCTCGGTTAATGGAACTCCCAATGTTTTAGCAGCATCAATAGTTCCCTGTGAAGATTCCAAGGCAGCGGACAATACAACCAAATCAGTAGGTATTTCCTGTTTATCGTGTGTTAATGTGTCTTCAATACGAACAATCAGATGGTCATCTTCGCGTGCAATTTCTCCGGGACGTCCCCTGATTAATTTGATACCATTGTTCTGAACATATTTGAAATATTTCTCATATACTCCGGGAGTTCTTATATCCGTATAACAAATTATTACTTCAGTATCAGGATAATGGGAGTGTATTAAATTTGCATTTTTTAGCGCTACCATACAACAGACTTTTGAACAGTACTTGTGTCCCTCCGGCATTTGATCTCTTGAGCCTACACATTGTATCATAACAACCCTTCTTGGAATCTTACCCGTTGAAGGAACGGTTAAGTGACCATTTGTTGGACCGTTAATTCCCATTAAACGTGCCAATTGCATTTGGCTAAGCACGTCCTCATAGAATGGGTGGCCATATTCAGGTCTTTTAGCCGTGTCAAAACGTTGATGTCCAGTTGCTATTACCACGGAACCTACAGTTAAAGATATTATTTCATCGATTGCATCCAAATTAATTGCGTTTGTAGGACATACATTCAGACAGGCTCCACACTTTACACATGACTCATCATCCAATGTATAAGTGCTTGGAACAGCTTGTGGGAAAGGTTTATATATCGCTTTACGATTGTTTAATCCTTCATTCCATTCATCCAATGCAAAAGATGGACAGGCCTGAGTACATTTACCGCAACTAGTACATTTATCAGTATCAACATAATCCGGTTTTTTACGTAAGATTACATCAAAATTTCCGGCATTTCTAGAAGATTTTTCCAGAACCGTGTTTGTTAACAGCGTAATCTTATCATTATGTACCATTTCATCTATAACCGGGTTAAGCAAACAGGCTGCACAATCTTCGGACATTTTGTCTGGAGTAAATACTTTTCCAACCTGTATCATTGCTCCTCCAACTGCGGGACGTTTTTCAATTAAAGTTACCTCCATCCCCTGTTTTGCAAGTGAATTGGCCGCTGTGATTCCGGAAATTCCTGCACCTATTACTAAAACACTGTTTTTTACGCTTGTAGGTATCTTTTTTAATGGTTCATTGTATTTAACAGTTTCTATTGCGGAATTAATTAATGATAAAGCCTTATTGGTGGATTTTTGCTTATCGGCTGTTACCCAGGAGCATTGTTCCCTAACATTTGGCATTTCAAACAGGTAAGGATTCAATGGTTTAATATAATTTTGGAACGTTGCTCCGTGAGTTACCTTGGAACATGCGGAAATTACAACCCTATCCAAATCTTCACGAAGAATCTGGTCCTTTATGATTTTTCGTCCTTCCAATGAACATAAATTTTCATGATGCTTTATGGAATATATCTCATCATTTTCTGATAATTTTTCTTCTATTTCATATAAATCCACGTTATCAGAAATGTTTCCACCACAATGACATAAAAAAACACCAATTCTATTCTTGTCTGACATGTAACGTGTCCTCCTCAGAATTATATTCTATGCCCAACTTATCAAGCAACGGTTCAACATTAACAGTGTGTGTTTGAATTCCAACAACCTTATATGGATCAGCGCCCATGTACAATGCAACCAGTTGAGCTATGTTCATTACGGCAAAATAATGCTTATCACCCGTCATGTCTTCCAATACCTGTTCATATCTATCAAATTGTAATTGACAGTTTGGACACATGACCAATAATACATCAACTTTTTCCTTATGTAAACTTTTAAATTTATCTACTGTTGCATCCAATGATAATTCCCTGTTTGCATATCTTTGTCTGAATCCTCCACCACAGTGTCTTGGCTTATGATCATACCATTTTAGGGCTGGTGCATCCATTACTTCACATATTTTATCAATAATTTCAGGATTTCTATAGCCGCATAATGTGTCGTTATAATGGACTTTACAGTAATGACATCCGTGATGTGTTGCAATAGTTAAATTTGAAATATCCCGTTTTTTATGTTCTGGGATTTTATCCTTTAAGTAATATAATACGTCCACGACATGTGTGATATCATCCCTTGGATTAATATCCCCCTTTGTGTATATGAAATCTTCAAGACCGTTTTCCATGAATGCCCTGTTAATTTCTTCCCTTACATCGTCTTTTTCGTTTAAAATGTTTGCTGAAGTTTTTAAAATTGCATAGCATGTTGCACACATTGGCACGTACTGTTTATGATTGTTTTTTATTGCATAACTGAAGTTTCTGGCTGCTAAAGCTGTAGTAGATAATTCATCGAAAATATCATAGTAATGTCCTAATCCCGTACAGCATGATTGATTTCTGTCAATAACATATTCTATGCCTAATTTATCGAAAATATATTTTGTTGAAGCCTCTACTCCAGGATATTCTGCAGATACAAGACAACTTCGAAATAATGTAATATTTTCTGTAGGTATAAATTTATCCACGTCTTGCATATAAATCACCTATTTCCTATTTCTAACATCCTTAATTGATTTGACACGTTTTTTAAATCCTATTGCATCAAGTGTTTTGTCTACAGATTCTTTTGCTTCAGGTAACAAATACATGCTGTCTAATCCTAATTCTTCACGAACTTCCTGTAAATTTTCTTGTAAGTTTTCCCAATGCTTTCCGTAATCTATTTTCAGTTGGTCCTGATATTCTTTTGGTATTATTCCCAAACCTTCCTCGATAAAACTATCTGCAAAACTCATGAATGATTCTATTTGTTTTTTCCCCACATCTTTTTCTATTGCCATTTGTCTTAGTATCTGATTGACTTCACAGACACTATTTCCTACTGGACAAACACTGTGACATGTGTAACAATAGAAGCAGTTCCAGATTATTTTATCTTCAAGAATGCTTTCATCATTATCAAGAACTCGTTTTATTATTTCTCTTGCATCATATTCCGAATGTCTGGATGCTGGACACATAGAAGTACATAAACCACACTGTACACATCTAAGCAATCCCAAATCTGAAGGTGCCTTGATATCATTTAATATTTTATGAACCAAATCGTCTTCTGATTGATTAATCATTTCTCTTCTATTTAATTTGTCCAAGATAACACACACCTGACTATTATTATCTTAAATTTTTTTTCATAAATAATAGATTATTTGTTTACTATAATTAATAGTTTTAATTAAATTATAAAATTAGCCTTTTTTTTAGAAATGATGTTTACAAAAAAAATTAATGATTGAATAATTGAAAAAAAGAGTGAAATAAAAGAAGATTTTTATTTATCTTCAAGAGAAATATCCAGATTTGAAAGGGTATCCCTTATTTTATCGGCTAAATCCCAGTCTTTTTTAGCCCTTAAATCTTGTCTTATGTTTGTTATAATATCCAGTAATTCATTAGATAAATCTGATCCTGAATTGTCGGAAACTATTATTGGGAATCCTAATATTTCTTCTATAACCTTAAATATTTCTATTATGGAAGATAATGTATTTTCTGAGATTTCATTTTCGTTTAAGGATTTGTTTATTGCGTGTGTGAAATCAAACAAGCTTGATAAAGCGATTGGTGTGTTGAAGTCATTGTCCATTGCTTCAAAGAACTCTTCTTTAAATGATTCCAATTTGTCCCTGATATCTGATGTGTCTTCTTCCGGTAGTGATTCTTCACTTAATTTATCAAGTACGTTTTTTCCAGTGTTTTGAATACGTTTTAAACTGTTTTCTGCCTGTTTTAGTATGTCGTCACTAAAATCTATAGGGCTTCTGTAATGAGTTGATAATACAAAGAATCTGTACACTTCAGGGGAATATTCTTTCAACAGTTCTTTGATGGTAATGAAATTACCTAAAGATTTACTCATTTTTTCTCCGCGAACGTTTAGGAATCCTGTGTGCATCCAGTATTGAACTAATGGTTCTTTTCCACTTGCAGCTTCCATTTGAGCAATTTCTGCATCATGATGAGGGAATATTAGGTCTAAACCTCCCCCGTGAATATTGTATTGTGGACCGAAATAGGATTCTGTGATTGCAGTATCTTCGATATGCCATCCTGGCCTACCTTTTCCCCATGGAGAATCCCAGTATGGTTGTTCGTCTTGTTTTTTCCATAATGCGAAGTCTTTTGGATCGTCTTTTGTTGTATCTACTTCAATTCTGGTATTTTGTAGATCGTCCAAATTTCTGTTTGAAAGTTTTCCGAAATCTTTAAATTCGGATACGTCAAAGTATACTCCTGTTGGCGTATCATATGCAAATCCTTTATCCATCAAATCCTGTATTTGACAGATGATTTCATCCATATGTTCGGTAGCTCTGGCATAAAAATTTACGTTGTTAACGTTTAATAAAGCCATGTCTTTTAAGTATTCCTTTTCAAACCTATGTGCCAATTCTAACGGGTCTTCACCATTTTCACGGGCTCTGTTGATTATCTTATCATCAATATCTGTGATATTCTGTAAGTAGAATACTGAAATTCCCTTGTGTTTAAGATATCTTACGATTACGTCGAATGATATGTATGTTCTTGCATGACCTATATGCGAATAATCATAAACTGTTGGTCCACATACAAACAATTTTAATTTATTGTTTTTGACTTCCAATTCTTCTTTTTCTCTGGTCATAGTATTATAAACTTGAATCATGAAAAAATGCTCCTAGTACCTATTGTTATTGATTTGAATTATAATAATAGTTATGTAAAATAAAGTAATTATTTTTAATTGAAAAATATAATCTTTGAAAATTAATTGAATAAAATAAGCCAAGAAAGGGATTTGAACCCCTGTGATATGGTCTGCAGCCACACACCTCGCCTCTCGGTCATCTTGGCATAAAAATAGTTGCTTAACAATATAAATTATATTGATGAAGATATATAAACTTTGTGGATTATTTGAAATTAGGATGCAATATTCTTTAAAAAAAGTACAAAACTATTAACATCAGCCCAATTAAACTTGATAAAATGGTTTTTAATTATTCGATAGTACAACATCAAATAAAAAAAATTATAATTAAAAATAAGTTTTAAGAAAAAAAAATAAATGTATTAAAAAATTTCATTAAAGAAATTTACATATCTCTACATGCTAATTCAATATCAGATGCTTTAACAGTTTTTCTTCCAGCGTGTTTTGCAAGTTTAACTGATTCTTCTGCAATGTCCATTCCGATTTCTTCAAGAACGTTTGCTAATTCTATTTTAGCATCATCACTAATTCTGTTAGCACCAGCATTTTTTAATAATCTTCCTACAGGAGCAATTGGTAATTCTGCCATATTTTTCACCTCCGTATATAATATAGTATTACAATACTACTATTTAAAGATATTGAAATATAAAGAGTTTTAATTAAAAAATATAGAAAATATAGAAATATAAAAATTATATAAGTATATTTAATGTATTAAATTAAAAATAAATCAA